>CAWUIP010000020.1:0-34105 GCA_963922415.1 uncultured Aliishimia sp. | reverse complement strand
CGGTGCCGCATCACCTCAAATGACAAAACCGCCGGAGCGGCGGCGCGCTCGGCGGTTTCCAACACTGTCAAATCGACCTTGGCTTACGCGCTAAGCGACTTACGGCCACGGGCACGGCGTGCGTTCAGGATCTTGCGGCCAGCTTTGGTTGCCATACGCGCACGGAAGCCGTGGCGCCGCTTGCGCACGAGGTTGGACGGTTGATATGTGCGTTTCATCGCATCACTCCAGATTGGTCGGGTGCAGCGGGTCTAGGGATCCCAGCTGAATCATTCGAAGCCTGGGCAATAGAACGGGTAATGCGGCCTGTCAAACCCTTGGACCCCGAAAACGGCGCTGTTTGTAACAATTTCCCAGCCGCCAGGGCAAAAAATGTTTCAGAACCTGTTGGAACGCCGCGAACATGTCACCTCAGATCAACCACGCGTGATCCGGCTTTGGTCTGCGTTCCAATTTGCCCAGCTTTAAGGCAAGCGCTGTAGAGCGGACCAAACTTTTCCATTTCGCAACATTTCGGAGTGCGCCGATGTCTGACACAACTCAAATCCGCCGGTCCGAAGTTGCCCGTCGTTTCCCGCTCGTGGCGATCTTGGTGGCCGCTGTGCTCGGCGCATACTTTTTGAGGGACTACCTGAGTTTCGAAGCTCTGCGCGACAACCACGATGCGCTGCTGGCGTATCGCGATGAAAACTTCGCGCTCACAGTGGTTCTGTTTATGCTGACTTACGTTGCCATCGTCGCCTTTTCGCTGCCAGGCGCGCTGGCGGCGTCTTTGACGGGTGGGTTTCTCTTCGGAACAGTCACCGGGACGACATTGAACGTGGCCGCGGCCACACTGGGCGCTGTCATAATCTTTCAGGCGGCCCGCGTGGGCCTGGGTCAGCGGCTGGCCGAGAAACTGGACCAATCCGATGGCAAGATCGGTCGCATCAAGGAAGGCTTGGACGAAAACCAGTGGTCGATGCTCTTTCTCATTCGTCTGGTGCCCGTGGTTCCTTTCGTGGTCGCAAACCTCTTGCCCGCCTTCCTTGGCGTGCCGCTCTACCGCTATGTCGTATCGACCTTTTTGGGGATCATCCCGGGCGCTTTGGTCTATACGTCTATTGGCGCTGGGCTGGGGACTGTCTTTGCCAATGGCGACGCGCCAGATTTTGGGCTGATCTTTGCACCCCATATCCTGTGGCCGATCCTGGGCCTCTGCGCCCTGGCCGTGTTGCCTATCGTTATTAAGGCCTTCGTGCCGTCGAAAGACCTCTAGCCTATGAAAACGCTGACAACAGATGTTCTGGTCATCGGCGCCGGGTCCGGTGGCTTGTCGACAGCCGCCGGTGCGGTGCAGATGGGCGCGCGGGTTGTGCTGCTGGAAGGGCACAAGATGGGGGGCGATTGCCTGAACTTCGGCTGTGTGCCCTCTAAGGCCCTGATTGCAAGCGCCAAAGCGGCCCACGCGCAAACCCATGCCGCCCCTTACGGCGTCGAGAACACTGAACCGCGCATCGACTATGCAGCCGCGAAAGATCATGTGGCCGATGTCATCGCGCAGATCGAACCGGTCGACAGCCAAGAGCGGTTCGAAGGCCTGGGCGTCCATGTCATCCGTGAATTTGGGCGGTTTGTCTCGCCCACGGAGGTAGAGGCAGGCGACACGCGCATCAAAGCGCGCCGCATCGTGATCGCAACTGGGTCGCGGCCTTTCGTGCCGCCGATCCCCGGTCTCGACACGGTGCCCTACCATACCAATGAAACGATCTTTGAGCTACGCGACCGTCCGGATCACCTGTTGATCATTGGTGGCGGCCCGATTGGCCTTGAAATGGCCCAGGCCCATATCCGGTTGGGCGCGAAAGTTACCGTGATCGAAGGGGCCAAAGCGCTCGCCAAAGACGATCCCGAAGCGGCGGCCTTGGTTTTAGCCGCGCTGCGGGCTGAGGGCGTCGAGATCTTGGAAGAGGCGCTGGCCAGCGAGATCACCGGGTCAGATGGGCAGATCACCGTCGCGACCCAAGACGGGCGCCGCATTCAGGGATCGCATGTGCTGGTCGCGGTCGGCCGCAAGAGCAATACCGAAACCATGAACCTGGAGGCTGCCGGGATCGAAACAACCCGAACCGGGATCAAGGTCGACGACAGCCTGCGCACGACCAACCGCAAGGTTTATGCCATCGGCGACGTCGCCGGAGGGCTGCAGTTCACGCATGTCGCAGGCTACCATGCGGGCGTTATCATCCGCTCTATGCTCTTTGGCCTGCCATCTAAGACCCGCAACGACCATATCCCGTGGGCCACCTATACTGACCCGGAGCTGGCGCAAGTCGGCCTCACGGAGGCGCAGGCGCGCGCTGAATATGGCGACACGGTCGAAGTCGCGCGCTTTGACTTTTCGCACAATGACCGCGCCATTGCCGAACGCAAAACCCAAGGGTTCATCAAGGTCATGATCCTCAAAGGGCGGCCCATTGGCGCGACCATCGTGGGGCACCAGGCCGGCGAAATCGCAAACACCTGGTCGCTGATCCTTGCTAACCGCTTGAAAATGAGCCAAATATCGGCCATGGTCTCACCCTATCCGACCATTGGCGAGGTCACCAAACGTGCCGCAGGCGCCTATTTCACCCCGCGGCTTTTCCAAAACCCAACCGTCAAACGTGTGGTCGGGTTTGTGCAACGCTTTGTGCCGTGACCTAGAAGACCAGCGATGAACTCTCTTTCGGGCCGATTTCTGATCCTCACCACCATTTTCGTGATGTTGGCCGAGATTTTAATTTTCGTACCGTCGGTTGCCCGGTTCCGCGAGGCCTATTTGCTAGCCCGGTTAGAGCGGGCGCAAATCGCGTCCCTAGCGCTTTTGGCCGACGATATGCTGAGCGAAGAGTTGGAAGTTGAGCTTTTGGAAAACGCCGAGGTTTTCAACGTGGTCTTGCGGCGCGATGAAGTGCGCCAGTTGATGTTGTCGGCGCCGATGCCCAAACCAATCGCCGGAACGTTCGATCTGCGCGACGCAACAGCGGTCGTGCTGATCCGCGACGCAATGTTGCGCCTTTGGATGCCAGATCCCGAAGTGATCCGGGTGATCGGAGCGCCCGTGCGGGACGCGGGCCTTTTGATCGAAGTCACGATGGAAACGAACAGCCTGCGTGCGGCTATGCTTGACTACGGTCTGCGCATTTTGGTCCTGTCGGCCGTGATTTCTGTCATCACGGCCTCGCTGCTCTTCTTGGCGGTGCGACGGCTTTTGGTGCATCCGATCAAGGGCGTTGTCGACTACATGCAGCGCTATGCCGCAGCACCCGAGGATGCGCGCGGGATCATCCAACCGCAGGCGGGCGTGCGTGAGCTGCGCGAGGCCGAAGAGGCGCTTCAGAAACTGCAGACCGAACTGACGCATTCACTGCGGCAGAAAGATCGGCTGGCGCAGTTGGGATCGGCGGTTTCAAAAATTAGCCATGATTTGCGCAACATCCTAACCTCTGCCCAGCTTTTCACCGACCGGATTGAAAGCTCGGAGGATCCGCTTGTCCGGCGTATGGCACCGAAGCTCGTAAACTCGATCAGCCGGGCCGTGCACTTGTGTGAAAGCACGCTTGCCTTTGGTCGCGCCGAAGAACCTGCGCCGCGCCTTGGAATTGTTCCTTTGTCAGAGGTTGTCGCGGACGTCGTGGATAGCGAGCGATTGGCCACCCAAGGACATGATGTCTCCATTAGTGAGGACATCCCCCAGGGGCTTTTTGTGCGTGCGGATGCCGAACAGCTCTTCCGAGTGATCTCAAACCTTGTTCGCAATGCGCGCCAAGCGATCGTTGCGAGCAATGCGGGCGGAGAAATCTGTGTTCAGGCGCGAGAAGAAAGCGAAGCATGGATCATTGACATCGCCGATACCGGTCCCGGTCTGCCCGCCAAGGCGCGCGAACATCTTTTCACTCCCTTCCAAGGCGGCTCGACGAAAGGTGGGTCTGGGCTTGGCCTTGCAATCTCATCAGAACTGGTACGTGGTCATGGCGGTTCTCTAAAATTGGTCAAAACGGACCAAACTGGCACCATCTTCTCGATCCGTCTTCCAAAAGGAGACGGCGCGCTTGATGATATCGCTGGCGCCTAGGAGCGCGCGACCGGCTTACGGCAATTCTATGATCGACCGGTGCCAAATTGGTGCCACTGTGACCAGATCAGGGGTTGCAAACTTCGCGCCTCCCGCTTACACCCGCGCTTCACGGACCGATAGCTCAGCTGGATAGAGTACTTGACTACGAATCAAGGGGTCGGGGGTTCGAATCCTCCTCGGTCCGCCACAGCGCCCTTGTAAGTATTTGAAAACAATTAAATTTACATGCGGGCTTGGCTTTCTGTCCCCCACTTTGACCCTCATGGTGCTTTTTTTGCGACCTTTGCCTCTTACGGAAACTTCAAGTGAGGTAGCTTCATGAGCAAATCAGTTTGCCCGAAGCACGTCAGAGTTGCCGAATCCACGTCACCCACACTAAGCTAGCCGCATTGCAATTGCAGATTGGTCGCTGAATGCGTTTTTCGATGAAATCTATCGGGGCCGCGCTTACTTTTCCGCTGGCGCTTGCCCTGACTGCTTCGCAAGCAATTGCTCTCGACCAAGTCTTCGAAAAACCACGGGAAGTCGGCGAGTGGGGCAAGCAGCTTGTACAATACTTCACGGGCGATGAACTCGGATACAGTCGAAGCTATGCTCTCGTTATAGGCATTAGCGAATTCGAACACTTTACGTCACTACCGACAGCTAAAGACCCGATACGTATCAAGGACTATTTGCTTAGTGAGGCGGGTTTCGACTACGTACATCTTCTAACAGAAGAGGACGCAACACCTGAACGCATTCGCGCGCTTATGGAGGACGACTTTACGTCCAGGGTAGGTGAACGTGACAGGTTTGTTTTTTACTGGTCCGGTCACGGGCATACGCTGAAAGACCGGTTCGGAAAGAAGCGGGGATATTTACCCACTGCGTCTGCTGCGGAAACGCAAACTAGCCGAATGGTATCGATGGAGAGACTGCGCGAGTGGGACGAGCGCCTGCTCGCCAAGCAGGTCGTGTACCTGCTAGATAGCTGTTTCAGTGGGCACGCAGGCTCTCGCCCTCAAAGTTACGCCCGCAAGCTATCATTGTCCGTTATGGCCAAGCCAAGTCGACATATTTTGACTGCGGGTACGGAGAATGAGGAAACGATTGCGTTAGACCGGCTGGAAGGTTCCGTGTTCACGCATGCAATCTTGGAGGGCCTCCGCGGAGGAGCTGAAGTGGACGGCAGGTTTGAACCGGATGGCCTGATAAGTATGAACGAGTTGGAGCGCTTTGTTCAGCTTCGCGTGGAAGAATTACGTCGCGAAGTCGGTTGGCGAAAGAGCATAACTCCCAAGCTTTGGGATTTTGGGTCAAACGCTGGCGAGTTCTTCTTTGTGTCGCCGACAGTTAAAACAGCTGCGTTGTCCGCCCAGGGTCTAGAATTTACCGGCCATTTTAAGCATGGCGTGCCTATGTCGGTGGGTATGTCTCTGGGCGAGGCTCGGACAAGACAGGAAGTATATAAACTGCGCCGTCAACTCAAAGCCCTTGAAACCCGTCTCGAGCAAGAGCGCGACAATAGGCTTGACCGAATAGCACAGAACAACTTGTTAGAACGCGAAATTCGAACCCTTGAAGCGAAGTTAGCGGAAGCCAAGTTCGCCGCAGGTGAACTTGCGGAGACCATCCAGGACGAAAGAGTTCAACACGCCAAACTGGTAACTGAACTTGAAGATGAATTGCACGAAAGCAAACTTGCCTTCGCGACCTCTAAGGCCGCTCTCGAAAAGGCTACGAAACAATCAGAACAGACTCTAACCCTGCTTGCTGCCGCTAGATCCGCTGTGGATAAGGAAACGGACCGCGCTAAGGAAGCGGAAATGCAAGTTTCTATTTTGAACTCGCAAATCAGTGCGCTGCGTGTACAACTCGGTCAGCTTCAAGACTTGCTGGATCAAGCCAAAACTGAAGACTCTAAACGCGATGAACAGTTGCAATCGTTAGGAACGCATCTCAACACTGCCCTAGCGCGCGTCGCTTCCGAAGAGCGAAAACGAAGGCAACTTGAGGAGGCCGAACGAAAAAGGCTGGAGGACGAGGCGAGCCTACTGGCAATAGAATTCAAAAGGATCCGTTCACAAATGGACCCACTCGCTGAAACCCGCAGCGAGTTTCTAAACCGAGTGGAAATGCGGCTGTCGAAAAGCGGTGTTGTTCAAGTGGACAGAAACAGGGTTGTTTTGGCCAGTGCTGGCCTGTTTCGTAGTTCTAGAGCAGAGCTGACCTATGACGGCGCAGAAGTCGTGAAACGGGTCGCTCTGGAATTGCAGGGAGTGCTGCTATCGATAGCATCAGAGCAAAATGTTGACTGGGTGCTGCAGGTAGATGGACACACAGATGCAATACCAATGACAAGTTCGGTTGATGGTATTGAGAACAACTGGGAGCTAAGCCAGGCAAGGGCCTTGTCGGTGGTCAGATACATGGTGGATGTGCTCGGTTTCAATCCTGCCCGTCTATCGGCAAACGGTTTTGGGGAGCATCGACCCATAGCTGACAATTCGTCCAGTCTTGGTCGTGCACAGAACCGACGCATTGAGTTCCGCCTCATGGAACGTTAGGTCTATGCCCCCGGGGTGTCCAATCTTGAAATAGATGTCGTCCACTAACCCGCGGTTCACCCGCGTGTGAAATATCACCTCTCCAAGACCGGGGTGTGGTGATTTGCAACAATTTTTCAATAGTTTGCCGGTTGATGGTCAGATTCTAGCCTAGGCGGTGCTAGGTGGTGAAAGGCAGCCGTATGAACTGGCCCCCATTTCAAGCTTTCACCGATGCGGCGGGTATCTTCGTGGCCGACGCATACTGAACATTCATGCCGACCGCGGCGAAGCGCGGGAATGAGCCCAAGGCTGAAATCAATGCGTACGCAGCAAGTTGGCAAGGTGGGCGTATTTTGTTGAAAAACTCTTTGTTGATTGGGGCCTAAGTTGCTGATTCAATTCTTCCTGTAGGGAGGGATTGAACGATGATGGGACCGAGGCAGGAAGCACAGGCGGCGCTGTTCTACGAGTTCTCGCTGGAAGATCATGTTCCGCAAGATCACCTGCTACGCTCCATCGATCGGTTCGTCGATCTCGGCTTTTCTGCGCTCGCAACACGTTGTTTTTCCACAGAATCGGCGGAAAGGCGACCTTCGCTGCGACCGCGAGTGGACTATGCAAAGACATATAAAGCAGACACTCAGTATCGCAGCTGCTGCATCCGGCAGTCATTGGAAGTTCACATACAAGGGCTTATGCGCCATCAGATCGGATATCTGCACAATGGTCCGGCTTAACGTGTGGCAACAAGCGTTCACATTAGCTATTTGTCGTTGGACCTTTTAGAGCACCATTTTTGACGGACACTAGCTAGCATGCCCACAATCAAGACCGACTCCTGTTCGATCGGGTCGCTACTTCGTAGAGCAACTCCGTATACCGTACCACGTTTTCAGCGGGATTTCAGTTGGACAGAGGAAGAGGTTGAACAGCTTTGGGAAGACATCAATCGTGCAATTGATGATGGTGCTGACAGTTATTTCATTGGATCTATTGTTCTCAAGGATACTGGGAACGCGGCGGCGTTCGAAGTCATCGATGGTCAACAGCGACTTACCACAGTCTCACTACTGCTCTGTGCTTTAAGAGACGCGGCAAATGCGCGTGGTTTGATCAATCCGGCGAGCAATGTGAACAACCATTTTATCGCAAATTATGAATTCGATTCTGACCTGTCCAACCCAAAGATCACGCTGAACGCGCTGAATCGGCAATATTATCAAACAAAAATTGTAGACGGAGGAGACATCGAAGTCCTGACGGCGGACAGTCGAGGTCGAAGGGAAAGGAAATCCAACAAGCTAATCGCGAATGCGTACCTTTTCTTTCGCAAAGCCATTGATGCGGAGATCGAACGTGGAAAGTCCATGGCTGATTACCTCCGAGAAATAACTTCTGTCATCGACAGGACTGTGCAGGTCATCGAGATCACCGTTCAGGATGACTATGACGCATATATGCTGTTCGAAACACTGAACGATCGAGGACTAGCGCTATCTGTGGCAGACCTCCTGAAAAATTACCTGTTCTCACGTGCAGAAGACCGCTTGGAAGACGTGCAGGAGAATTGGCAAGAGATGTCTAGCAGTCTTGCAAGCATTGAAACCAAACGGTTTCTTCGACACTACTGGCTTTCTCGATTTGCCGTTGTTCGCGACAAAGACCTGTTCAAAAAAATCAAAGATAATTTTCAGTCGAAGAGCAGCGTCTACCGTTTCTCACGCGAACTTCGAAAAGCGGCTGATGTCTATGCGTCACTGTATGAGCCCAACTCACAACTTTGGTCGATATTCGAGGCTAGCGAGCGCGAACAGGTACAACGGCACCTCGAAGATTTGATGTTGTTTGGTGTCAATCAGTACAATCCATTGCTTTTGTCAGTTCTGGACGAAAATCAAACGATCTTCCCTTCTGTTCTACGAATGGTCCGAACCTTCGCATTCCGCTATAGTATCATAATGGGAAGTGGGACTGGTAACATCGAGAGAACTTTTACCGACGCAGCGCTCTTTGTTCGCAATAACCCCACTTGCTCCGCGAAGGATGTCTTCGAGCGCATAGAAGGGCTGTATCCGACCGATGCCGAGTTTACCGATGCCTTCGCAGAAAGATCGATCACTCAAGCCGCTATCGCAAGGTACATATTGCGCGAGATCAACAACCAGATGGAGGCGGAAAGTGGAAGAGTTGTCGACAAAAGCGCCTTTTCGATGAATCTTGAGCATGTACTGCCTAAGAAATTCAAACTAGAGGAGTGGCAGACGTTCTGTGAGGGTCGAGACGACGTTGATCCTGACGATTTCAAGGATCGTCTAGGAAACATGACGCTACTGAGCAGCGGTCTGAATCGAGAGATATCGAACAAACCCTTTGCCGAGAAACTAGCTCACTACCAAGCGGCTGCAGCTCTATCGATTTCGGATATTATCTTCAATTCCGAAGATTGGACATGCAGCAAGGTGGAACAGAACCAGAAAAAGCTCGCCAGAGTGGCAAAGCAGGTTTGGCGCGTGGACTACTGATAGCTTCTGAATTCAACGGTCAATGTTTGTCGTTGGTGCATAAGTCATGACTTAACTACCATAGGCATTTTCAAAGAAAATCAAGCTGTGGATGTGGTGCAAAAATCAGGTGCAAGGCTCACATTTGCATAGCAAACAAGCAATTACTGTGATTTTTCACGTCTGATCATTCTCACCACTGCAAAAACTCCAAACACTATGGCAGCGGTAATGAAGACGTAGAATGCTACGCGGTCTTCTTGCCCGGCGTCTTGGAAGCCTTGGTGGCTCTCCAAGTAGTTATATAAACTGTATGCTGCCCCGCCAGATCCAACGGATGCAAAAATGGAAGTAGCAGGATGCTTGACAAAATTAACCAGCAGCTCTGCAGGTTCTTTTTCCACAAGGGTCTTGGAGCGATCTGATTGCGGATCATGCGAAACGTCATCGAGGCTCATTGGAAAGTCGATCTTGTTCTGCGCGACAGCTCCTTCCCTTAGGAACTGTCGCGCAGCCTCGAATGCTTGTTTCCGGGGCCCTGCGTCTGGGATGTTGATCATAACTTCAGGTCTGTCGATGTATCTTATTCGAAATAAGATGCCAGATCTCTCTCGGGCTTTGCGTTCTTGGATCTTGTTAGCGATGCCAGTTCCTATCGCCGAGCCAACATTTTGCATCCCTTGATTAAGTGACGATGCCACAGAAGGATTGTATATTGTGTTCGTTGTATTGCTGTTCGGTTCACCAACCAGGGTATCCGGTTCAATCTCCAAGATCTCAACCAAATCCTGCTGACCTATCGCCAACATCGTCCACGTTTTGTCAGCGTTTCTGGTGAGTAATTTCAAGCTCTGTCTACTGTTGTCTATTGAAAAACCACTCGATGCTCGCATGACGACGTAGTTGTCGTTTTTCACCGTATGAAAATCAAATTTCTCATGCATCTCCATTGAAACAGGACTCCGATCAAAACTTTGTTATTTGGCTGCTTTCCGAAGTATGGCCCCTTTCAGTTTGTGTAACAATAGGCGGGAAATACTGGCGAAGGAGAACGCCATACTCTTTCTTTCCTTTGCCTCGAAACGTACTTACCTTCTGGTTTGGCAAGAAGACTTAACACTATTTTTAATTCTGTTCACTGTAGCTGCGCCCGAGCAGGGCAGGGGCGGTAGATAACCCGAGATTGATGCTCGCGGAGTGAACAGTTTTCGCGTATAGTGTTCACATGAGTGAAATGCGCCTCTACGATCCAACCGGAAACCGTCTCTATCTGAACAAAGAAGAGCGGGCTGCGTTCCTGGCTATTGCACGCAGGCAGCCCGCGCGTGATAGGACGCTCTGTGAGACGTTGCACTTTACCGGGTGTCGTCCGTCCGAGCTCTTGGAGATCACCCCAGCCCGGGTGGACCTGTCCGGTGGGACGATTGTGATCCGCAGCCTGAAGAAGCGCAAGGACGCGGCAGGTAGGCAAAAGGAGGTGTATCGTACCGTTCCGGTACCGCCAGACTACCTGGACACGTTGAATACGGCGCACGGCATTCGAGAAGCCCAGAAATCGAAACGACAAGCGAACGCACCGATCTGGGTGCTTGGCCGGACGCGGGTGTGGCAGATTGTGAAACGGATCATGATCGAGGCGGGGATTCCGGATGCGCCCCATCGCAGTCCGAAAGGTCTGCGCCATGGGTTTGGGATCAATGCGAGCGTGAATGGTGTGCCGCTGAACATGCTCCAGAAGTGGATGGGGCATGCGCAGCTCACCACGACAGCCATCTACGCTGATGCAGTAGGCAAAGAAGAACGAGACATCGCATCAAGGATGTGGGGGTAGGTCAGGGGTCATGTATCTGACCAGAACACAGGCAGAAACCAATCTTCATAGATTCTATAGGTTGGAAATCGTGCGAGGGCTCTTCGGAGATTGGGGCCTTGTGCGCAACTGGGGGAGGATTGGCAGCTCTGGCCAGGTGCGCACGGATTGGTTTTCTACGGAAGCTGAAGCCAAGGATGCGCGCTTTGAGCTGCACATGGCGAAAGCGAAGCGGGGTTACGAGTAGACAGACAAATACGCACTGAAACATAGAAGGTTGTACCCTTCGTTTTGATGTAGTTAGGCCGTTGATCTGCTGCAGGGCGAATAGGCTCGTTCCGAGCTATCTGGCAAAGCAATCCCAAATTGGTCACGTCGCAATCTGACTTGCACACCTGAAGAGTTCTACATTTATGGGATTACGACGGCACCATTTCCATCATGTTTGTGCTCATTAAAGTCGTTTCGGTGACCACTCACGGTTGATTGAGTCTGCCGTAGTTGGGTTAGCGCCGTTTGTAGTTCTGATTGAAGAGCGACGATTTGAGCGTTCTGCATTCTGATCTCTTGTAGGGCGGCGCCTAGTTTCTGTTCTAGGGTTTGAAGTCTCCTACTGTGATCTGCAGTAGTTGCCCTCAAAGGACCAATCCAAGACAGAGATGCGTTTGCGAATTTCGCATCGACTTGGTCAATGTCATAAAATTTCGGACAGTCGTTCCCACTTTGCGCGTAAGCAATGCTTGGGTGGCAATACTGTCCAATCGGACCTGCATTAATGTACCATCCGCGACCGTCCTGACCGATTGCGGGCGATGCGGCGACAACCGTTGTTGCGTAGGCGGCTGCCATCAATAGGGATTTACTTAGGTGGTTCAAGGGGACACTCCTCTTTGTAAGTCATGCAAGAATTGGATCGGGTTAGCGTGGTCGAGATTGCGTGTGCGGTTCAGGTGAACTAACATTAGAAAAGAATACCGTCCGTTACGTTGTAACGCTACCGCCAAACGATTTGCATGATCGATCGCTCTTTCTTGAACCAGATCTCTGACCCGTTAGCGAGCGCTCGGATTGTTCCTACTTTGGAGCAGTGCACATTAGAAACTATCAGAGTTGATGCGCTCGCTCTGAGAAACCAAACTGTATCTCCTGCTGAGTTTATTCATGCCAAAATGCTGGAAAACGCTGTTGGGTCGGAAGTGAGAGAGCTGAGAAGTTTGTTGAGACCGGATGACTCACGAAAGTGGTTCGATCCTTCATTTTCCGCTGATTTTGTGAAAGCACTCCTTACCTTCAAAGCTTTAGTCGGTGAGGGTGCACCGTGGGATTATAAACACGTCATAAATGCGCTTCCGAAGAAGTCGCACTTATTTGGTGGCCGTCGGCTCAAGACTGACGTCTGGGGAAACGTCCATTATGGGTACATAGGTCGTGCTAGCGGGTTTTCAAAGTACACGCTGCTTCTGGGTGCTGCGATTCATCAGTTTCTTACAAGCGACTACAATCCCATGGAAGAAGCTGTATTGGCGGCACGTATGCCGCCAGTTCTCTTTTTTATTGACGATCCAAGGGACACAAAAGCAATACTACTAGGTATGAATCTCTATGATACCTATGGGGCAACAATTTCAATTGAGGCCTTCGAAAGAGAGGTGCAAGCAGCACCGAGTGGACTATGATTTTTCAGTATTGTGGTGATCCTGAAGGTTCCCCGTTTACATCGTGATTGTGTTTGCTGAAATCTTCTCTATGTGTCGACACGGTGTTTTGTGTCTGCCGTAACTGTTCCGTTACGGTGTCCAACTCATTAGTGAGAGTTTCAATCCTTTGAATTGCCTCTATAAGTTGCATTTCTAACTCCTGTAGCCTGCGCGCGTTCTGTTGGGAACGTTGAACCCCTTGGTCAGCGACTCTGCTCAACCTCGATACTTTCGCGTCTATCACAGTAGTGGAATAGAACTTGGGACAGGGACCTCGTGGCGTCACACCTCCTGCGATGATTTGATGATTTCCATTTGAATCATGCGATATCCGATCTTCCAGATAACAGGTTGCAGGGGCCGCTCCGCCAGTCGCCGTTCGATCTACTAACGTTTCTCCAGGTGGATCATGCGCAAAGGCAGCGCTTGCGGCGCACAGGTATAGCAAAACGGCATATTCGGCTACAATCGATTGATGACGTCGTATCATTGCTCCGGTTCCTCAAAACTCTCCAGTAACTCTTCATTCTCGGAGACTGCTTCCAGACAATAGACCGCAAGACGTGCCCACTCTTGAGCCTCTTCAACAGTTCCAGCGTTTGCCATTTTTTCCGAAAGTGCATTGATCAACTTCCTCCCAGATTCTGCGACCATTTGCCGTTCCACCATCAGCTGTTCAATGCTCTTGTGAAGGCTTGTGGCTAGATCGCCCCGCCCATCTCCCAAACCTTTGAGAACTCTGCCAATAACGTCACCACTAGGAAGTTGAATTTCATCTATTTCAATCGGCACTCCTTGGAGCCTAAATGTGTACTTAGTCTCGAGTATGTTTGACTCGAAAGTTATCTTGTCCCTCGGCCTAAACCCGTCTTCGACTGTATAGTGGCCAGGTGTCGTTCCGCCGTTGTCCTGCAAAACGTTGAGAGTTAAAGCATCCTTCACCGCAACGTCCAACTCAACATGGGGATCGTTTTCGTCTCCTACAGATATTTGATCTAGAAATTCTTCGACTTGCCTTTCAGCGATCGTCCGTTCGCCAGAAATTGCAAGTCGAACCTCATAATCTCGTGCCCTGGATTGATACACGAGAGTCTGTCCCACTACCTGCGTAATTACAATATAATGACCCAAAGATTCGTGAACTGAGACATTCATTGGAGAGTCATAGTTAGCATTGAAGAAGGTTCTAGTTTTTGAAAAAACATTGGTTTCTTCTTCAAGTTCTTCGGTATGAAGCTTGAATTCTGTCTTTCTGTTCTGCGCAACTTTGTTTGCCTGTTTTCGAATCGACTTTGTTAGCTGTTTGGCCGTTTGAGATGCAGTTTCCGACCCAGACAACTTCGCGTTTGCACCTATTCCTCCGAAGCCACCTTTAGCTCCAACTTCCCATGAAGTCTGTTGCGTGTTAGTACTTCCTGTTTCGTTTGCGACTTCGTCCGTTATTTCCTTGACGGCTTCTGTAGAGGCAGACTCGATTACACTCTCTGTTATCGCAACCGTGCTGGATTGGGTTGTTGTTTTTCTTGTTTCGACTAGCAAGCGCTCTCTCGGGAAAACAGTGAACGCCTGAACAACTCTTCCAGCAGCGTGAGATACTTTGTGAATATGCGTTTCAATTTGCTGGATAGCGAAGATTCGTGGAACATTTTTCTGACCCACCACCGCACCAAACTCAGAAGAATCGATTGAGTGAACTATGAATTTGTTCCTAAACTCATTAGGCGAGTTCAACTCTGGCGCTTCAAGAATATATGGGCTTACTCTAAATGACAGGTCGCTGATAACATAGCCATCGAAGATCGATGGAGTATTCTTGAGTGGGTCTGATAGATCGTCAAAGACTTTATTCATAAGATTCTCATTTTGTCTGACCATGCCCGGATTTCCGACGGCCGGTTGTGTTGCATCCCATCATCTTAGCTGTCTTGTTGTTTTGTGGATAGGGCGAGTAGTGGCTTCCGCGACCTGAAAGTTGACTTTGAAGGCCCAGCTCCTTGTTAGTTCGATAGGGATTGGCCATATTAATCCCGCAACCAGAATTTTGATCGGATGATCTATTCGTTGGAACGTAAGGAAAATTAGGGAATAAATTTATACCGGCTGGGCCGAAAACTCCAACGGCAGGCCAGTTGCAAGCCTAGAACCAGGTGCTGGCCAGAGTCTCAGTCTCCCTGCGGCAATGCAACTAGGAAGTTGATAGTATAACAGATTTTTGTGCTATAGCGGACAATAGACGGAGAAAACGGAGTTGGGCTATGGTGAGCAAGACCGCACTTAATCATCCTAAAAGGCCTTCAAGTTCTTAGCAACAAAGTCCACATAATAAACCTTCTCGGCGAAAAATGGGTCAGTATTTATGACCCATAATGCGATTAATGTTATGAGCGGTTATCCGCCTACACCATCCGTTTCTTAGGAAGCAAATCAATGCGGTTCTTCCATTAGATACCCAGTCTTCATCTCTTTTTACAAAAGTACAGAGCGATGTAAGGTTGCATGTTATTATGCGGTGCACCGCCGCCTGAAATCTTCGTCAATGGCTCAATGTACGTCGTATTTGGATCTCTTCCTGGTTTTGTGATTGCTGGATGCCCCAAATGATTTGGCGTCGTTTGCATCCATTCTAAACGGCTATTTTGATGCTGATGATCAGGCATCTCTTCCGTTGTGAGCGTGTGAAATTCCGCTCCCCCCAACTCGCTTCCTCGGGCCAATCCCGAACTCATTGTCTAGGACAGTGTCAATTCCTTGCTTGGCCGACCATTTCATCCAGATGTCACAGCCTTCTCGAACGCGATGCGGATTCACTCTCAATCTATGCCTATTCGCCTGCACATAGCTTTGCGCCATTGCGACTTCTGACGGAGCGACGACGGTGTCTCTTGAAGTGTTGCGGTCTTGCTCGTCCAGGTTGGATTGCTGATATGTCATTGTTATTCCTTTGCAATTTTTGAGGAGATTACTGCCAGGTGCGTTGCTTGGCAGCATAAGTGTTGTGCGGATTTGTCGTGACTACTTGTGACCGTCACGGGACAAGGTGACTTGTCCCGCTCGGGTTGCAGGTGTGACGGACGTGACCACCACCCTATGGGTGGTCACGGTGTCACGCACCCTGTCCCACCCCCTGGTCGTTCCATAGATAACGGCTCTGTCGCCCACACCCAGTTGCCGTGGATGCGTATACAGTCAGCGCCCAGGAGGCCGTCTTTTGCCCTCTGGAAGGCCTTCCTTTGTGCCGCTGCGGTTGCGTCGCCTTCAACCAAACCGGCCGTCTTGCAGGCTGATTGCCACCGTGCGAGCGGCAAGACTGGTCCGTCATGTGGCAGACCTTCCTCGATGACGTGCGCACCTTCAGCTTTCAGCGCTGACATCAGGGCTTCTGCCGCAACTGCATTGCGCCCCGTTAGCGGCTTAACTTTAGGTCGGGGTTTCTCAGCGCTTTTTACGACTGCACTGCGAATGACCTCCCCATCTTCGTCTTCGCCAAGCTCAACCGACTCCAGCGCAAAGTACAACGGAGCAGCTTGCGCCATATCGCGCTGCTTTTCGCAGGTTATCTTGCAACCTTCCGACACGGATATCTCAGTATCGACGGCCGCCCTCAAAGCTGACGAACCCCGGGCGCCACGGTCCGCACTCTTTCCGCTGTGATGCACAATGAGGACATGAGCCCCTGTGGTATCACGAATGGTGTCCAAATTTGCGATGAACTGCCCCATATCCCTGGACGAGTTCTCGTCTCCTTGGCCCATTGTGCGTGCCATCGTGTCGACGACTATCAGTGTCGGTTCTTTGCCGTCGAGTACGCGGTCGATAGCTTCGACGATTGCAATGGCGTCTTGCTCTCCGTGAAGGTCCACGGACGCTGGCAAAAGCAGTAGGTTGTCGTTCTGCGTGAGGTGCGAGCGCGCACTCTTCAAGGCTGCGATGCGGTTACGAATACCTCCGCCGCCCTCCGCTGCAATGTACACGACGCAGCCGGACCTGGTCTTTGAGCCGCGCCATTCAGCGCCAGCAGCAACGTGCGCCGCTAAGTCGAGAACGACAAACGTCTTACCTACGTTAGACGCCCCATAGACAACGCTGAGACCTCCGGCGCTCAACCAGCCTTTGACCAACGCCTTCTGGTTCCGCACAGCGTCTATACGCGACAACGGCAACATTTGGGAGGCGAGCATGCCTGCTCTCTCAGCTATTGGGTCAATCATGTGCAGCACCTCGATGCTTCTTGGCGATGTCGCTTAGGTCAGCACCATGTTTTTTGGCTAAAGCTGGAACGGTCGCCCAGGTCACACCTTTGCGCCGCCCAAAGCCCGGCCAGCGAACTTCCACACATCCTGGTTGGTAACGGCACCCCCCTTGAGACCACTCATCTGCAAGTTCTTGGCCTTCATAGCTGCCGTCATACGCATGGTGCAGCGCCATCAACACGCTCAACCACTCGTCATAAGACAAGTCGGGCGTGATGTAGCTTAGAAGCTCACGCGCCTCTTCCAGCTTTGGAGGAGCTACCAGGTCTAAAGGAGACCTGCGCTGCGCTGCAGTCGAGCTTAGCCGTGCTCGCAATCCCATCGGGAAAGACGGGAGACTGTCGAACGCGACGTCCCCACTGTAGCTCCCATGTTGCATCTGACACCCAGGCGCAATGACGTAGCCGCCACCGGCTCGCGTGTCTATCTTGTCGCCAAGCTTTGAGACCGTGTTCCTGGCTCCGGACCAGTCGCGGAAGTATAGATGCTCGCCACCACTGGGCGTGACAACTCTCGGCCCCTCGACTAGCCTGGAATGGCCCAGGAGGCCCAGAGAGGCCCTCCCTGTGGCTGCCTTGCTTTCGCCGCAGACGTCCAAGTCAAGAACAAAGATGTCGCTCAGGGGGCCGCAGGGAAGGCCCCAGGCGCAATTGCGAAACCTGCGCGACCAGGTTCGTATTTGCCCAGGATCGACCGTTGCTTGGTTTTGCCAGCCTCTGACGAGCGGCGCTTTCGTTTTGTCGCAAGCCGGAAAAACCGGCTTGCCTTTTGCTGTGATGTTCAGTGCTATTTCGAGGTTCATGCAGACACCTCGAGTTCGCTGTGAGCGATGACTTCCGGCACAAGATTGTAGATGCCAAACTTGGTGCTTTGGTCTTCACCGTAGTAGCGCTCAGTGTGGACGATTACTCCTTTGCTTCGAAGCAAGTGTACATGGTGCGACAGTCGCGCTGCCGAGGCGGCGTAGATGCGGTTGTTGCGCAAGCCTTCGAGCATGCTCCGCTCTTTCTTGCCGACTGTGATTTCGGATATTTCGCCTGGTCCGTTCGTCACTCTGTAATGCATGAGTGCGATTGGGTTCGGCAGGTCAGCCCAACTGTTGACGCGAATTGCGCCTTTTTCAAATATATTCAATGACTTACTCCTTGCCCGGCGGCGGCAAAGACGCTATCCTATACTCGACCAAGAGCTACAGAACGCGTCCGCTTTGCGGGCGTTTTTTGGTTTAGGATTGTGGGGAGAGGTTGGATATCCAGCTTGATACTTCATCAAGCAGCCAACCTGATGCTCTACCGCCCAGTTTCATTTTGGGAGGGAACGTGGGGTCGTAGCTCCGAGACTTGGGATCCATTCGCGCGTATATTGTCGCCCGGGACAGTCCTGTCATCTCCGCTAGCTCTGGTAGTCTTATTACTCGATTGGTCATCGTATTTTTCCTTATTGTTATGTACGATGACGTCTAAGTAACACAAGAGATAACACTATGAAAGTATTACCTAAAAACAGCTATGCCCCCCTAGGGAGCTTTTAGAAATTTCTGTATTCCCTCCAGGTCTTAATGGCTTCCATTGCAGGCCGTTGAACATTAAACCCCCATGCTTCGTATGACGTTTTGAGCTCAGAAGCGCACGCTTCCAAGAATTTGCCTAAGGGTGTATTGAACCCGGCTGGTTCGCCGCCGACAGCTTCTATGAAGGTCAGGTTCATATCTGCTTGCTGTGCGGAAACAGCAGAGCCCCACTCAAAGCCTGGTTTCTTATCTGCCCATCGTGCCCAAATGTCGATTGCGGCGCGACAGAGTACTCGACTACTCGTTCTGTGGTCAGAACGCAGGCGTTTCCCATATATGGTGATAAAGTCATCCATTATGGCGGCATTTTGACGTTCGATTTCCCACAGAGGAAGCAGCATACGGGCCGCAAGCTCCGTAGGCCTTTGAGAGCTCTCGATGCCCGCAGCGAAAGCCATATTTTCGTTTATTGGTTTGAGCTGTTTGATTAATTTTTCGACTTGCAATATGCATCTCCGCGCCTCTTCACGTTGTTCTTTTGCCGTGGCGTGCGCGCTCAAATCTACCCGACCCTCTAAGCGCAGGGCGTCTAGCTGCAGTTTGGCCTTCTGTCGTCCCGTTAGTTCATCAACGTTGATTGAAAAGCTGCCGATTAAGAAGGCGAGCGTAGCAGAATGGGTCTGAGATTCAGCTGTATCAGGCTCAGCTGTATCAGGCTCAGTGGTGTCAGGCTCAGTGGTGCCAGGTTCCGCTGTGTCAGGTTCAGCGTCTTCAAGCTCAGTGGGACCGGGTATAAACTCCCCAATCGTTTGGGTTTCGTCAGGGGAATTAAGGAACTGTGTAAGTGCTTCAACCTCTAACGCACGAGCTTTGCGGCGCGCATCCTCCAGGTCTACTGCATTGAAAGGAATCTTCGATTCGTCACCAAATACGGATAAGTCGACGAAGTATTCATTTGGCCGTGCATCGTTGGCTTGCGCCAACAACGAACCGTTGCGGTCCATCGGCACCTCCATTTTTGGCATTTCGTGCCTCCCGTTAAGCTAGCGGGGAATGACGTAGTCCGCCCAGGCTTCCATGAGCGTACGCCGTCGGTCAAAGAAGTCACTCCGGGCATATGCCGCCTCGACCTTGTTCTCTAACTTGTGTGCCAGGGCGGCTTCGGCAACCTCTCTGGCGACCTCCGTTTGTTCCTGGACCCAGGTCCGGAACGACGTCCTGAAGCCATGGATGTCGACTTCGAAGCCTAAGTCTCTGACAAGCTTAAGCATGGTCGCATCTGACAACTGCTTGCCAGTCATTGATGGAAACACGAGGTCTGTGTGGGGTAATCGAATATTCTTCGCCTCGACTAAAATATCGCAGCAACGCGGTGCCAAAGGAACTCGGTGTTCGCGTGTCATCTTCATACGATTGGCAGGAAGCGTCCAGGTCGCGGACTCTAAGTCTATTTCCTGCCAAACGGCGCCTCTCACTTCGCCGGAACGCAGTGCCGTTAGGATTGTAAATTCAATGGCTAGCTTTGTTGCTGTCCAAGCGCCTGATGCGCGTATTGCGCTTATACAGTCGGAGACTTCTGCGTAAGGCAGGGCTTTGCGGTTGACTGCTTTAGTGACCTGCTTCGGTAGGACTTGCGAAATGGCATCGGCTGGGTTGTCCTGCCGCCATCCTTGCGCAATCGCCCATTTCATAATCCGCCCAATGCGTTGTCGAACGCGCCGCGCTGTTTCTGCCTTGGTCACCCAGATGGGCTGCAAGACCGCCAAAACGTCGGCGGTCGACACATCACCAACCGGCGTCTCGCCTATTCTGGGAAATGCATACGTCTCCAACGAGCTTATGAATTGCGCCGCGTGTTTTGGATTTCGCCACGTCGGCAAGTGCAGCTCATGTACAGCCCTGGCCGCCTCTGCAAACGTCGGAACGGATTGCCGTTTCTTTTTTTCCTCCAGAGGATCCAGTCCAGAATGTGCGATACGGCGGTTGTCTAAAGTGATTTCTCTTGCTTCAGCCAGAGTTACGAGTTCTGCCGAGCCTAATCCAAACTCGCGTCTTCGGCCTTCAACGGTAACACGCTGGATCCATCTCTTGGCCCCAGAAGGGTCGACCTTCAAAATCAGCCCGTTGCCGTCATGGTACTTGCCAGGTTCGTTGATTGTCGTGACGCCGCGTGCGGTTAGTCTCTTCTTTGGCTGACGCATTGCTTGTAGGGATCCCAACTATTTGCCCCCCATAACATCCCCCTTCAAAGCGTAGATTGGGTCGGATGTCAAGCGACGATATAAGAAGTGAATTAGGCCTAAATCACCGTTATTCAATGACTTACAGGGCAGTATGCGACCTTGCTAGCGGTTGAACTGGCGGCTCCTCGGTCCGCCACAGCGCCCTTGTAAGTATTTGGTAATTCAAGACGTTTTTATGCGCCGGTCTCGCGCCCCCCTTTCGTGTGAGATTTTGCAATCGCAGTGCCACAACGGACGTTGCATCGAAACTTTGATTTTTCAGCGGTTCAATGTTTCCGACGCGCATCAGAGTTGCCAAATCCAGCGGACCAAACCAAAGGAACGCACGCTTCATTCGCGGCAATGCGACTTTGGATTTTCACGTGTGCCGTCCATTTGTGCTGAGTGCGCCGGCAGCGAAAGTTATGCATTCACAACTGCGGCTCTGAGCCGCCGTCGGAGGCGCTGCAGCATCTGCCGTGCCACTCTGGTACTCCACTTTGGAGTGGGCCCCAATGCAGAGCTTGGGCGTCGACAGTCGTCGTTGTGATGTCGCAAACTAAGCTGGCAATCGTCCTTCATGCTGCGCACGCCTGAACGTGAGAGGTCTACTCGACGCACACCCGACTTCCCCGGGAAATCCGTTTTCGCAAGCTTACACTACTGCAGGTATCAAACACGCATGGCCCGATATCCAGCCAGGCGGAGCGTCGTAAAAGAACGCTTGGTTGTCTGCTTTTTGTAGCTGTCACAACAAAAACACGCTTGGCTGGGCGATTTCACTTGCGTCCCAAATCTTAAAAAGCCCCCGGCATCTGCGCCGAGGGCTGTCGCATGTTGTGAGCGGAGTGGTGCTTAGGCTGCCGTCTTGCGGTGGCGCATTGCTGTGAGGCCTATAAGACCAGCAATTAACATCCAGCCAGCGGCGGGAAGCGGAACGGGGGCAAGTCCGGGTCCGAAGTCGTCTGGATCAGCCGCAGTCAGGAAAAAGCCGTTCAAGTCTGGGCCGGAGCCATTTCGTGTCCGCAACTCCATCCCATAGACAGGTTGATCTTCGACGAGGGCAAAATGGTCAAAATCATAACCCCCGACGCCGATATTCTGCGGTGAAGCGATCTCAACAGTGTCGACTTGAATCCCACTGTCAAAATACTCTTTGCTCGAGGTCTGTAACCAATCGGAATAAACGTAGGCGTTTGCGGTGCCACCTAGGATGAGCCGGATATCAAACTCGTCGTTTAGGCCGCGCTCGAAGATAACCAGCTCTGGCATGCCGTCTTCGCCGAAGGCGTTGTCGACGAGGGACTGCGAAAATAGCAGCCGGAAAGAAAACGCGCTGTTTCCTTCTCCATCACTCATTTCGCTGAGACTAAATGACGAGAAAGCTTGTTTCAAAGTTGCATCTTGAACGGAGGGATCCACGCTTTCTTGCGCGTGGCCAGAAAACCCTGCTTTTGTAAAAGGATCGGCGTCTCCATCCGCTCCGTCGTCTAAATCGCCCCACTCCGCATTGATGTTAGACCTGCCTGACAGCACTTCAAAATCAGCAACTGATACGATCTGATCTTCGCTCGAGAACACCTGGGAACCAAAGGTGATGTCGCGAAGTAGAACGTCGTCTTTATAGGGGTTGGTCACGTCGTTCGAATTCGTGGGTACGGCCACTTGTAAGTCTGTTGGATGAATGGGGGCCGCACTCGCGCCGGCTGCTAAGATGTTTAAGAACAACACTGCGGTAATGCGTCGCGTTTGGTGTTTTAGCATTAGATACCTCGTTACTTGGTACCTGAAGGACGTACTCTAACCCAGTAGTTCTGGTATCAATTCAAAAGGATAGGAATTCGCGCAAACGTACAAATAACCTAGCCGCCGGGCGACTTTGCGGCACTCCAAAATCTGCCTTGTGCCAGATTGCCGGGGTTCTTTGCGGCCACCGGCGCAGGCGTCTTCCTGCGCGCTACGAAAAACATGTTGAGATGAACGTGCCAAAGGCATCGGTTTTCAAAGCGGAGCGCCCCTCTGGCGGATAGACGAACCAGATGGGCGCGTCGGGCGACCATAAGGCGCCAGGGGCAACTTCAACCAAGCGCCCGTTCTCAAGTTCTTCCTTCACGGCCAGGCGCGACTTAATCGCCAGGCCAAGCCCCTGCACCACCGCGTCGGTCAGGGTGTCCGAATTGGACACCAGCATGCTTGCGCGGACAGTGGCGTCGCGCCGGCGTCCCTTTGCATCCGAGAGCGAAATACGGGTCTGCCAGGGAAGGCAGACCCAGGGCAGGTCCAAGGCGGCTTGCCCATCTTGCGGTGTTCCGAGGCGCGACAGAAACGCGGGCGAGGCGCATATGATGCGTTGGTTATCGCAGAGTTTTCGCGCCACCAACGCGCTGTCGGACAGCGCGCCAACGCGCACGGCGCAGTCTTGCGCTTCGGCCGAGAGTGACACAAATCGGTCAACAGCCAAGAAATCAAACGTCAGCTTTGGATGCTTTTGCTGAAAGGCAGGCAGAGCGGGCAGTACAAAGCGCGACAGGATCCATGGCGACATCGTCACGCGCATATGACCGGTCAACTCCGCCGCCCCGCTTCCGGCGTCCCGTTCTGCTTGGGCCAAATCCGCCAGGATGATTTGCGTGCGTTCAAAGAATATCCGGCCCTCATCCGAAAGCTTCAACATGCGGCTGTTCCGGTGAAAAAGCGTGAGCTGCAGCGCGGCTTCCAATTTGTTCAACCGATGGCTTGCCGTGGCGGGCGAGATGCCCACGCGGCGCGCGCCGGATGTCACGCCTTCGGCCTCTGCGATGGCGACAAAGGTTCTCAGATCATCGATGGAGTACATTCGAAAAATTCAAACAGTGGTTTCCATATTGAGTGTCTTCATCTTACGCATTCGATTGGCCTACTCCAATCCCAAGCTGAGGAGGAGAAGCTGATGAAACGATTTCTAAGCACAGTAGGCACCATCGCATTGCTCGCGACGCCTGTGATGGCCGCGGATATCGAGGTGTTTTTGGAGTTTCCAAAAGACACCCCGCCCGGCAATTTGGCAATTGGTCCAGATGGACGGATGTTCATGTCCGTCCACGAGTTCTACGGGCCCGAGTTGCGCGTGGTCGAGGTGATGCCGGATGGCAGCGTGAAGCCCTATCCAACCGAGGCTTGGGCGCGGGCACCGCAAGAGGATGGCGATGGCCTGCGCGGTGTTTTGGGCCTGCGCGCTGATCGGGAAGGCATCTTGTGGATGCTCGATGGGCAAGGCGAAGGCCAGACCGGGCGCGTGGTGGGCTGGAACACCAAGACCGAAGAGCTGCACGCGATTTACTATGTTGGTCAACCGGCGGCACGGCCCACGTCCTTCCTGAACGACCTGGCCATCGACCGCGAGCATGGCGCGATCTACATTTCCGACACGGGCGACGGCGCGAACTCTGCGGTCATTGTTATTGACATGGCGACGGGACGTGCGAGGCGGGTCTTGGAAGGCAGCCAGTTCACGGTGCCCGAAGATACACCAATGATTATTGACGGGCGCGAGATCAAGCTGGGCGGCAATCCCGCCAAGATCGGCATCAACCCGATCACCATCGATCCAACCAACACGTGGGTCTACTTCGCGCCGATGACGGCTGCGTCGATGTACCGTGTCCGCACCACGGACCTTCTGGACGAAAGTCTGGACGATGCGGCGCTGGCGGCGAAGGTTGAACGCTATGGCGACAAGGTCATATCGGACGGCTCAACCGTGGATGCCGAGGGCAACGTCTACATCACTGCGATGACCGACAACGCGATTGGGGTGACAAAGCCCGATGGCTCTTACGAGGTCTTGTATCAATCTGACGAAGAATTGCCTTGGCCTGACGGATTTTCGATGGGCGTCGATGGCTATGTCTATGCGACGATCAATGAGTTGCACCGTTCGCCGGTTCTGAACGGAGGCGAAGACGCGTCGCTGGGGACTTACCGCATCGTGCGCTTTCCCGCGCTTGGAACAGGTATCAGCGGCAGGTAGTTATGCGCGGCGTCGCTCGGGCGAAGGCGCTGTCATTGCGCGAGCGACTGCATGTGCCATGCCAAGGCGTGGTTCGAGCTGAGAATAGGCAGCCCAAATTCAGCCGACAGGGGCTCTCGTATCCCGGCTGTGTTCAGGTTGGTGCAGGACAGAAAAAGGGCGTCTATGGCGGCGCTTGCGTGCACCTCTCTGGCAGCCTCTGCAATGGTCTTGGGCGCGATGCGCGCGACCCGCGCTTCGTCGTCTTCATCAAGGGAGAGGCTGGCGGCGACGCCGATCCCGGCCTCTTCGAAGGCGGCGATCAGCGGGGCTGAGACGCTGGCCACATATGGGGAGACGATCCCGATCCGCGTTAGGCCAAGATGCTGGATCTGAGCGATAGCAGCCGTCAGCGGGTTGGTCACTGCGCGCGTTTTCACACCCTGTCTGACACGTTCCGCAACGGTTTCCGCGCCCAAAAGGGCTGTGCCCGATGTGCAGGCATAGGCGACAACGTCAAAATCTGCCGCCGGCGGCAAAAGCGCTGCGACCTCTGTCAACCTATCTTTCATACCCGCGATGCTGTCGGGTGTGAGTGCGTCGCCAGATGGGAT
This sequence comes from uncultured Aliishimia sp., assembly GCA_963922415.1. Taxonomy (GTDB): domain Bacteria; phylum Pseudomonadota; class Alphaproteobacteria; order Rhodobacterales; family Rhodobacteraceae; genus Aliishimia. The sequence continues at coordinate 8,883 of CAWUIP010000020.1, read as the reverse complement.
GCGCGTCACGTGCAGCCGTGCGGTATCGCTGGGGATGAATTGGCGAAACTCGTGTTCGATGGTCTCATCAACGCGCAACACGATCAGGCCTAGGGCGGGCAGATCGCTGGCGGCGCGGGCGGACAGGTCCGGCATCATATCGGCAGTTCCGTTCCGGTCTGTGGTGCGCGCGGCGACAGAAGCTCTGGACCGTCGTCGCGCAGCACGATGTTTTCCTCATGAACCAGAAACCGCGCGCCATCGACGATGGCCGAAGGCTCCAGCGTCAGGACCATGCCCGCGCGCAATTCAGTGATATCCTTCGGCGTAAAAGACGGCCACTCGGTCAGATTGAGCCCAAGCCCATGGCCCAACCGCCCGCCGCCCGCGATGCCCCCCCGTTTTGTCAGCCCGTCGGATAGCAAACGGTGCGCATCGCAGGCCAGCATGCCGGGGCGCAAGGCCGCCAAGGTCTCCTCGGTCGTCAACCAGAGCGCCTCTTGCGCGCGCCGCACTGCGTCCGATGGGCGACCCAGGAAGAAGTTGCGGTCAAAGTCGCAGAAATAGCCGTCTTTCACCGCGCCTGTGTCCAGCATGAGGACATCGCCTGCTTGCAAGGCCGTGTCCGTGGCAGGTGATATGACGTCCGTGTAGCCGTCCTGGCCTGCGGCACTTGCAAGGTAGCTGACCCAATCTGCGCCCGCATGTAACAGGAGTGCTTGGAAATCGCGAAAGACCGCGCTGAGCGGGCGGCCAATGTCCGCGATGTCCCCCACTTGCGCAAATGCGGTTGCGGCTATCTCGCAGATGGCCCGGATCTTTTCGATCTCGGCGGGGCTTTTGATCTCGCGCGTGCGCTGGATGGCCCTTGTTCCGTCGATGAACCGACGGGGCGCTAGGGCCTCGACCACGCGCAGATAGTCCCCGATTGGCATGCGCAAGTGCGTCTCAAGCCCCATTGGAACGGCAATTGCCCCTGTCGGTGCGACTTTATTGGCGAGCGTTTCGGTCAGGAGGCTTATGCCGTCATCAGCCGGGTCGGGCGCGTCCCAGGTGCGGATATCATTAATCCACGTCTGCCCCATAAGGTCGGCGCCGATGGCGGGGATCACGGCGATTGGGGCGCCTGTTTCTGGGACGATAATGAACCAAGGACGCGCGGGGCTTTCCCAAAAGCGGGTTAAGAAGCCCGTGACATAGAAGATATCCGCGGGCGTCGTCAGAAGGAGCGCGTCGATGCCTTGATCTGCCATGGCGGCCTGCAACCGCACCACGCGCGCTTCGAATTCGACCCTTGGGAAGATCAAGGATCGCTCAGCCATCCTCTGGCCCTTCACTGAGAATGGTCAAGACGCGCGCGTCCGCGCCAAGGTCAAGCCCAGCAAGCAACGCCGCAAGACCTGCGCCTCCAGACGGGGTGGTCGCAAACCCGTGTTCCCCCAGTGTCGCAACGCCTGCCGACGCTTCGGCCTCGGTGATGGTCACAAACTGGTCCGCGTCTCGGGAAAGCGCCGCCAGGGCGACTTGTGACGGGGTTTTGCAATCAAGCCGCCCCATGGCCGATACTGGCCCGTCCGCCGTGACCACGCCGCCTGCGCGAATGCTCTCCATAAGCGCAGGCGCGTGCGTGGGTTCGACCACCAGGATCTGCGGCGCATCGGCCCAAACACGGCGGGCATAGGCGGCGACCGCAGCGGCCATGCCGCCGACACCTGCCTGTAATAGGATATGCGTTGGGGGCTGCGGCACCTGCTGCGCGGCTTCCACGGCCAATTGCAGATACCCCTCCATGACGCGCAGGCCGGGTTCGGTGTATCCCTCCCAAGTGCTGTCCGATAGGAGCGTCCAGCCGCTGTCGCGCGCGTCGGCCTCTGCCGCGGCCATGCTCTCCTCATACGTCGCACCGGCGCGCACCACCTCTGCGCCGAAACCGGCCAGGCGGTCGGCAAAGGCCTGCGGCACGGTTTCGGCGATATAGATCACCGCCCGCGCGCCAAAAAGCCGGGCCCCAGCCGCGACCGACAGCCCGTGATTGCCTGCGCTGGCAGTGACATAGCATTGTCCTGCCAGCGCCGAAGACCAGTCCGCTGGCTCTGTCGCGGCGGCCGCGCGCGCGATCACATACGCTGCCCCCAGCGCTTTGAAACTGCCTAGCCCCATACGGGCGCGCTCGTCCTTGATCCAAACCGAAGCGACGCCCGCCGCCTCGGCCAGGAGGGTCGCAGCGTGGAGCGGCGTTTCGGCATGGGCGGGACATTTTTCTAGCAAGTGCGCCACGCCGCTTGGATCGCTAAACGCGCGCGCCACATCCGGCAAAAGGCCCGCGCCGCGCCAGAGATTGTCTATGACCTGTGGCATGGGTCCTCCGTCCGCTCATTGCCGTGCAGTTAGACCCGATAATCGGAAGGCCTGCAAATCCTGTGTGAGATGGCTTGGCCTAGGTCGGGGCGCGGTCGGCCCATCCGGCAAAGACGCGCTCCAGCGCCACCACAATGTAGTAGAGAAGGATCCCCATCAGCGCGAGCGCGATGAGAACCGCGAACATCAGCGGGTAGTCGGCACTGATTTTGCCGCTGTCAAAAAGGTGCCCGAGGCCGCGCCCGTGCGGCTCGACGATCTCCATCAGGTTCGTCCCGATAAAGGCCAGCGTGACGGCGACTTTGAGCGCACCAAAGAACTCCGGCAGTGTCTTCGGCAGAGCAATTTTCCAAAAGATCGTGAAGCGCGACGCGCCCAAGGCCGCCAGGATATCGCGATATTCGGGTTCCAAGGTCGAAAGGCCGATGGAAACGGACACCGCAATCGGAAAGAATGAGATCAGAAAAGCGATCAGGATCGTGTTCATGTCATGCTGACCCACGAACATCAGCGCAATGATCGGCACGACAGTCGCCTTGGGAATTGCGTTAAAGCCGACCAACAAGGGATACAGCGCGTCGCGCATCGTGCGGCTTAGCCCCATGATCATGCCCAGAAACACGCCGAACACGACTGACAAAAGCAGCCCCACCACCGTCCGCCACAGCGTGTCCCAACCGTATTCCAGAAACAGCCAACGGAATTTCCAGAAGGCGGGCCAGATGTCGGAGGGCGAGGCCATCTTGTAGTTCGGCCAGCCATTGGCCCAGACCAGCCACTCCCAAAAAAGGCCAAAAATCACGATCGCGAGGACGGGAACGCCGACTTGCCGGAATGTCATGCCGCGTCTCGTCCTTGGGCGATACGGATCTGCTGGCGTAGGATGTTCAGGGCCTCGGCGCTTTCGGGGGTGTACAGCTGTTCGATGTCGCGGGGGCCTTTCAGGTGCACGTCCATGACGTATTGCGTGCGGGCCGGGCGGCCTGACAGGACGACGACTTGATCGGCCAGAAACAGGCTTTCGCGCAGGTCATGGGTGATCAAAACGCCGGTAAAGGGCTCTTCAGCCTTCACTTTGTGCATGGTCTGCCACAGATCCTCGCGCGTGAAGGCGTCGAGCGCGCCAAAGGGTTCATCCAGGATCAACACTTCAGGCTTATGCACGATGGCGCGGCACAGCGAAGCGCGCTGGCGCATGCCGCCCGACAATTCGGAGGGGCGTTTGTCTTCAAACCCTTCTAGGCCGACGAGGGCCAGAAGCTGCCGCGCGCGGTCCTCTTGCTGGCGCTTGGTCATGTCCGACGACACGATCTCAAGCGGCAGCATGACATTGGCCAGAATGCTGCGCCATTCCAGCAAAACCGGGTTTTGGAACGCCATTCCGACGGTCGACCGCGGTCCTTTGACCAGATCGCCGTGCAGCCAAACCTCGCCCGCGTCCGGCTTCATCAGCCCAGCCACCAACCGTGTGAGTGTGGACTTGCCGCAGCCCGATGGGCCCACAACGGCGGCAAAACCGCCCTCTGGCACGGACAGATCCAGCCCATCCAGCACAGGCAGTGGCCCGCTATCGGTGCGGTAGGCGTGGCGGACGCCTTTGATGTCGATGAGGTTCGTCATGAGATGGCCCGGCGCAAGCGGATCCCTGCGCCGGGCAAGCCTTTACTTCAACATCCGCGCATCGGCGGCGGGCAGATAGGCATCTGTGAAATAGAGTTCCGCGACGGGTGCCGATGTGAACTCATAGGTCTCACCCAATTGGGACAGCGCCTTGTCCATACGCGCAGCGTCAATGCCGCCCATGCCATTCGCGGTGGCGTAATCGGTCATCACATTGGCATCGATTGCAAGTTGCAGGCGGCGCTCTTCCAAAGCGGCGTCTGCCGCCGGGTTGCGTTCAATCAGGCTTTCGATGGCCTTCGCAGGATCGGCAATCGCGTCCTTCCACCCGGCGGCGACGGCCGTCAGGAAACCAGTCACCGCATCCGGGTTCGCGCTTGCGAAGTCCGTATTCACGATGATCGCGTTGCCGTACAGCGCCAGGCCATAGTCCGCCATCAGGATGGTCGAGATATCGTCTTCTGGCACGCCCAAGCGGACGAGGTTCAGGAAGGACGAAAAGCTAAATCCGGTCACAGCGGCCACGTTGCCCTCGGCCAGCATCGGCTCGCGCGTCGGGAACCCAACCGGCTCAACGGTGATTTTATCTACGTCCAGCGCATTGGCCGACGCAAAAGCCGGGAACTGCGCCCAGGCGCCATCTGGAGGCGGGGCGCCCAAGACGCGGCCTTCCAAGTCTTTCGGCTCGGACACGCCCAGCGATTTGCGGCCCACGATGGCAAAGGGCGGCTTGTCATAGACCATCATCACGGCGGTCACTGGCGCGCCGGGATTTTGATCGAGGAACTTGATCAGTGAGTTGATGTCGGCAAAGCCGATCGGGAAGGCACCTGTCGCGACCTTTGGGATCGCGTCGAGCGAGCCTTGGCCCGCCGAAATCTCAACGCTCAGGCCCGCGGCTTCGAAATGGCCATTGTCAATCGCGGCAAAGTAGGGCGCGGAGGGGCCTTCAAACTTCCAGTCCAGCGCAAACGGCATGTCGGTTTCAGCCCAGGCAAGGCCAGCCGTCATGGCGGCCGCCGCAAAGGCTGTAAGGGTTCGTTTCAACATCTTTGGATCTCCCAGGTCGTGTTATCCGCGGCACGTTACGCTTGGCTTGTGCCGAACTGAACGACGAGTCCCGGCCAAGCGGCGGCTTTTCTGTCTATTCTTTTGACGCCTGCCTGAATTTTAGGCAATCAGTAATGTCGCAGGTCGATGGAAGGGATTGTGCGAATATCGATTTCGTGGCCAAGTGAGACCAACCCGGTTCGGAGGCTCCCCATGAAAGACGACAACTTTTTGCGCGAGAACAATGCCCGTCACCTGTGGCACCCCATGGGCCATCAAGGCGCGATGCAAGACGATCCACCAGCCATTATTTGTAAGGCGGAAGACAGCTCCATCATCGACATTGATGGGCACAAGACCATCGATGCGGTCGGCGGTCTGTGGTGTGTGAACCTTGGCTATTCGAACGAGAAGCTGAAGCGCGCGATTTCGGATCAACTTTTTGAGCTGCCCTATTATTCGGCCTTTGCGGGCACGACGAACCCGACCGCGATTGAGGCGTCCTATATGGTGCGCGAGTTCTTTGCCGAAGACGGGATGGAGCGGGTGTTTTTCACCTCTGGTGGATCGGATTCGGTTGAGACCTGCCTGCGGCTGGCGCGCCAGTACCACCGTATTAAGGGTGAGCCGAATCGCACGAAGTTCCTGAGCCTCAAGAAAGGCTATCACGGCACGCATTTTGGCGGCGCCTCGGTGAACGGCAACAACCGGTTCCGCATCCCGTACGAGCCGCTTTTGCCGGGCTGCTTTCACATGCCCAGCCCCTATACCTACCGCAACCCGTTCCACGAGACCGACCCGGCCAAGCTTGCGCAGCTGATCGCGCAAACGATGGAGGACGAGATTGCGTTTCAGGGGGCAGGCTCTATCGCGGCGTTCATCATGGAGCCGATCCAAGGCGCCGGCGGTGTGATCGTCCCGGATCAAAGCTTTATGACGCTGATGCGTGAGATCTGTGATCGGCACGGCATTCTGATGATCGCCGACGAAGTGATCACGGGCTTTGGACGCACCGGCAGTTGGTCGGGCTCGCGCCATTTCGGGGTGCAGCCGGATATGATGTCGACAGCGAAGGGCATAACGTCGGCCTATTTCCCTGTGGGGGCGGCGCTGGTTTCGGGCAAAGTGGCTGAGGTTTTCGAAGCCCCAGGAGCAGATGCAGGCATTTACCATGGCTACACATACTCCGCGCACCCGGTGGGTGCGGCTGCCGTTGTCGCCTGCCTGGAAGAAACCCAGCGGCTTGATACGAAGACCAACGCGGGCCTGCGTGGAACGCAAATGTTCGAAGGGGCCCAGAAGCTTGCCGACAAGCACGGCATCGTGGGCGATGTGCGCGGTGGACACGGCCTCATGACCGGGCTTGAGATCGTGAGTGACCGCGGCGCGAAGGCTGCGATGGACAAAGACACAATGGCCCGCATCCAAAAGGCCACGTACGAGGCCGGCTGCATGGTCCGCATATCGGGCAACAACATCATGATGTCCCCGCCGCTGGTGATCACTGAAGACGAGGTGAACAGCATTCTGAGCGCGCTGGATAAGGGCCTTGCCGCCGCCTAAACGCCGCTGGATTGACAGAATGTCACGCGGCGGCCTGTCGCGCGGTGTGCAGTCGCACGCGGGATGACACATGAAGATGTGTTAATATTTCTGGTGGGAACCGCATGAGTGAGGCTGCCCATGGACACGTTGCTTTTGTCGCGCATTCAGTTTGGCGCGAATATCTCGTTTCACATCCTGTTCCCGACGATCACCATCGCGCTGGGCTGGGTGTTGTTGTTCTTCAAGCTGCGATGGACCATGACAGGCCGGCAGCATTGGAAAGACGCCTATCAGTTCTGGGTCAAAGTCTTTGCGCTCAGCTTTGCGATGGGCGTGGTTTCGGGCATCACGATGTCGTTCCAGTTCGGCACCAATTGGCCCGGCTTTATGGAAACCGTCGGCAACATCGCGGGCCCACTCCTCGCTTATGAGGTCTTGACGGCATTCTTCCTAGAGGCGGTGTTTCTGGGCATCATGCTGTTTGGTTGGTCGCGTGTTCCGCCCTGGCTGCACACGACGTCGACCTTCCTTGTGGCCTTTGGCACCACGATGAGTGCGTTTTGGATCCTGGTGCTAAACTCTTGGATGCACACGCCCGCCGGGTTCGAGATGCGCGATGGTGTGGCCTTTGCGACCGATTGGTGGGCAATCATTTTCAACCCCTCCATGCCATACCGGCTTGTCCACATGCTGCTCGCCAGTGGCTTGACGGTTGCGTTCCTGGTTGCCGGTCTAAGTGCGTTCCGGTGGCTGGTTGGTGATCGTGGCGAGGCTGTGAAGGCCAGCCTGCGCACGGGGCTTATGCTGGGCGCGCTGCTGATCCCGATCCAGATCTATGCAGGTGATATGCACGGGCTGAATACGCTGGAACACCAGCCGCAAAAGGTCGCCGCGATGGAGGGTAATTGGGAGACCGGGCCGAATGTGCCGCTTTTGCTTTTTGCCATTCCTGATGAAGAGGCGCGCGAAAACCGGATGGAGATCGCAGTGCCAAACGGCGCGAGCCTGATCCTGACCCATAAGGCAGATGGTGTTGTGCCGGGATTGAACGACTTTGTGGCCGCGGATGGGACACCGTTGCACCCGCCGGTCGCACCTGTGTTCTGGAGCTTCCGGATCATGGTGGGCACGGGCCTGGCGATGCTTCTGCTCTCTTGGGTGTCGGTGGCCCTGATCTGGCGGCGCGGAGTGGACCGTCTGCCCAAACCGCTCCTCTTTGTGCTGGTGCCAATGTCCTTTTCGGGCTGGGTTGCAACGCTTGCCGGGTGGTACACCACCGAGATTGGCCGCCAGCCGTGGCTTGTCCAAGGTGTGCTGACGACAAAACAGGCCGTTGCGGACGTGCCCGCGCCCTATGTCGGGACGACCCTTGTTGGGTACTTATCGATCTACGCAATCCTGTTGACCGCCTATATCGCCGTTCTGTTCTATCTGGCGCGGAAGGCGGGCCAGGGTGACCTGCCCAAGCCGCGCACGCCGCTGGCGGGCCAGGCCGTTGCGCAGATCCCGGCGGAGTAGACGCGATGAACCAGATCTTCGCAGACCCCGATCAGGCCTTGCCGCTGATCTTTGCGGCCCTAATGGGCGTATCCATCCTGATCTACGTTGTGCTTGATGGCTTTGACCTTGGCGTGGGCGTGCTCTTCCCCTTCGCCACTGAAGAGGAAAAGGACATCATGGTCGCCTCTATCGGGCCCTTCTGGGACGCGAATGAAACCTGGTTGGTCTTGGCGGTCGGTCTCTTGCTGGTGGCGTTTCCAGCCGCACATGGCACGATCCTAACGGCGCTCTACCTGCCGGTGGCTGTGATGCTTTTGGGGTTGATCCTGCGCGGCGTCGCGTTCGAGTTCCGCGTAAAGGCCCCACTGCCCTGGAAGCACACCTGGAATATGGTGTTTTACGCAGGTTCTTTGCTGACCTCGCTGTCGCAGGGCTTCATGCTGGGCAAGTACATCATGGGTCTCGATTTCACCTGGGCCACATGGGTCTTCGCCGCCATCACGGCCGTGTTCCTAACCGTCGGCTACAGCGCCATCGGGGCAGCTTGGCTGATCCTGAAAACGTCCGGAGAGCTACAGCGCAAGGCCGTGGCCTGGGCAAAGGGCGGCATCTGGGGGCTGGTTTTGGGCATGGGGGCGGTCTCTGTCGCGTCTCCCTTGGTGAGCGACCGCATCTGGGACAAGTGGTTTTCCGTGCCAGAAATCTTCTTGCTGGCACCCCTGCCGCTCGCAGCTCTGGGCTTGACGATCGTTTTGTGGATGTCGCTGCGCGCGCTACCCACTGCCGATGACAGCTATGCTTGGGTGCCGTTTGCGGCCACGATCACGCTCT
>CAWUIP010000019.1:0-34439 GCA_963922415.1 uncultured Aliishimia sp. | reverse complement strand
CCTTTGCCGAAAGCCGGATCCGGCGCGAGACGATTGCGGCCGAAGACATCCTGCATGACATGGGCGCGTTTTCGATCATCGCGTCGGACAGCCAAGCTATGGGTCGGGTGGGCGAGGTGATCATCCGCACGTGGCAGACCGCTGACAAGATGAAGAAGCAGCGCGGGGCCTTGCCCGAAGAGACGGGCGACAACGACAACGCGCGCGCCAAGCGCTATATTGCGAAATACACGATCAACCCGGCCATAGCCCATGGGATCAGCCATGAAATCGGCTCGATTGAGGTCGGAAAGCGCGCGGATCTGTGCCTGTGGAACACAGCCTTTTTCGGGGTGAAGCCCGAGATGGTCCTGCTGGGCGGTACCATTGCCTGCGCGCAGATGGGCGATCCCAACGCATCTATCCCCACACCGCAGCCTGTCTATACGCGGCCCATGTTCGGGGCCTTTGGCCGTGCGGTCGAACGCTCTGCCGTGACCTTCGTGTCAGAGGCCGCGCAGGCCGAGGGGATCGGCGCAGCCTTGGGTCTCGCCAAGGACACGCTTGCGGTCAAGAACACGCGCGGCATTGGCAAGAAAGACCTGAAACTGAACGATGCAACGCCTCAGGTTGAGGTGAATCCAGAAACCTACGAAGTGCGCGCCGATGGAGAGCTGTTGACCTGCCAACCGGCAGAGGTTCTGCCCATGGCACAACGATATTTTCTGTTTTGATCTGAACACCTTGAGCGGGTGGAATGACCCGGGAGGAACTGATGCGAACACTGGTTTTGGCACTGGCCCTGACAGCCCCCGCGGCAGCAGTCGCCGCGTGCCCAACGGCCGCGGATTTGGAAACGGGCATCCGCTTTGAGGTAGCGGGCGGCGAGTGGGAAATCTTCACCACGCTGCCAAATGGCATGATCGTGTCAGAATACTTCCTGGAGCCGAAGGTAAGCTCGCGCACAATCCTGGCCAAGGGCCTCTATATGGTCGAACTTGTCGATTTGGAGAACGGCGATTTCGTGCCAGGTACGCGCAGCACGTTCGCATTTCCCGTTGCCCCCGATCAAATGCCCGATCCGCGCGATGGCGGTGGGTGGAACTTGCAGGTGGCCGTGTCGGACCAGGACGGTCTTTTTGCAGAGACACAAGTCTATGAATTCGGCACGGTGCAGAACCAGACCTATGGCGCGTGCACCTATGACATGATCCCGGTCAACTTCTGGTTTGGCGAGGGCGAGATTGATCCAGAGTTGTACGACGTGATGCACTACCTGCCACAGTTGGGCATCGCCTATCTGGCCGAAGCCAAGGGTGGGGAGTATGCGGACGTCTTTGACTATGTCGGGATCTCGGTGGTCAAGTAGCCGGTGGGAGATGCGATTAGACCCTTGGCGCGGCCGCGCGGCATGATACTGTTGCCACGCGTGCAATCCGGAATACCCAATTTTATGAAAATGTTAGCCAAAGTGAGAACTATGCACCAGGCGCAATGCGGCTCTGCAGCAGCGCCCCTTCTCTGCAGTGCAGCATCGGCCTATATATCCGTCAAGACACAGGATTTACCCCGACGCAACCTGCATGGAGGCTCCGATGGCGGACTTTACAGCAAACACCTCGATTTCGAACAAAGGCGGATTTGGCCAGGCATTCTTGATGTTCTGGGAATGGCTTGCAGCGCTTGGCGAAAACTCGGCCCGTGCGCAGTTACTGCGCGAATACTCGGAAATGTCCGACGAAGAACTGGCACGCCATGGCTTGACCCGCACCGAGATCGTGCGCCGCGTCTTCGCGGACAAGTACTACATCTGACCTCACGCGAGGTGCGGGTATGACCGCACCTTACGTGGCCCGCGCCTATCACGATCACGCGCACGCAACGCCTGTTGCGGAGGTGGTTCTGGACTATGAGGGCCGGTTTCTGCGCCGCAAAATGCTGGCGACGACCAATGGGCGGCAAGTTCTCGTCGACTTGGCGCAGACGACCTCGCTGGAACAGGGCGGGGTTCTGATCACCGAAACGGGCGACGAGATCGCCGTTAAGGCCGCCGCCGAACCTTTGTTGGAGGTGCGCGGGCCTGACCTGCACCGGCTGGCGTGGCACATTGGCAACCGCCATACACCGTGCCAGATCGAAGCGGCGCGGCTTGTGATCCAAGCCAATCACGTCATGCAGGACATGCTGACGCGGTTGGGTGCGCAGTTGACCGAGGTGTCTGAGCCCTTCACGCCCGAGCGCGGGGCCTATGGCCACGGCCGCACGCACAGCCACGATCACGGGCATTCCGCCCACACGCATGCAGCCGATGACGCCGCATCCCACGCCCCCTGATCCCGCCCTGACACTGGCGCAGTGGTTCTCTCCGGGGTTTCCGATTGGCGCCTTCGCCTATTCGCATGGGCTGGAATGGGTGATTGCCGAGGGCACGCTGTCTTCTGCGCAGGACCTGCGCGCGTGGGTCGAGGCGATCTTGATCCACGGCACGGGCCGGAACGACGCGATTTTCTTGCGCGAAAGTTTCGCCGCGACGACCGAGGCTGACGTGGCCGCGTTGGATGCGCTTTGCCTGGCCTATTGCAGCGCGTCAGGCCGCCGGGTGGAAACGCAGGACCAAGGTGCGGCTTTTTGCACGACCCTTGCCGGGTTGGGCCAGGCCGACCTTACGGCGCTGACATTTCCCGTCGCGGTGGGACGCGCAGCCGCCTTGAACGCCCTGCCCTTGGACATGACCCTGCGGTTCTACCTTCAGGCTTTCGCGGCCAATTTGATATCAGCGGCGGTGCGGCGTGTTCCCTTGGGCCAAACTGAAGGACAACAGGTTCTGCTGCAACTGCAATCCCGGATCGAGGATCTCGCGCAGAATGCGCTAACCCTGACATCCGAGGACTTGCACAGCACGGCCTTTGCAGCCGATATTGCGGCCATGCGCCATGACACGCTTTATTCAAAGGTATTCCGCACATGACACGTTCCCCCCACGGCCCCTTACGCATTGGCATTGGCGGCCCGGTGGGCGCTGGCAAGACGACACTGACGGCGCGCCTGTCGGAAGCGTTGAAGGACGCGCATTCTGTGGGTGTGATCACAAATGACATCTACACGCAGGAAGATGCAGAGGCCTTGATGCGGATGCAGATTTTGCCCGAAAGCCGGGTGATCGGTGTTGAGACCGGCGGCTGTCCCCATACGGCAATCCGTGAGGATGCATCGATCAACCTCGCGGCGGTTGCACGCATGGTCGAACGGCACCCGGATGTTGAGGTCGTGCTTATCGAAAGCGGCGGCGATAACCTCTCGGCCACGTTCTCGCCAGAACTGGCCGATATCACGCTTTACGTCATCGACGTGGCCGCAGGTGAAGAGATCCCCCGCAAAGGTGGCCCAGCGATCACCCGTTCCGATATCCTTGTTATCAATAAGACCGACCTCGCCCCCCATGTGGGCGCGTCGCTGGAGGTGATGGAACGGGACGCCACCCGCATGCGCGCAGGCCGCCCCTTCTTTTTCACGCAACTTAAACATGGGACTGGCGTCGCCGACGTTGTAGCCGCAATCCGCGCCGTATCTGGATTAGGTCTGGGTTCAGCGGCGGAGTAGCCGGGGCGCGCGACAGATTGGCGGTCTTGACCCACATCACCTTCGATTTGGACGAAACGCTGTTTGATTTTCGTCGCACGCTCGATGAAGCCCTGCACGCAACCTCTCAGTATTTGGAGCGGGTCGGACACCTCCGTGTATCGCCGGCGCAGCTTCAAAAAACACGCGATGCGCTCGCTGAGACGCCAGCAGGTCGCGCGGCCAAACTGTTGGAGCTTCGGAAATGGTCGCTTGCAAAGATTTTGCGGGACCACCCAGAGAAGCAGCGCCTTGTGACCGGAGCGATGGAGGTCTTTGAAGCAACGCGCTTTGGTCAGGTGTACCTTTACCCCGACGCGCAGGACGTTCTGGAAACCCTTGCGCGTCAGTATCGGCTGGCGGCGGTGACAAATGGAAACACAGACCCAGAGACGAGCGCCCTGTCGGGACTGTTTGAAACCACTGTGTTTGCTGAGGCCTGCGGCTTTGCCAAACCGGACCCACGGATCTTTGGCGTATTGATGCACCGCCTGACGATCACGGACCCGGCATCCGTCCTGCACGTCGGCGACGCGCTGATCAATGACGTGCACTGTGGCGCCGAAGCCGGGGTCGCCACAGTGTGGCTCAACCCCAACAATTCCCCCAATACAACCCACATTGCGCCCACCTACGAAATCCGAACGCTCCGTGAGCTTCCTCAAGTCGTTCAACACCACGCATCGCGCATCGTGACGCCGTCGGACCCTTGACCTTCGTCCGCCGAGGCTAAAGGGCGCGCGGACCGGGTGTCAGAGTGCTCGGCGGTGTGCGGGTGTTTATTGGCAATCTTGCATTACACTAAAGCGACCGCAGCTTGGGCTACAGCAGCTTCGGTCAGGTCCAAGTCAGTCTCTGTCAGTGCAAGACAGGGGTAGAGTTTGCCAGCGGACTTGAAGACACCGTTTTCCCGCAGCACCGTGTTGTAAAGCGCGTTGCGCGCGCCCTCGGCGGCTTGGGTGTCGCGGTAGTTTACCACCTCGCGGTCCAGGAACACGATGTCAAAGAGAGTTGGGTCGCCGACCACTTGATGCGGGATGCCAGCCTGGCCAAGCGCCTCGGTCTGCATCTGCTGCAACCGCCGCCCGGTGGCGCGCAAGGTTTCATAGGCACCGTCGCGCGACAGGATTTCCAGGGTCTTGAGCCCTGCCGCAGCCGCCACCGGGTTGCCCGAAAGCGTGCCCAACTGCATCAACCACCCGTCCGCGCCGACTTTTCCCTTGTCGAAATGCGCCATGATGTCGGTCGAGGCAACGATGGCGGCCAGTGGGAAGCCGCCGCCGATGATTTTGCCCAGCGTGGCGATGTCGGGCACGACCCCATAGAGCGCCTGTGCGCCGCCATAATCAAACCGGAACCCGGTGACGATTTCATCGAAGACGAGCAAGATGCCGTGGGCATCGCACAAATCACGCAGCCCTTGCAGGTAGCCTGGCTGCGGCGGCACCACGCGCTGCAGCGGCTCGACCATGATCGCGGCGACTTGGTCTTTGTACTCGTCCAAAAGGGCGCGCATCGCGTCGAGATCATTAAAAGGTGCCACCAGAACGTCTTCGGCCACGCTGGCCGGGATGCCTGCGCTGTCGGGTTGCGCTTGGGGGAAGTTCATCTGCACGCTGGGCGCAAGCGACATTTGCGCCTCGGCACACATGCCGTGATAGCCGCCTTCGCATTTGATGATCTTGTCGCGGCCCATGAAGGCACGCGCGAGGCGGATCGCGTACATATCCGCCTCACCGCCCGATGAGACATAGCGCACCTGTTCCGCACAGGGCACCGCGCGCACGATCTCTTCGGCCAGTTCGATGCCTTTGGTGTTGTTGGCAAAAAAAGTCATACCCTTGGGCAGCTGTTCCAGCACCGCCTCCATCACTTCCGGGTGCCCATGGCCCAGGATCATCGGCCCCGAGCCAATCAGGTAGTCCACGTACTCTTGACCTGCCTCATCCCAGATGCGCGCGCCTTTGGCCTTGGCGATCATGACGCCGGGGTCGAAATTTCCGAAGCCGCCCGCAGGCAGCACGGCATGGGCCCGGGCGATCCAGTCGTCTTGGCTTTGGAGGATGTTCATGGGGATGATCCTTTCAGCGCACAGTAAAGAGTTATGTCAGATGCAGCACAGGTTCGCCCAAAGTCCCTGCGTCGATGTGCAGTCCAAGGCCTGGGCCTTCGGGCGGAGCAATACGGCCATTCTGGCGCGACGGAGCAGTTGGGTCCAGGCGCGGGGCCACATAGTTCGACAAATCGCACATGTTCAGAACGCCGCGCGCAGGCGTCGCCGCCGCGAGGTGGAGTGCGGCGGCCGTCGCGATATCCGACCCCCACGTGTCTTCGATGCACATCTGCGCCCCCAGATAGAGGCAGAGATCCCGCGCAGCGCGCGTTTTCGACAGCCCGCCAAATTTCGAAAGCTTTAGGGCCACAGCGTCCAGGCAGCCCTTGGCCTGCGCTTCAAGCAGTGTTGCCGTGTCATGGGCCAACTCGTCGAGCTTCATAGGCAGGCCCGTCGCCGCCCGGACGGCCGCACACTCGGTGATCGTGGCGCAGGGCTGTTCCAGCATTACATCCAAATGAGCAACAGCGCGCCCCACACGGGTCGCCGTCAGTCGATCCGCGCCGCAATTCCAGTCGCCATAGACCAGCGGCCCCGGCCCCACGGCCTCGCGCACAAGGGTTAGGCGCGCCACATCTGCCTCCCAGTTGTCATCAGCGCCCAGCTTGGCTTGGAACTGCCGGATGCCGGTGGCGTAGGCCTCTTTGGCCATGCGCGCCATCTCCTCCGGCGCGATACAAGTCAGCGAGTGATAGACCGGCAGGTCCGCGTTGTGCCGCCCCCCAAGAAGCGCATAGAGCGGCAAGCCCGCCGCCTGCCCTGTCAGGTCCCAAAGCGCGATGTCGAGGGCCGATTTGGCATAGCGATGGTCAATCAGATGCGCCTCGGCCCGCGCCATGAGCGCCTCTGGCCCTATGGGGTCCGCGCCCAGTAGAACCGGGGCAAGCTCCTCCAACGCAGGTGCGACACCGCCCGCATAGGCCGGCAGATAGTGCGGGATGGGACAGACTTCACCCCAGCCAGTGTGACCAGTGTCCGTGCTCAATCGCAGCACGACCGTGTCGACCGTCGCGCAAGTCTTTCCGGCGGCCATGTAATAGGTCGCGTGGCTTTGTAGTGGCACACGCCATAGGGTAAGGGCTGTGATCTTCATCCGTATACTGCGATTGGCGCGCCCAGCGCGTCTTCATTGGGATGGACGCCCAGGCCGGGCGCGTCGGGCAGGGTCAAGTGGCCGTTCTGGTTTCGCGGGCCTCTGCCCTCGGCGATGTCGACCGTGATCATGTCTTGGCAAGCCCAGACCGCCATGCGGTGTGCGTCCGGGCATGTGGCCGCGAGATGGAGCGCCTCGGTGTCGGCCAGCACCGAACCGCCGGTGGCCATCACAAACAGGTCGATGCCGTGGGCGACCGCGAGATCGCGCATGCGGGCCGCCTTTGTTAGGCCGCCGACGCGGTTGAGTTTAATCCCAAAAACCTCGGCCAACCCATCGCGGGCGATCCGGGCTGCATCCTGCAACGTGACCAGGCTTTCATCCACACTGACCGGCGCGGCGTGCAGAGGCCGGATCGCGGCGATGTCGTCGAGCGTTTCGCAGGGTTGTTCGAACATCACTTGCAGGTCTTCGGTTGCCCGCATCACCCGAAGTGCTTGCTGCCGCGTCCAACCGCGGTTCACGTCGTAGAGGATCAGCTCGTCCGGGGGGCGCAATGCCTCGACATCGCGGATCCGGGCGATATCACGAGCCACGTCCCCGCCGATCTTCACTGAATGCGCAACATAGCCCCGCGCGCGGTAGCGGCCGAGCACATCGCGGGTTTCCTCCACCGTCTTTGCCCCCACAGACGAGGCGATCGGAACAGGACGTCGTGACCCGCCGCCCATCAGATCTGCGATGGGCATCCCCGCCACTTGCCCCGCGATGTCCCAGGCCGCCATGTCGACGGGCGCCTTGGCGTAAAGATGGCCTGGCAGCGCAAGATCCATAGCGCGTTCCAAGCTCAGCACGTGGCGCGGATCAAGCCCCAGGATGAACGGTGCCATCGTCTCGATCCCGGCCCGGATGCCCGGACCATGGGCGGGCACATAGGTATGCCCCCACGGCGTGCCCTCGCCCCAACCGGTGACACCTGCATCCGTCTCGACTTTGACGAAGGTCGCATCCAGGCTTTCAAACTTGAGCCGCCCGCCCGATAGCCAGTAGGGGTGCTCCAGCGGTAGATCCTTTTGGTAGACAGACAGGCGGGTGATCTTCATGGCACAACGACGATATTGCCCGTGTGCGCCTTGTCGATGAAGGCCTGCTGCGCGGTGCGCAGCTCTTCCAGCGGGTAGGTTGCGGCCAATACGGGTTGGATGGCCTTGGCCTCAATGTATTTGATCAAACGCTGGGTGACCTCTGGCGGGATCACGGTGGACCCTGTGAAGGTTAGATCGCGCAAGTAAAATGTGCGTAGGTCTAAATCGACAATGGGACCCGCAATCGCACCTGAACAGGTATAACGCCCGCCTCGCACAAGAAGCTCAAGCAACGTTCCGAACTGTGGACCGCCAACAACATCTGCCAAGACAGTGACAGTTTCGCCTTTTAGGCGTGTCGCGATGTCCTGAGGCGCGCGCGGTAGGACCAGATCCGCACCGAGTGCGGCAACATCGGCGTGCTTGGCCTCTGAGGCCAGCGCAATCACCCGCGCGCCGCGCAGCTTGGCCAATTGCACCAAAGCGCCGCCGACGCCACCTGATGCACCGGGCACCAGAACCGTATCCGTTGCGACAACATTCGCACGGGTGAGCATGCCTTCTGCGGTGGAATAGGAACAGGAAAAGGTTGCCAATTCTGCATTTGAAAAGTCGGACGTGACGTCCAGCGCGTTCGAGGACGGCAAAACTGTGTATTCGGCAAAACCTCCGTCGCGCTCAGATCCGTAGTAGCCCGTTTTATCCTTGTTTTCAGGGTCTTCCGGATCGCGCAACCAATTGTCCGAGATCACGCGAGCCCCGATCCGGTCCGGCGATACGCCATCGCCCACAGCAACGATCTCGCCGCAGACATCCGCGCCCTGGATACGGGGGAAGGTGATCGGCGCACCGCCCCACGTGGGGTCTTCTTCATCCACCTTGGCGTATCCGTCGCCAGACGTCGCCTCTGACACCGCTTTGGAGTACCAGCCCACGCGCGTGTTGACGTCCGTGTTGTTGAGCCCACAGGCCAGAACACGCACCAACACCTCACCCGGTCCTGGACGCGGGCACGGCCAATCTGTGTGCAGGACAATCTGCTCCAGACCGCCATGCCCCATTGTCACCATAGCGCGCATCGTTGCGGGTAAAGTCATCAGAGCCCCCTCCATCTTGCCCATCGGTTGCTTCGCGTCCGATTGATGCCAAGGCCCGCCGTTTTCTGCGACAGAAAACGGGTCGGAATTTTCGAAAAATTCCGGTGCATTTGAGTCACTCTGCGGCGACCTCCATGGGTTTGGTTCGGGGCAGTCGGCTTTGCGGGTCATAGACGGGCGCGCTGAGCACTTCTGCGATCCTGGGAACACCTGCCAGAACGACCTGCAGTTTCGTGCCTGGTGCTGCTGCCTTTGGCGCAACGTAGGCAAATGCCAAAATCGCATCTACGGTGTGTCCGTATGCAACCGATGCCGTCGTACCGACCACGTCGCCTGCATGCAGCACGGCTTCACCGCCATGTCCGTCCCAGACCCCATCGGGTTCAATCCGAAGATAGGCACATACCCAATCTTGTGGCGCGTCCACGCTCCGCGCGCGTCCCAGATAGTCCGCGTCCGAGCGCGCAAACCGCAGCACGTCGGCCTCTGCCAGCGTGACCTCGTTGGTCAACTCGCTCGCCCCTTTAAAGGCCTTCTCCATCCGTAAGGAATTCATCGCGAAGGACCCATAATCTGCAAGGCCGTGCGCCTGTCCCGCCGCCCAAAGCGCATGATAAACAGTGACTGCGGCACCTTTCGGCATGTGCAGCTCCCACCCCTGCTCACCCGCGTAACTCATGCGCAATGCCCAAACCGTATGGCCCGCGACGGTGATCTCTTGCGCGGTGAGCCACGGAAAGTCTGCCGCGTCCAGACTGGCCGAGGTCGCCTGCGCAAAGATCGCAGGCGCGTTTGGCCCATTCAGCGCCAAGGCGGCCCAATCATCACTCAGGCAACTCACCGCCACATCCAATCCGCCGCGATATTTGGCCAAGTGATCCAGCAGCCGCTGTTCGAAGAAGGCCGCACAGACCAGATAGAACCGCTCGGCGTCAAACCGGACCACGGTGGCCTCCAGCTCAATCCGCCCGCGCCGGTTCAACATATGCGTGAGCGCGATGCCACCGGATCGTTTCGGCATCCGGTTCGCACAGAGTTGAGTCAAAAGCTCTTCCGCATCCGGACCTGAGACCAACACCTTGGTAAAGGCCGAGATATCCATGATCCCAGCGCGCTCCCGCACGGCCTTACACTCGGCACCCACAATGTCATGCAGGGCGGTGCGCTTAAATCCATAGATGTCCTCTGCTGCGACACCCTCGGGTGCGAACCACCGGGGGCGTTCGTGGCCGTAGACCTCCTCAAAGACGGCGCCTTTGGCCTTCAGCAAATCATAAAGGCCCGTCGGCTTGACCGGGCGGCCTTCCAAGCGGTTGAGATGCGGGAACGGGATCTCGTGGCGCAGCGCATAGTCTTCATGCGCCTTCACCCGCTGCCAGGCCGGGTCTGCGTAGCCCCCGAAGCGGCGCGGATCAAAGTCCCGCATTGACAGATCGGCAGAGCCATGGACCATCCAACGCGCCAACTCACGCGTCAGCCCCGGCCCCCAACCGATCCCAATCTGTGTGCCGCAGCAACACCAATAGTTCTGCACGCCTGGCGCAGGTCCGATCAGAGGATTACCGTCCGGCGGATGCGAAATCGCGCCATGCACCTCGCGCTGCAGACCAAGCTCCGCCAGGACCGGCATCCGGTCCATCGCCGCCTCAAGCCAGGGCATGATCCGGTCATAATCCGCCGCGAAAAGCTCGTTCTCTGCCTCCCACGGGCAGCCATCATCCCAAACGCTGTGCGTGTTGGCCTTTTCATAGATGCCGATCAGACCTCGCTGCTGCTCCATCCGGATATAGCCCGACACGCGCCGGTCATCGCGGATCACAGGCAACTCTTCGGTCAGGTCCGCAAACTCCGGCACAGGCTCGGTCACCAGATAATGGTGCGTCATCGAGGTCATCGGCAGTTGCAAGCCCGACCAATCGCCCATCTGGCGTGCATAGGTGCCGCCGGCATTGACCACATGTTCGCAGGTGATCGTGCCCTGCTCGGTCTCGACCGACCATTCGCCCGAGGGCAATTGCGTGATATTAGTCGCCCGGCAACGGCGCACGATCCGCACGCCCTTCGCCCGCGCGCCTGCCGCCAGGGCCATGGTCACATTGGTTGGATCCACGTGCCCGTCATCGGGCGTGTGCAGCGCCCCCAACACGCCTTCGGTATTGTAGAACGGGTGCATGGCGGCGATCTCGTCCGGCCCAACCAGCGACATGCGGAAGTCGAGCGCACGCCCAACAGAGGTCGTGTGCCGCAGCCAATCCATTTCATCCTCGGTATAGGCCAGCCGCAGCGAACCGCAGCCATGCCAGGTCACGGCCTGCCCGGTCTCGGCCTCCAACGCGCCGGAATACAGCCCGATGTTGTAATCCACGCATTTGCCCAACGTGAACGACGAGGTTGACTGCGTGATCTGCCCCGCCGCGTGCCAGGTGGAGCCAGAGGTCAGCTCCGCCTTCTCCAGCAGCACGACCTCGGGCCCCCAGCCCTCATGCGCGAGGTGATAGGCCAGACCCACCCCCATGATTCCGCCGCCAACGATAACAACACGTGCCGTTTCTGGGACAGTCATTCCAATTTCTCCATGCTACGGCACAAATGTTTGGTCTTGGCACAGCATGGACACATCTGTACCGTCGTCAAGGACAAACGCGACATTTGAACCATTGAGGGTGGCGCATATGGACGATTTCGCAGGACCGCCGCGGTCGCTGGACGGCCGGTACTATACCGACCCCGAGATTTTCGCGCAGGAACGTGCGGGCCTCTTGGCGCGGACGTGGCAGTTTGGCTGCCACACGGCCGAGATCCCGAATCCCGGCGATTACACCTGCTTTGAAATCGCGGGCGAGAGCCTCTTTGCGGTGCGCGGCCGAGACAGTGTTGCGCGGGTTTTTTACAACGTCTGCCAACACCGCGCGCATCAATTGGTCTCAGGCTCTGGCACAACGCGCGTTGTGGTCTGCCCCTATCACGCCTGGACGTACGAACTGACCGGCGGGCTTCGCTCAGGACCCAACTTGAAGTCGGTGCCTGGACTCGACACATCGCAGATCTGCCTGACAGAAGTCCGCTGCGAGGACTTTCTGGGGTTCCTCTTTGTCAACCTCGACCCCGATGCGGCCCCGATGGAGACGTGGTTCCCCAATGCGCGCGCCGAGATGGCCGAATGGGTCCCGCATCACGCCACGCTGCGCCCGCTGCACTGGGAGAACATCCCCGAAGCCTGCAATTGGAAGGTCTCGGTCGAGAATTACTCGGAATGCTATCACTGCTCACTGAACCACCCGACATTTGCACGCGGCGTGGTCAAACCCGAAACCTACGACATCCAGCCCCAGGGCCACTGCCTGCGCCACACCACCGAATGCCAGAACCTGGACGACATGACGTATGACATCCACTCGGGCATGGCGCATTTTGATCAGTATTCCAGCTGGTTTCTGTGGCCCATGGTCAGCTTCCAGGTCTATCCCGGCAATGTGCTGAACACCTATCACTGGCGGCCCGTCGATGTGGATCACGTGGAGGTCTGGCGCGGTTGGTACACATTTGACGGCGCAGACGAGGACGCAATTCGCCGCTTGGCGCAACAGGATCGCGACACCACGGTGGAAGAGGACATCCATCTGGTCGAGTCGGTGCATCGCGGCCTGAAGTCGCGCGGCTACCGTCCCGGTCCCCTCGTCGTTGACCCAGCGAGCGGCGTGAATTCTGAGCACTCCATCGCCGTCTTGCAGCAATGGATGCGCGAGGGCGTCGACGGTTAGCGTATGTTCATTGTGCCCGACCGCCGTTGTGTCATGATGGCGGTCCTGCCACGCCAACGGGTTGATCCGACGCCATGACCAAAACATCCATCGCCCTCTGTCTTGCACTCGCCCTTGCGCCGCTCGCACCCGTTTGGGGCGCGGACCTCAACCAGATCGCGCGCAGTTGGCAGCACTACACAACCCAGTGCCAGCAAATATTCCAAGACTACCGCGGCTACATGGCCCGCCTGCCAGCGCGCAACCCGGGCGGCGATCCGACGCAAACCATCAGCCCCGATGGGCGCGCCATTAACATCTACCTTGAGATCGAAGACGGCTATGTTGAAGCGATTATCGATATCCTCTCGGATCGGGAGATCCAGCATTGCGCCTTTTATACTGAGATCCCGCAGAGTTGGGACGCCACTGCGATTGCGGCGCAATACGTTGCTTGGATGCGCCAAAACAGCACTTTGGAGATCGTGGGCGGACACGCGCCTATCTATGGCTATGACCATTATCGGCACACGATCTTGGGCATGTGGCCCGGCTACGACCTAGAAGTTCAGAGCAATATTCACGAAAACGAATTCCAGATTTTCTCGACCCGCGTCGTCAAGAACTAGCCTCAATCGGTGCGTCCCCAGTGCCGCCGCTAGGCAAACGCAGCAACCTCGGCTATAACACCGCAAACGCCCATCAGAGGCCCGAGCAGTTATGCGTTACATCCCAGCCCTTTGCGCCGCGTTTGCGGTGTGCGCCTGCACCATGCCGGGGTCGGTGACGCGCGCGCCGGAGCAACCCCTGGACGCGGCCCCGTTCTCTCGCCCCGATGGCGCGGCAGAGGGCACGTGTTGGGACAAAACCGACCGACCTGCTGTAGAGCGCACGGTGACCGAGAACGTGATCGTCCAACCGGCAGAGATCAGTTCCTCTGGTCAGGTTCTAAGGCCACCCGTGACCCGCGTGCAGACCCGGCAGGTTCTGCTGCAAGACCGCCAGATCACTTGGTACGAAGTCGTCTGCGACAGCGACCTGACACCTGCCTTTGTCGAGGACGTGCAACGTGCGCTGTCCTTGCGGGGCTTCTACCGTGGCACACCCAATGGCACCTTAGACGCCGCCACCCGTGGGGCAATCCGGCGCTATCAAACGGCAGAGGCGCTGCAGCTTTCTGACCCGGGACGACTGACAGTTGAAGCCGCACGAAAGCTTGGGCTCCGCGCGATTCCCACCTTGCCCGGCTAGGCGCACAGGCGTTTCATAGCTTGCAGACCGGAGCGCTTGGCCCTATCCCCCATCTCCGACTGATGCCCTGCCGAGGATGCCGCGCATGTGTGCCGACACACCCGACTATAAAAACACGCTGAACCTGCCAAAAACGGACTTCCCGATGCGCGCAGGCTTGCCAAAACGCGAGCCGGAATGGCTGGCCCGCTGGGAGCGCATTGGGGTCTATGACCGGCTGCGGGAAAATGCAGATGGGCGCGAGGTGTTCTGCCTGCACGACGGGCCGCCCTATGCCAACGGCAACCTCCATATCGGCCACGCGCTGAACAAGACGATCAAAGACATCATCGTGCGCAGCCACCAGATGATGGGCCACGACAGCCGCTATATCCCCGGATGGGATTGCCATGGCTTGCCCATCGAATGGAAGATCGAAGAACAGTATCGCGCCAAGGGCAAAAACAAGGACGAAGTGCCGCTTGTTGAATTGCGCCAGGAATGCCGCAAGTTCGCCGAGCACTGGATCGACGTCCAGCGCGAAGAGTTTAAGCGGCTTGGCATTACAGGGTCCTGGGACAAGCCCTATCTGACGATGGACTTCCACGCCGAGCGCGTGATCGCCGAAGAGTTCATGAAGCTGTTGATGAACGGCACGCTTTATCAAGGCTCCAAGCCTGTCATGTGGTCACCGGTCGAGCAAACCGCACTGGCTGAGGCGGAAGTTGAGTATAAAGACAAGGACAGCTTCACCATCTGGGTGAAATTCAAAGTCGTCGAGACGGGCGACGCAACGCTCGATAGCGCGCATGTGGTGATCTGGACCACGACGCCTTGGACCATGCCCTCGAACAAGGGGGTCGTCTACGGCCAGGACGTGTCCTACGGCCTTTACGAGATCATCGGCCGGCCCGAAGAATGCTGGGCGCGGATCGGGGAACGCTACATCCTGGCCGACAAGATGGCGGCGGATGTGCTGGGCCGGGCACGTCTGGACGAGACCATGTACCGGCGTCTTTGCGACATCACGCAAGAGGATCTGGCCAAGATCAAGCTGACGCACCCCTTAAAAGGGGTCGAAGGCGGGAATGGTGAATGGGATCAGGTGCGCGATTTCCGCGCGGCAGATTTTGTGAGCGACGCCGAAGGCACTGGGTTTGTCCACTGCGCGCCGTCCCACGGGATGGAAGAGTTCGAAATGTACCGCGATCTGGGCATGCTCGAAGAGGTGATCACCTATAATGTGATCGAGGATGGGTCGTTCCGCGCCGATCTGCCGCTTTTTGGGGGCAATGCGATCCTGAAACCTAACGGCAAGGAAGGCACCGCCAACAAGGTCGTGATTGACAAGCTCGCCGAGGTCGGCGGCCTGCTGGCACGCGGAAAGATTAAGCACTCTTATCCGCATTCCTGGCGCTCCAAAGCGCCCGTGATCTACCGCAACACGCCCCAATGGTTTGCCGCGATCGACAAAGAGCTGACGATTGGCGACGACACGTTCACGATCCGCGCCCGGGCCCTGTCCGAGATCGACAAAGTGAAATGGACGCCGCAGGCTGGGCGCAACCGCCTCTTTTCCATGATGGAGGCGCGGCCCGACTGGGTGCTGTCGCGCCAGCGCGCGTGGGGCGTGCCCTTGACCTGCTTTACCAAAAAGGGCGCGCTGCCAACGGATGCCGACTTCCTTCTGCGCAATGAAGCCGTGAATGCTCGCGTGGTCGAGGCGTTTGAGGCCGAGGGCGCAGATTGCTGGTACATAGACGGCGCGAAAGAGCGGTTCTTGGGCGGCATCGTGGATCCCGATGCCTATGACCAAGTCTTCGACATTTTGGATGTCTGGTTTGACAGCGGATCTACCCATGCCTTTGTGCTGCGCGACCGGGAGGATGGTACCCCGGACGGCATTGCAGACGTCTATATGGAAGGCACGGACCAACACCGCGGCTGGTTCCATTCGTCGCTTTTGCAGTCCGTCGGCACCCAAGGTCACGCGCCCTACCGCAACGTTGTCACGCACGGCATGACCCTGGATGAGAAGGGTTTCAAGCAGTCCAAATCGCTGGGCAACATCACGCCACCACAAGACGTCATCAACCAATACGGCGCGGATATCCTGCGGCTTTGGGTTGCGCAGTCTGATTACACGGCAGATCAGCGCATCGGGCCTGAGATCCTGAAAGGTGTCGCCGACAGCTATCGGCGGCTGCGTAACACCATGCGGTTCATGTTGGGCTCCTTGGGCGATGTGACCGAGGCGGATCAGACAGCGCCCGAGGATATGCCCGAGTTGGAGCGCTGGGTTCTGCATCGGTTGGCCGAGTTGGACGCGCAGGTGCGCGCAGGCTACCGCGCCTTTGACTTTCAGGGGGTGTTCCAGGCGATCTTTAACTTCGCGACGGTGGATCTGTCGGCCTTCTACTTCGATATCCGCAAGGACGCGCTCTATTGTGATGGTGATACGCTGCGCCGCCGGGCCGCGCGAACTGTTTTGGGCTTGCTCTATGATCGGCTCACGACCTGGCTGGCCCCGATCTTGCCATTCACAATGGAAGATGTCTGGTTAGATCAAAACCCTGGCGACGACAGTTCCGTCCATCTGCAGGATTTCCCTGACACACCGTCCTCTTGGCGGGACGATGCCTTGGCTGAAAAATGGGCTGAGGTGCGCCGCGCCCGGCGCGCGGTGACAGCTGCCTTGGAAGTGCAGCGGGCGGAAAAGGTCATCGGCGCCTCGCTGGAGGCGGCACCGGTCGTGCATGTCGAGGACGCGCAGCTTTTGGAGACGCTCGCATCGGTCGATTTCCAGGATCTTTGCATCACGTCGGACATTTCGCTGACGGCGGACCCGGCACCGGACGCGGCGTTCCGGATGCCAGAAGTTACAGACGTCGCTGTAGTCTTTGAAAAAGCGCCCGGTAAGAAATGCGCCAGATGCTGGAAAGTTCTGCCCGATGTCGGGCTGCACAGCCATGCTGGCGTGTGTGGCCGATGCAACATTGCGTTGGGGTGAGCAACCGGACTTTTTCGAAAAGTCCGGGTTGTTTTCCGTGACAGAAAACGGTGCGCGCTTTGGACGATAGCGTTCTGCGAACCGCGATATTGGATGCGGTTGCACGACGCGGCACCGGCAAAACGGTCTGCCCGTCGGAGGTCGCGCGTGCACTCGCCTCAGACTGGCGCCCAGTGTTGCCCGACATTCGCCGCGTAGCTGCGGCTCTGCAGATCGAAGGCGCCATCGTTGTGACCCAAAAGGGACGCGAGGTTTCCATGGGCGAGGTGCGCGGACCCGTCCGGCTCCGCCAACCCGCATCTGCATAGCATCGGTGGGACATCTACCGCCGCATTCCCGCATAGAACGGATTGAGAAGTCGCCGCTGATCAATCAATTTACCCCTATGGACCAACTTTCACTCGAAACACCCTTTGGACCCTTGTGCATCACCGCCGAAGACGACGCGTTGATCCGGGTCACCTGGGAGACCGCGCCCGCGCCCAAAGAGACCCCAACGCTTGCTGAAGCAGTTCGGCAACTCAAAGCTTATGTGGCGGGCAAGTTAACAGCATTTGATCTGCCTTTGCGTGTGCACGGACATGACCTACAGCAGCGGGTCTGCGCGGCGATGCTGGACATTCCATACGGCGAAACACGCACGTATGGCGAGATCGCAACCGACGTGAGTGCAAGCGCACAAGCCGTCGGTCAAGCGTGTGGGCGCAATCCCATACCCATTATCATTCCCTGCCATCGCGTGATGGGCGCAGGCGGAAAGCTGGTTGGGTTCTCAGGCGCGGGCGGCGTTGAGACCAAAGTCGCCCTGCTGCGACATGAATGCGCCGCTGGCTTGTTGATCTGACATCAAAAAAGGGCGCCGCAGCGCCCTTTCCGTTTGCGCGTTACGACGCGGGCTACTCCAACCCAAGTGCCACAAAGCGCGGGTCGCCAGCACGACGAACAAGCAGTAGGAGCGACTTGCGTCCGGCCTCTTTGACCTCTTCGATCCGCGCTTCTAAAACATCGATGCTTTCGACCTTTTGCTGCCCAGCCTCTGTGATGATGTCGCCGGCGCGCAGGCCTTTCTCGTAGGCTTCCGAGGTCTCGTCGACATCCGTGACCGCCAGGCCAGACATGTCACCTGCGACACCCAACTGTTCGCGCAACTCTTCCGTTAAGGGGCTGAGCGTCATGCCAAGCAGCAGTTTTGTCTTGGGTTCTTCAGCCTCTTCAGGCGCCGGGGCAGCCGCTGGCACAGCACCTTGTGCCTCTTCCCGACGTCCCAAGGTCACGCGCAGCGTTTCGGTTTTGCCGTCGCGCAGAACCACCACCCGAACGGTTTTGCCGACAGGAGAATTGCCGACGCTCCGCACCAAGCCGCGCGTGTCTTCAACCTCTTGGCCGTCAAAGGACATGATCACGTCACCGGATTCCATGCCGCCGTCTTTCGCCGGTCCGTCGGGCACGTCGGTGACCATCGCGCCTTTCGCAGACTCGAGCCCCTCGATTGCTTCGACCATATCAGGCGTCACATCTTGGATCCGCACACCCAACCAGCCGCGACGCGTTTCGCCGAACTCTTTGAGTTGGTCAACAACGCGCGTAACGACATTTGCCGCCATCGAGAAGCCGATGCCGATGGAGCCGCCATTGGGGCTCAGGATCGCTGTGTTCACGCCGATCACTTCGCCGTCCATGTTAAACAGCGGACCACCCGAGTTGCCGCGGTTGATGGCGGCGTCGGTCTGGATGTAGTCGTCATAGGTGCCCGACAACGCACGTTCCCGAGCTGATACAATACCGGCGGAGACCGAAAAGCCTTGGCCCAGCGGATTGCCCATGGCAATCACCCAATCGCCGACGCGCGCTGTGTCGCTATCGCCAAAGGGGACGAAGGCCAGGGGTTGTTCCGCTTCGACTTTGAGCAGTGCGATGTCTGTGTTGGGGTCGGTGCCGATCACAGTCGCCACAAGTTTTTCTTTGGGCTGCCCTTCGCCCGGGAAGAACTCGATCAGGATTTCGTCCGCGGCCTCAATCACGTGGTTGTTTGTGACGATGTATCCGTCTTCAGAAATCACAAAGCCCGAGCCCAGGGCAGACGAGCGACGTGGACGTTCGCCAGGGCCGTTGCGCTCTTGGAACTCGCGAAAGAAATCTTCGAAAGGTGATCCATCGGGAACGATGCCTTGCGGGCCCGTGCGGCCTTCGATCACGGTTGACGTGGTGATGTTGACCACGGATGGGCTGATCTGCTCGGCCAAGGGCGCCAAGCTTTCGGGCCGCGCGCTGGCGGCCAGGGCCTGGGCCAGGATCAAGGCACTCGCCAAAAGGGTCATCCACCAGACGCGCAAGGCGACGGCGTTGTTTAGGGGGATCGAAACGGGGATCGCCTGGGGCTTCATTCTGCTCAGCTCCTGAAAATCGTGTAGTTACACTTTAGAGACCGGGGGTCGGTCGTTACAGGGTGTATGTAGGGTTGCAGCATTGCAACGTTAAAGATGTATTAAAAGCGCGCAGTTTCAACTCCGCGTGAGCCACCTGTAACCCGTAAGGTGCGCCACCGCGCGCACCCTGCCTTAAAAACCCAGTTGAAACGCGCCCCAAACGCAGATCAAACCGGCAACTGCGGCCAAAGCGCCGATCTGTTGCAGCGCGCCTTCGGGCAGCGTGCGCAACGCCTCAAGCATACGCTCAATAATCGAAGGGGCCAGCGCATAGGCCAGCCCCTCGATAATCAACACAAGGCCGAAGCCCAATAGGATCAGGCTCACTGCCCGGCGCCCTGGTCAGACTTCAAATAGTTGAAGAACTCACTATCGGGGCTCAGAACCATGGTTGAGTTATTCCCCTGCAAAGACCGCTGATAGGCCGTCAATGACCGGTAGAACTCAAAGAATTCCGGATCCGCACCAAATGCCTCGGCAAAGATCGCGTTACGCTCCGCATCCGCTTCACCGCGCACGATCTCTGCCTGCCGGGTCGCTTCAGAGGTCAGTTCAACAACAGTCCGGTCGGCCTGGGCGCGTACGCGTTGGGCGGCTTCTTCACCGCGTGCGCGTTCGTCTGTCGCCTCACGCTCCCGTTCCGCACGCATCCGCGCAAAGGTCGCATCCAAGTTTTGATCCGGCAGGTTGGTTTGCTTGAGGCGCACATCGATCACCTCCAGCCCCAAGGGCAGCGCTTGCGCGCGTGCTTGACGCGTGATCCGCGCCATCAACTCGGCCCGGTCCGACGACAGGATCGTTGACGAGGTCACGCCATCGGCACCCAAAACGGCCCGAATAGCCGGGTTCAAGATACCTTCCAAACGATCCTCAGCCGTGCGCAAACCACCGACACCAACCGCTTGGCGGAACTGAACCACATCCGAAATCCGGTAGCGTGCAAAGGCGTCCACAACCAAACGACGGTCGTCAGACGGTGTCACCTGAGTTGGATCCGTATCCAGCGCCTGGATCCGCGCGTCGTACTTCACGACCTCTTGGATCACCGGGATCTTGAAGCCAAGGCCTGGATCTTCTTGCACCCGCACAATTTGGCCAAACTGTAGAACCAAAACTTTTTCACGTTCGTCGACGATAAAAACCGATGACAAAACCGCTGCCACCACGACAGCCAGAGCAATCAAGAGATAACGCATCAGTTGGTTCCTCCGGAGCGACGCAGTTCGTTCAGCGGCAGATATGGCACGACGCCCTGCCCGGCACCGCCGCCGTTTTCGTCAAGAATGATCTTGTCCACACGGCCCAAAACCTGCTCCATGGTCTCCAAGTAAAGCCGCTTGCGCGTCACATCCGGCGCCTTTGCATATTCTTCCAAAACCGACGTGAAGCGTGCCGCTTCACCCGAGGCTTCGTTGACCTGCTGCGCACGATAGGCTTCCGCCTCTTCCAACAACTGCGCCGCTTCACCGCGCGCACCCGCAAGAACTTGGTTGGCGTAGGCGTCCGCTTGACGCTCCAGCCTGTCGCGCTCTTGTTCGGCGGCCTGAACGTCAAGGAAACTGTCCACAACTTCGGCAGGCGGGTCGGCCTTATCCAAGTTCAAACGCACAATATTCACGCCAGACTCGTATTGGTCCAGCGTGGATTGGATCAGCGACTGTGCTTCTTCTGCAATGGCTTGACGATCTCTGTTCAGGATCGGCGCCAGGGGCGATTGAGCGATCACTTCGCGCATCGCGGACTCGCTGACAGACCGGATCGTTTCTTCCGGCTCGGCCAGGTTAAACAGGTATTTGGCCGGGTCGTTGATGTTCCAGACCACTTCAAACTCGATATCGATGATATTTTCATCGGTGGTCAGCATCAGACCGTCGGACGATCCACGACCGCTGCGCGCGCCCAATTCTTCGGTCTGTTCGCGCGTCACCGGCAGGACCTCATAGGTGACAAGCGGCCACGGCGCGAAGTTCAGGCCCGGATTCCCGACCGAGCTAAATTCGCCCAAGAAAAGCTCCACAGACTGTTCTTCCGGACGCACTGTGTAGAAGCTGTTAAAAGCCCAAAGCAAGAAGAGGACGAGAAAGCCCAACGCCAATGAGCCGCGCGTAAAGAGCGGGCCTGTTGGGATTTGACCGCCACCGCCGCCACCGTTTTGGCGTCCGTCGCCGCGGCCACCCATCAGCACGCGCAGCTGTTCTTGACCCTTTTTCACCAGATCATCGATCTCGGGGATTTGTGGCCCATCTTGCCCGCCGGGACGACGCCCGCCGCCATTGGGGCGGTTGCGGTCACCGCCGCCACCTCCGCCGCCCGAATTGCCACCGCCGCCCCAGGGGCCGCCGTTATTGCCTGCCATGGATCGATTATCCCTTTCCGTCTTGCCAGTCCCCGCCATACGGGGGTTGGAGTGATACCTGTGTGCTTTGCGGTGAAAATCAACCCGTCCGGACGGGTGCGCGCAGCGTTACAATCTCTTCGCTCATGGTCGGGTGAACCGCAACGGTGCGGTCGAAATCTTCTTTGGTCGCACCCATTTTGATCGCGATCCCCGCCAGTTGGATCATTTCGCCCGCGCCGGGTGCTACGATATGACACCCTAGGACCTTGCGGCTGGCCTTTGAGACAACCAGTTTCATCAAGACCCTGTCTTGCGTATCGGCAAACGCCGTCTGCATGGGACGGAAAGAGGTGGCGTAGACCTCAATCGGCTCTTGCTCGCGCGCAGCCTCTTCCGAAAGACCAACAGTGCCCATCTCAGGCTGGGTGAAGACTGCCGACGGGATCAGATCGTGGTCGACCGGCGTCGGGTTGCCCTTAAACACCGTCTCAACAAATGCCATGCCCTCGCGGATGGCCACAGGCGTCAGGTTGACCCGGTTGGTCACGTCACCAATCGCGTAGATCGACGGCACACCAGTTTGTGAATACGCATTCACGACAATTTCGCCCGCGCGCCCAAGCTCAACGCCGCAGGCTTCAAGCCCCATGTCGCCCGTGTTGGGTGTGCGCCCTGTCGCAAAAAACACGTAGTCATACACGCCTTGGTCGCCTGTCGTGGACTGCACCCAAACCGGACCTTGCCCTGGCGAATACCCACCATCCGCCAAAGGCTCGCCAGCCGGACGGGTCATGCCTTCGCCTGGCGCATTCTCGGCCAAATCCATCTCGAAGATGTTGGTGCCAAGCTTAAGGTCGATGCCCTTGGCCTTCATACCTTCGGCAATCAGCCCACGCGCCTCTTCGTCAAAGCCCCGCAAGATCTGCGCGCCGCGATAATATTGCGTCACCTCAACACCAAGGCCGCTGAGAATGCAGGCAAATTCGCAAGCGATATACCCACCGCCGACAATCAGCACCTTCTTGGGCAGCGTCTCAAGATGGAAAATGTCATCCGACACGAGGCCCAGCGACGCGTTTGGCATCTCGGGGCGCTGCGGACGCCCGCCCATCGCCAACAGGACATGCTTGGCCGTCACCGTTTCGCCGGTCGACAACTGCACCGTATGCGCGTCTGCCAAAGTCGCACGGGCGTCAAACATCTCGACCCCGGCATTTGTCAAAAGCTTGCGATAGACGCCTTCCAGCCGGTCCAATTCAGTGCGCAGCTTGGCGCGGAACGGCTGCCAATCAAATGCGCCATCCGGCACATCCCAACCATAGGCGCGCGCCAGGCTCGGCATTTCCGCATATTCAGACGCAAAGACCATGAGCTTTTTCGGTACGCAGCCGCGGATCACACAAGTCCCGCCATAGCGGTCCATTTCCGCAAGGCCCACCTT
Source organism: uncultured Aliishimia sp. (assembly GCA_963922415.1). GTDB lineage: Bacteria > Pseudomonadota > Alphaproteobacteria > Rhodobacterales > Rhodobacteraceae > Aliishimia. Next base: position 11,269 of record CAWUIP010000019.1, on the reverse strand, counting down.
TGCGCCCGTTTCACTGGCCGCAACCCGTGCTGCACGCACCCCGCCCGAGCCGCCACCGATAACGAAAAGGTCATAGTCGAAGTCTGCCATTCGCGCTGCTCTCCAAAGACGTGCGATGGCGATATGTCACTTTGGACGGCAGAAAACCAGAGGCGCGCGCCAGTTTGTTTGACCGCCACACCCAGAATTGAGCCCAATTTTGCACTTAAAAGATCCCATTACGCCCCGAAGACCCGACGCACCTGCTTTCATTGTTCTTAAAATACTCCAGGGGGTGCGGGGGACAGCGTCCCCCGCTCTGATCGGACCGCTCGCGGTCCGAAACGCTACGTCAAGACGCGACCGCCCAGCAAAACGCTCAGCGCGGTTGCCCGACAAAGCGCCCCGCCCCTTCGGGCTGCGGCAAGCTGGCCTGCGCCTCCGTGATTGCGGCCATTGCGGCCTGGATCGCATCGGACGGGTCCGAGGGACGGCGCGTCGCGAGATCGACATGCAAGAGGAAATGCTCACCCGTTGCGACCACGTCACCGCCCGAGATCATCTCGTGCCAAAGGTGCATCTTCTTGCCTGCCCCGCCCAAAAGCTGGGTGCGGATTTCGACCATGTCGCCAGCATGCACCTCGCCCAAGTGGCGGATATGAGTTTCGGCTGTGAAATAGCTGCCGCCTGTGGCGATATACGCCGCATCACAGCCCACCAGCTCCATGAAGCGATCTGTTGCATCGCAAAAGGCCTGCAGATACCGCGCCTCGTTCATGTGGCCATTATAGTCCGTCCAGTCGAGCGGGATCGCCCGGCGGCCAGTCGGTATGGGCTGGCTAAGGTCCATCGCGGCCAGTTCAGGCCCTTTCAAACCGGCCTCTTGCGCCGTCAGAACGGCCCCTGCCCCCCAGTTTTGGCCCTTAAGCGCACGCAGAAGTGCAACAAGGTTGTCATCGCGGGCGCGCAACAGCTCTGAAATGCTCAAGTGACCCGACTGTTCATCCGATTGGCCCGCGATCAAGTCGACGAGGTCATCGGTAAACTCCGGCACATCCGTCAACTTGGTCCAAGGCCACTGCAGCGCTGGACCGAACTGCGCCATGAAGTGCCGCATGCCCGCTGCGCCGCCCGCTGTGCGGTAGGTCTCAAAGAGCCCCATCTGCGCCCAGCGAATACCAAAGCCCATGCGGATGCTCTCATCGATCTCTTTGGTCGTCGCAACCCCGTCTTTGACAAGCCACAGCGCCTCACGCCAGACCGCCTCCAAAAACCGGTCGGCGATATGGGCGTCGATCTCTTTGCGCACGCGCAAGGGATACATGCCGATCCCAGACAAAAGCGCTTCTGCCTTTTCCACGAGGGCGATGTCGGTGACGGGCGACGGCACCACTTCGACCAGCGGCATCAGATAGACCGGGTTAAAGGGGTGCGTGACCATGATTTGGCCCGGGCGTGCGGCCCCCTCTTGCAACTCCGACGGCTTAAAGCCCGAAGTTGAAGAGCCGATCACTGCCTCCGGGCGGCACGCCGCCTGGATGTCCGCCATCACGCTGTGCTTGATCTCAAGCCGCTCAGGCACGCTTTCCTGGATCCAATCTGCACCTGAGACAGCCTCTGCCACAGTCCCGCAGAATGTGATCTGCCCTTCGGCGGGTAGCGCCACATCGGTGAGACCCGGCAACGACCGCCGCGCATTGCCCAGCACTTCGACGAACACGGTTTCTGCGTTGGGGTCTGGATCAAAGACTTGGACATCCCAGCCATTCAGCAAAAACCGCGCGGCCCAGCCGCCCCCGATGACGCCCCCTCCGATTACAGCTGCTTTCATGCGGTCATCTCCTTGATCTTCGTGGCAACGGCCTGTCCCAGGGTGGCGTGGCTTTCAATGCTCCAGTGGATGCCATCCAGCGGATCGACAGCGATATGCGCGCCCGCATCGAGGAATGCTGCACCCGTGATGCCCGCCATACGCGCCATTTCATGCGCCAGACCGGTCGCACGCCCCTCGACACCTTTGAACATCTGCGCGAAATCGCCCGCCGCAATTGGCTCTGGCGGCGCAATCGCTAAACAGTGCACCACATGGCCTGACGCCTTTGCCGCAAGAAGCAGCCGCTTCATCCCCAGTGCCACGTCCTGCGCAGCCAGCCCAAAGCGCGCCTTGAGATCATTGGTGCCCAAACACACAACCAGCACATCAATCGGGCGGTGCGATCCGATGATCGCTGGCAAAACCGCGAGCCCATTCAAATGTTCGCCCTCAATCGGGTCGGAATGGACCGTCGTGCGCCCAGGAAGACCCTCAACGATCACCTCAGCCTCTGGCAACGCGGCGGCCAAAACATCTGCCCAACGTGTGCCTTTTGGGTGGACAACATCGGTGTCCAGTGACGGCATCGGACCAATCCCGAACGTGTTGCTGTCGCCATAGGCCAGGATGCGCATCAGATCGGTGCTCGTTTCTCTAGGCCCAGCTTCGAACGCACCTCTTCAGGGCCAATCACCCGCGCGCCCATGTTTTCGATGATCGTTTGCGCGCGTTCGACGAGTTGCCAGTTTTCCGCCAGCACGCCCTTGTCGAGCCACAGGTTGTCTTCAAGACCGACGCGCACATTGCCCCCCGCCAGCACGGTCGCCGCCACATAGGCCATCTGATTGCGGCCCAGCGCGAAGGCTGAAAACGTCCAGTCGTCGGGCACATTGTTGACCATCGCCATGAAGGTGTTGAGGTCGTCGGGCGCCCCCCAGGGCACGCCCATACATAGCTGCACCAGCGCAGGTCCCTTCAGCACACCGTCCTTCACAAGCTGCTTAGCGTACCAAAGATGGCCGGTGTCAAAGGCCTCGATCTCGGGCATCACGCCCATCTCGGTCATCATGCCACCCATCGCCGTGAGCATGCCGGGCGTGTTGGTCATCACATAGTCGGACTCGGCAAAGTTCATCGTGCCACAGTCAAGCGTGCAGATCTCGGGGCGACAGGCCGCGACATGGGCGACGCGCTCCTCGGCCCCGATCATATCGGTGCCATTTGAAAGCGGCAGCGGCGCGTCGGTCGGCCCAAAGACCATGTCTCCGCCCATGCCTGCGGTCAGGTTCAGCACCACGTCGACATCGGCGTCGCGCACCCGGTCCGTGACCTCGCGATACAGATCCAGCCGCCGCGACGGCGCACCGGTTTCAGGATCGCGCACATGGCAGTGAACCACCGCGGCCCCGGCTTTCGCGGCCGCAATCGCGCTCTCGGCGATCTGCTGGGGAGAGCGCGGCACCTTCGGGCTGCGATCCTGCGTGGCGCCTGACCCAGTTACGGCACAGGTGATAAAAACCTCTCGGTTCATCTCTAACGGCATGATCACACTCCCTCTGTCGTCGCTTAACCCGTGACAGACACAGATTCTGCGCCCCCTGCCAAGTCAGAAGCGGCGCAGACACATCTGTTCGCGTCATCGTCGAGAGATCAGCGGCAAACGTGGCGGCTCTCAGCCGTCAAGACCGACATGCGCCAAGAGCGACGCACGCACCTCTGTCACAGGGCGCGTCGCATCCAAATAGATTGCTTGACGCGGCACATCGCCGCCTGAGGCGTGCAACTTGCGGACAAAGGCACGCTCTTGCGGTTTTGAGCCCCAGTCGTCTTTCGACCTTTGCGCAAGACGCGCCATCAGTGTGTCAACATCCGCCTCAAGTACAAAAACAGCGTCAAAGAGGTGGATGAACTTCGAAAAGTTGCGGGAGCCGCCACAGAAGAAGGTGGCATCATGCGCGCGATCAGCAACCAGTGCCTGCACCTTGTGTACGTCCCAAATGTGATAGGCATGCCCGCTGTGCGTCACCGGTGCACCTGTATTAGGATCCCCTTTATAGGCCAAGGCCCGGTCACCATGGATGGCTTGATAGCCGCATGCCAAAAGCGCATCACACAGCGTCGTTTTGCCAGTGCCCGATAAGCCTTCGATCAGATAGTTTTTGCGTCCCACGATGTATTCTCCGGCCAGCGCGTTTTTTTTCGCGAGACTCAAGGCTGTGAACGCTAGCCGCATCTTCCTGCGATGCGACCCATTCGCCGCGCTTGTATTTTTGGTGTTATATCAAAAAGCAACGCCGTCGCAGAGAAATCCATCGGTACAAAGTTTGCGCGCACAAGCCCGTGTTTGGGAACACCACCCGACCTATTGCCTGAGCGTTATGCCGACAGAATGCGGCATGCGCGGCACACTGGTCCACAACGGCCTTCTTCTGGCTTTCAGTAAAGTCGGCCAACGCTTGCCCGCTGCCGTTAAATTTTCAGCATTTGAACAATTCATGGGCCCGAATAGCACGAATGTTGTGTTAGTAGCGCTTGCGGTATCTGCAATTCCGCGATTTAGTCAGTGCGCCGCACCTAAGACGGCGCCAAAACAACGGGGATGCATTTGGCCGACGGACAAATGACTGAGGCGTTCGTAGAGTTCGAACGCGTCCAAAAGAGCTATGATGGCGAGAACCTCGTCGTCAAAGATCTGAACCTTTCGATGCCGCGTGGTGAATTCCTGACCATGCTGGGGCCGTCAGGCTCGGGCAAAACGACGTGTCTGATGATGCTCGCTGGGTTCGAGACGGCAACCCATGGCGATATCCGCTTGGGCGGTGAAAGCATCAACAACATCCCGCCGCATAAACGCGGCATCGGCATGGTGTTTCAGAACTACGCCCTGTTCCCGCATATGACCGTGGCCGAGAACCTCTCCTTCCCGCTGGAAGTGCGGCGCATGCCCAAATCCGAGCGCGAGCAAAAGGTCAAGCGCGCGCTGGATATGGTGCAAATGGGGGCCTTCGGTGGACGGCGCCCGGCGCAGCTTTCCGGCGGACAGCAACAGCGGATCGCCCTAGCGCGCGCCTTGGTGTTCGAGGCCGAGTTGGTCCTGATGGACGAGCCCCTGGGCGCGCTCGACAAGCAATTGCGCGAACACATGCAGTTCGAGATCAAGCGCATCGCCGACAGCCTGGGCATTACGGTGGTCTATGTAACCCACGACCAGACCGAAGCGCTGACCATGTCAGACCGGGTCGCCGTGTTCGACGATGGCCGTATTCAGCAACTGGCACCGCCCGATCAACTCTATGAAGAGCCCGAAAATTCGTTCGTGGCGCAGTTCATCGGCGAAAACAACACGCTGGAAGGCGTGGTTCAAGAGGTTAAGGGCGACACCTGCCTGGTCAAGCTCGACAATGGCGAACTGATCGACGCCAAGCCCGTGAACGTGGCAGCGGCGGGTGAGCGGACGAAAGTGTCGATCCGGCCCGAACGGGTGGAATACAACAAGGATCGCCTGAGCCCAGACGCACATCTGCTCAAAGCACATGTGAAAGAGTTCATTTACATGGGCGACATTTTCCGCACGCGGATCTCGGTCGCGGGCAATGATGATTTCGTCATCAAATGCCGCAACGCGCCAGATCAAGTACGACTAGAGCCCGGAGCCGAGATCGAAATCGGTTGGCTGCCCCAAGACTGCCGGGCGCTCGACGCCTGACACAACCTTTAAACGCGGGAGCGTGCGGGCCCGAGACGCGCGCCTCCATCACTCAAAAACCGGGCGATAAAACGGGAGTTTACATATGACCCTTGCAAAGACCCTGATGGCGACAACGGCGCTGACCTTCGCGGCCAGCTCGACATTCGCCGACGGCCACATGGCGGGTTCCATGACACTTGTGTCCTGGGGCGGCGCCTATCAAACGTCACAACAGCGCGCCTATTCCGAACCCTACGCGGAAATGAATGGCGGCATGGAAGTGATCTGGGACGAAAGCTCTGCCGAAGCGGTGGCCAAGCTGCGCGCGATGGACGAAGCAGGCAACGTCACATGGGACGTCGTTGACGTTGTTGCTGCGGATGCGATCCGCCTGTGCGACGAAGGTCTGGCGATCGAAATCGACGCCGATGAGCAACTGGCGGCAGCCCCCGACGGCACCTCCGCCTCGGACGACTTTGGCGATCTTCTGGTCTCTGACTGCTTCATCCCACAGATCGTTTACTCGACCACATTCGGCTACCGCTCGGACCTCGTGCCTGCCGGCGTCGAAGCTCCGTCCGAAATCTGCTCTGTGTTCGACCTGGAAACTTACCCCGGCAAGCGGTCGCTGGAAAAGCGCCCGATCAACAACATGGAATGGGCGCTTCTGTGTGACGGCGTTGCCAAGGCCGACGTCTACGACGTGCTGGCCACCGAAGCCGGTCAAGAGCAAGCTCTTGCCAAGCTCGACACCATCAAAGACAGCGTTGTCTGGTGGTCTGCGGGTGCCGACACGCCACAGCTTCTGGCCGATGGCGAAGTGTTCATGGGCTCCACCTATAACGGACGCCTCTTTGCCGCGATCGAAGAGCAAGGCCAGCCCATTGGCATCATGTGGGACGCGCAGGTGTTCGACCTGGATGGGTGGATCATCCCAGCCAACCTGCCCGAAGACCGTCTGGCCCGCGCGCTGGACTTCGTGAAGTTCGCGACAGACACGCAGCGTCTGGCCGACCAAGCGAAGTACATCTCCTACGGTCCAGCACGCGCGTCCTCTGCCCCACTTGTGGGCAAGCACGCCGACCTTGGCATCGACATGGCGCCGCATATGCCAACCGATCCCGCGAACGCCGCGAACACGTTCCTCTATAACTACGAGTTCTGGGCGGACTACCGCGACGACATCGACGCCAAGTTCCAAGCCTGGCTCGCACAATAAAACCCCGTAAGGTGCGGCACTGCCCGCACCTTACCCCTCACCTCGGGAGACTCTCATGCCCAAAGGCTACATCATCGCATTCGGCACAGTGCATGACCCTGACGCCTACAAAGGCTATGCCGCCAAAAACAACGAAATTTTCCCCAAACATGGCGGAAAGTTCCTGGTGCGTGGTGGGCGGAATGAACGGCCCGAAGGCGCCAAACACAACCGACAAGTTGTGATCGAGTTTCCCAGTTACGAGGCCGCCCTCGCCGCCTATAACGACCCCGAATACCAGGAAAATCTAAAGATCCGCTTGGCCGCGTCCGACAGCGAGATCGCGATTGTCGAAGGCTGGGATGGCTGAGGTCACCGCATCCTCCGCACCGCCCGCAGCCTCGGGGCCAATGCTGGCCGCCGATGGCACGCCACTCAAACGCAGCCTCGCCCGCAGTCTTCGGCTCCAGAAGATCCGCGCGCTCCTGCTGGTGGCGCCGCTTTTGGCCTTTGTCCTCGTCACCTTCCTTGCACCCATCGCCGACATGCTTTTTCGCTCGGTCGAAAACCAAATCGTCAGCGAAACGCTCCCTGCGACCGTCGAAGCATTAGAAAGTTGGGAGGCGGGCAGTGACACGGCCCCAGACGAGCCTGTCTTTGCCGCACTTTATGACGATCTCCTCATCGCCTCTGAACGCAAACTGCACACCCGGCTTGGCACACGGCTGAACTACGAACAAACTGGTGTCTCGTCTCTTTTCCGGCGCACCGGGCGTGGTCTCGACGACATCAGCGATGTCTGGCAAGACCAGTTCGAGGACGCCGATAAGTTCTGGAAAAAGGGCGAAAACTGGACCGAGATGCTCGGTACCGCCGATTGGGTCGACGCCGGGAAAGACTGGAAAAAGAAAAGCGACATACCTCAGCCGCGGTTCGAAATGCGCCCCGAGATGGTCGCGGCCTTGCCCAAGACGACGGCCGCCTACCGCGCATTTGCGGATTTTGTACAGACCGAAGCAGGCGATGTACTTTATAAAGAGGACCCCTGGGGCGCCGTCTACATCGCGTTTTACGAAGACCTACAGACCGCTGACGTCAGCAGCCTGACAGGCCCCGGAACCGACAACCTGCGCGCAGCCGCAGACGCCGCAAAAGCGTTTGAGACCATTACCTACAAGGATGGCTTTCTAGAGGTCGATGATGGCTGGGGCAATCCGCTGCTGTGGCGCACGATTAAGACTTACAGCCCCGCCTACACCTCGGGCTATTTCCTGAACGCGGTCGATATGCAGAAGGGTCCCGACGGGGCCGAGATGCGTCCCGAAAACCAGCAGCTTTACATCAAGCTCTTTGGCCGCACGCTCTACATGTCGCTGGTTATTACCTTCTCTTGCATCCTGTTGGGCTACCCAGTGGCCTGGCTCTTGGCCAACTTGCCAATGCGGCAAGCGAACCTTCTGATGATCCTGGTCCTTTTGCCCTTCTGGACCTCGCTTCTGGTGCGAACCTCCGCCTGGAAGGTGATGCTACAACAACAAGGCGTGGTGAATGACACGCTGGTGTGGCTGGGCATGGTTGCCGATGACAGCCGCCTTGCGCTCATTAACAACCAAACCGGCACGATCATCGCGATGACGCATATCCTGCTGCCCTTCATGATCTTGCCGATGTATTCGGTGATGCAGACGATCCCGCCCAGCTACCTGCGCGCTGCAAAGAGCCTAGGCGCCACCAACTGGACCGCCTTCTGGCGCGTCTACTTCCCGCAATCGGTGCCCGGTATCGGCGCGGGCTCGATCCTCGTCTTCATCCTCGCCATTGGCTACTACATCACGCCCGAGATTGTCGGCGGCACGCAAGGCACGTTCATCTCGAACCGGATCGCCTATCACATCTCGTCCTCGCTCAATTGGGGCCTGGGTGCAGCGCTAGGCGCGATCCTCCTCGCGGTCGTCCTGGTCCTCTACTGGGCCTATGACAAGATCGTCGGCATCGACAACGTGAAGCTGGGAGGCTGAGACTATGGCCGCGCTCACACCCGTCACCAGAACCGAACCAGGTTTCTATGCCTCTGTCACCGCAGCCTTTGGCGCTTTCGCAGGGCTTCTTGTGGGCACGGCCCAGGGGTCCGGCCTGTTGGGGATTGTTGTGGGGGCGGCGCTGATGGCGGGTCTCGCCTATGGAGCACCCCGGCTGGACAATGAGAGGCTGGCACGTTGGCTGATCGTTGGTGCCTTCGCCGTGTGCGGGCTGCTTTTGGGCAGCTTACCGGGGCTGGTGATCGGCGTGGCCTTTGGCTGGTTCTTCGGCTGGCTGATCTTTTGGCTCTTTGAAAGCCGGTACCGCCAACGCTTGGTGCCCTACCTCACGCCCGCCCAAGTGCTCTGGCACTATACGTTCCGCGTGATCTGCGGCGCGATCTTCTTCTTTCTCATTACGCCCATCGTCGTCGTAATGCCGCTAAGCTTTAACGCGCAGGACTTCTTCACCTTCACGCCCGAGATGCTGCGCTTTGACCCGGCAGGCTATTCGCTTAAACACTACCGCGACTTCTTCACCTCAGACGATTGGCAACAGGCGCTGCGCAACTCGCTGCTGATCGCGCCGGTGGCGACACTGCTCAGCGTGTCCTTCGGCACACTCGCGGCCATCGGCCTCAGCCAACCGCACGTGCCCTTCCGCCGCGCGATTATGGCGATCCTGATCTCGCCGATGATTGTGCCGCTGATCATCTCGGCAGCGGGCATGTACTTTTTCTATTCTCGCGTGGGCTTGCAAGGCACCTATTGGGGCGTTGTCCTGGCACATGCGGCCCTGGGCATTCCGTTTGTGATCATCACCGTGACCGCGACGCTGGTGGGCTTTGACCGCAGCCTCACTCGCGCGGCGGCCAATATGGGCGCGGGGCCCGTCACGACTTTCTTCCGGGTGCAGATGCCATTGATCCTGCCCGGCGTGATCTCTGGCGGCCTCTTCGCCTTCATCACCTCATTTGACGAGGTCGTCGTGGTTCTGTTCGTCGGCTCGGCGGGTCAACAGACCCTTCCCTGGCAGATGTTCACCGGCCTGCGCGAGCAAATCTCGCCCACGATCCTCGCTGTTGCCACGATATTGGTGGCGCTCTCGATCCTCCTACTGGCCACGGTCGAGATCTTGCGGCGTCGCTCTGAACGGTTGCGGGGCATGAGCCCCGGGTAGGCAGCACACCGCCAACCTTTCCAACCGAAAGTTGACAATTCGACAGACATACATAAGCTGCTTACCCATTAAGCGGTACCGAGCGTTTTTTGTGCGGTCGGTGTCATTTTAGATAACTATTTTAAGGAGTATTCTATGCAGAATATGCGCTTCGGGCTTGGTGCGATCGTCGCCGTCACCAGCCTTCTTTCCACAACCAGTATCGCATCTGCCGCGACCGTGTTTAACGGGTTTGGCGCAGGCGACAGCTTTAACACCTCGCGCGTCGTGTCGGTGGCGAACCAGGCATTGGCGACCGGTCCGAACCCCACGGCAACGGATGGGGACTGGGCGTTTCGGTTTACCCCGACAGACAACTTTGAGCTGACCAGCCTAGAAATCGCACTCAGCCACGTCGCTTCACGGGGGGCAAACGAGGGCGAAATCATTCTGCGGAATGCATCTGGCGCACTTCCTGGCTCCGAGATCGAACGTTGGTCTGTCTCAGGCTTATCGACCGTTGGCGAAATTGTAACGTTTAACTCGGTCACATCGACGCTGCTGAGTTCCGGAACAAATTACTGGATCGAACTGTCGGCTGGAACCGAAGGCACAAGCACGGCAGCCGGAATGGGTTGGCAGTCCAGCAATGGGAACAGCAGCGGACGTGCGCGGCAGTTTGACGAAGGCGCCTGGCAATCGGAGGGCACGTTCTCTTACGCCTATCGCGTGAATGGCGATCTTGTCAGCACTGTTCCACTGCCAGCAGGTATGGTGCTGTTGCCGATGGGATTGTTTGCTTTGGGATGCCTGCGCCGCCGCAAGGGCTAGTCCCATCAGTCTGTCCAAACGACAGTAAAGAAAGCGGCCTGTGGTGGGCCGCTTTTTACGTTTGCGCCGTTCGCCCGGTTCCGCCGACTTACGCGCCGGGACGGTGCAGGACGGCGCCTAAAGTTTCCTTTTCGAACCAAATGATATCCTTCGGTGGGGTGTACCAAACCGGGCGCGAGACGGTCCAAACCACGTCTTGCGGCCCGATATGGTCTGCGGCGGGAAGACAACCGCCCGCGATGCCGACACAGTCAGTGCCAAGTTCGTCCCAAACCGCAGTGGTGCCGCAAGACCGGCAAACGTGAAACGCAAAAGGGGAGCCATGTGTGCCGGCCCGTTCAAACGTGCCTTTGAGACCAGGACGCGACAGCACAAATGCCACTCATCGCTGATGCCGTCCAATACAAGTTGGGCCGCACCACAGGCACATGTGGCAATGATCTGGGTCTCAGGCATCGTTCTCACCATGCATATGATCTGAGCATCCCACGCCGCGGTAACGGTACCGCGCCAAAAAAATGCCAAGGTGTTTGGTTCATGCGTTTTTCATACCTTGCGGCCAACCTGTAGGAGTGCCACGTGG
>CAWUIP010000018.1:0-35981 GCA_963922415.1 uncultured Aliishimia sp. | reverse complement strand
GACCGCGCCCCAACTCCCCGAGGTGTGATAGTCGGCGCAGGTCGCGTGCTGCGCGATGGCCACGCGCCCACCGATCTCGTAGCCCGCAACAAGCGTGGTCAAAAACGCGATGCCGGACGGATTAGATTGCGCGCCAAAGCCCAGAAGGCCCGGCAGCAGTGGCGCGCCGATATGTCCTTTGGCCGGGTTCCAGCCATCATGCCCATCCAGACTGTCGATCATGATCCCCGCCGCCATGGCCGCCGCAGCAACCGACGCTGTGCGGCTGTCAAACAGCATCGGCGCGGGTCCCGGCATGTCTTCGGCCGCGTGATCGCGGATAATACCGCTCAGCCGCGTGGCATGCCCGCCTGCTGCGACCCCAATCGTGTCCAAAAGACATCGCTTCGCCTGATGCTTGCTGGTGTCGGGGACGTCGTTCCACGTGAGTGTGTGCAAAAACGACAGCGGATCGGGGGTCAAATCTTTGGGTGCCATAAGGGCAGGGTGCGCCCCAGCCACCCGCTCTGCTTGATCAAAAACGACGCCTGCGTCGCTTTGTGCAGGCTCTAGAGGGGCGGATGGGTTGACGGCAGCCCCAGCGCGAGGCCACAAACTTCCCCATGACAGAGAGATTTACCGGCAGTTTCACCCAGCAAGAGCCGATCCCCGACGCGGCCATCGAGGCCGCCCTGGCAGTGATGCAATCGGGCCGCTTGCACCGCTATAACACCGGGCCGGGCGAGGCGGGCGAGACGGCTTTGCTGGAGCAAGAGTTTGCAAACTTGGTGTCTGCAAAGTTTTGCTTGGCGGTGGCCTCGGGCGGTTATGCGCTGGCGACCGCCCTGCGCGCCGTGGGCATTGGCCATGGAGACGCGGTTTTGACCAACGCGTTCACCTTGGCCCCTGTGCCCGGCGCGATTGCGGCCGTTGGCGCAACGCCCATCTATGTCGGCGTAACCGAAGACCTCACAATTGACCTTGATGACCTGGCCGCCAAGGCGGACCAGGCGCGGGTTCTGATGCTCAGCCATATGCGCGGGCACATCTGCGACATGGACCGGTTGATGGAGATCTGTGATGCGGCTGGTATCACGGTGATTGAGGATTGCGCCCACACGATGGGCGGCTATTGGCGCGACACGCCCTCGGGGCGGCACGGGGCTGTGGGCTGCTATTCGGCGCAGACCTATAAGCATGTGAACTCGGGCGAGGGCGGGTTCCTGGTGACCGATGACGAAGAGATCGCGGCGCGGGCGATCATGCTTTCGGGCTCCTACATGCTCTTTGAACGTCATCTCGCAGCGCCCGATCCAAGCGTCTTTGACCGGATCAAGTATGAAACTCCCAACATCTCAGGCCGGATGGACAATCTGCGCGCCGCGATCCTGCGTCCGCAATTGCAAGACCTGGACCGGCAGGTAGAGCGGTGGAACGCGCGCTACCGCGTGTTAGAGGCGGGGGTGGCCGAGACGCCGGGGCTGACGCTGGTCCATCGTCCCGCCGAAGAGCGGATCGTGGGATCGTCCTTTCAATTCCTGCTTCTGGACTGGGCCGAAGGCAAGATCCGCGACGTTGTGGCGCGCTGCGCAGACCGCGGGGTCGAACTGAAGTGGTTTGGTGCAGCGGAGCCTGTGGCCTTCACCTCGCGCTATGACAGTTGGCGCTATGCCCCGTCCGAGCGGATGCCGAAATCGGACCGCGTGCTGGCGGGGATCCTCGACATGCGCGTACCGCTGACCTTCAGCCTGGACGATTGCGCCCTGATCGCGCGGATCATCCGGGCCGAGGTGTCCACCGTCTTTCAAACTGCTTGACCTGAAGGCCTGTTTGCCATGGATATCGCTAAAACCTCTGCGCTTGACCTGAGCGCGGCCCTGCATGATGGCACGGTCACGGCGCCCCAAGTGATGGCGGCGACGCTCGACCGGATTGATCAGGTGAACCCAGAGATGAATGCCATCGTGTCCTTGCGCGATCGCGCAGACCTGATGGCGGAGGCCGAAGCCGCACAAGAGGCAGCACCGAAGGGCTGGATGCACGGCATTCCGATTGCGGTCAAAGACTTGGCCAACGCGGCGGGTCTGCCGACCTCGATGGGCTCACCGCTTTACGAAGGGCAGATGGCCGAAGCGGATGACCTCCACATTGGCCGGTTGCGCGCCGCCGGTGCGATTGTAATCGGCAAGACCAACACGCCGGAATTTGGCTTGGGCAGCCAGACCTTCAATCCCGTCTTTGGCGCCACCAAGAATCCTTACGATACATCGCGCACATGCGGCGGGTCGTCGGGCGGGGCGGCGGTGGCGCTGGCCACGGGCATGCTGAGCGTCGCGGATGGCAGCGACTCGATGGGCAGCCTGCGCAACCCTGCCGCCTGGAACAATGTCTACGGTCTGCGCCCCTCGCTCGGCCTTGTGCCGTCAGAGCCCAAGGGCGACATGTACCTGCATCAAATTTCGACCAACGGGCCAATGGCGCGCTCCCCACGGGACCTCGCGGCGCTGCTGGACACAATGGCGGGCCTGGATCCGCGCCAACCCGCCGGACTGTCGCTGCCCATGGCGCTGCCCGAGATCCACGCGCAGACGGACGGGCGCAAGATTGGCTGGCTTGCGGATTGGGGCGGCGCCTATGCGTTTGAACCCGGCATTCTAGAGATCTGTTCCACGGCCATGGCGACCCTGTCGGACCTCGGCTTGGATGTCGAAAACCTTGCCCCCCCAATGCCCGCTGAAGTGTTGTGGGAGCCCTGGAAGGGCCTGCGCAACTTCGCCATCGCGACCGCCTATGCGCCGCTTTACGAAAACGGTCAGACCCGCGACCGCCTCAAAGCGCCCGTGCAGTGGGAGATTGAGAACGGTCTGGCGCTCTCTGCCATGGATGTGCACCATTTGAGCGGACTGCGGAGCGCCTGGTACCGCACTGCAGCCAAACTCTTTGAAACTTTCGACGCCCTGGCGCTGCCCGCGACCCAGGTCTGGCCGTTCCCGGTCGAAACGGATTATCCGACCGAGATCGCGGGCCACGCGATGGATACCTATCACCGCTGGATGGAGGTCATGCTGCCCGCCAGCCTGATCGGCCTTCCGGCTGTGTGCATCCCCGTTGGCTTCGACGACCGGGGGCTGCCCATGGGAGTCCAGCTCATCGGTCCGCGCGGTGGCGATGCGCGGCTGCTGCAGATCGCGGAAACCTGGCACCAAGCGACCGATTGGCCAGGCCGGCGCCCCGGGTAACTCTGCGCTGGCGCGGCACTTCGAACGATATCGTCGCGCGCCCTTCGCACATTTTTAGTCTGGTATGGCGTGCATCGGTAAAATCCGCCCCCACGGCGTGTCGCGGGCCGGGCCTGCCGTGCGAAAGCCCACTTTTTCGTAGACCGCGATTGCACGTGCATTGTCCGGGTGAGGATCTGTTGCGACGACCGGTGCGCCCGCTGAAAAGAGTGCGTCCATCCGCAGCCTGATGAAGGCCGAACCGTGCCCGCGTCCGACCATGTCGGGTGGGCCGATGAATTGATCAATGCCGCGGGATCCAGGCGGCAGATCAGCAAAGTGGTGACCCTCCCAACCATGAACGGTGTAGTCCTGAATGAAGGCGAAGGGCGCGCCATCATAGGTGACCAGCCAGTGGATGACGCGCGGATCTGCGAGCGCTGCGGCATCCAACGCATCGTCTGTGCCCCACCATTCCAGAACATGGGGAAGGCGCTGCCAAGTGTTCAACAGATCAATGTCGCCAGGTGTCACCCGGCGAAAGGAATATGCAGCGGGGTTGGTCATGTGATCAGCCTACGGCGCGTCGCAGCCCATCGCGATGAGGTCTGCCTTGATCGCGGCGGCCGCTGGATGGCCAAGCTCCAGCGCGAAGACCATGGCGTGGGTGAGGAAGAAGGCGCGGGATGGGGCATCGGGTGCCTGCGCCGCCGCCGCTTGATAGAGCGTCACCAAAGCGGCCTTGTCGCCACGCCCATGCGCCGCGAGGAGATCCGCCTCTAGAGCGGTCGTCATTCGGCAGCGTCGGGCAGGGCTCTGGCAGCTTGGATACGCTGAGCGACCCAGTCATGAAAAAGATGCGTGGGCCCGTCCATCGCCGGTGAAAACCGCCCCCCATCAAAGAGCGGCGCGTGACGACCGCGCTGCATACCCTCAACGACAAAGATGTCTTCTTCGAACACGACCTTCCACTGCTGCGCATTGACTTGGCGCAGCGGTTCAGACGTCTCTGCCTGTGCGTAGTAGAGATGGATATGCTCTTGGGTCCGCTCCGGCCCCAGGGGTTGCAGGATAATTGCAAAAGCGTGATCGCGGTGCACGCCCAACAGGACATTGGGATAGACCGCAATGTATTCTGCAGCCGTATCCCATGTCTTGTCCAATTCTGCGAAATCGGGGAACACGCCCCCATCCTCGCCTTTCAGCTGGCGGTAAACCTCGGTGCCTTGGCCGGAATAGCTGCCGGGTGCTTCGATGTTGTAGTGATCTTCCAGCCGCGAATAGCTGTTGAGACCCGGATGCACCCACGGCAGGTGATAGCTTTCGCAGTAGTTTTCGACTGCCAGCTTCCAGTTGCAAGCCACATCCAAAGTGAACCGACTTTCCGCACCGCCATGATAGAGCGGTTGGTCAAACTCGGCCCAGCGATCCATGAGATCGCGGTGCACCTCTTCGAACGGAGCGGCGTCGCCGGAGATATTGATCCAAACCACATCGCGCCAGAGGTGGCTGCGGATCTCGATCAAGCCAAGCGTTGCGCGGTCGATGCCTTCGGCGGTGTTCTGTCCAGGGCCGCCCACATGCGGCGTCGCGACCAGCTTGCCATCTGTGCCGTAGCACCAAGAGTGATAAGGGCAGCGGATGGCGCCTTCGATCTTGCGCGGCTCTTCCACCAATATCATGCCTCGATGTCGGCATATGTTTTGAAACACCCGCACGACGCCCGCGCGGTCGCGCAACAGCAAAAGCGGCATGCCTAGAAAGTTGATGGGCACCGCGTCCCCGTGTTCTGGCACGTCTGCAGCTACCGCCAAACCTGCCCAGCCGTCTTGAAGGAGAGCCCGGTTCTCCTCTGCATGCACGTCCGGATCTACGTAATGGGCATTTGGCAGGCCGTTTGCATCGCCGATAGGGCGGCGGACGGTGTTCAGATCTGCTGCGGTTTGGCTCATGGGGCGGCTCCTTCTGCTTGGCGTGCAGTCTGGGGCGATCCGCAAATGGGTCTAAGCTGCGCGCGACCCGAGTTGTCCCACAGCGACATGCGTGTATTGCAATGGCTTTGCGCGACTTACCGGAACGCAGTATTGCCTTGAAGCATGCGCAAGTGGAAGGACGGAACGCCGCCTTCATCCACAATGCCAGCCTGTCGTGCGACGTCCAATGCGCGGCCCAAATCGACGCCGACATACTCATAGACCATGCGTCCAACGCGTTCGGCTTCTACGCTTTCTGGGACTGTCCGCGTCACATAGCCGTTCCAGTAATTGTTCTCGAATGACACAACCGGAAGGAGAAAGTTGAAGCTTGCCGTCATGGCGTGTCGCCGCGTAATGACGAAGCCAACGCCTGTCTCAAGGCGCATAACAAGACCGCGGAACTCGCGCAGTTCCGCCGTCATTGGTAGACCTTGTTGGCGGATCGCCTCGCGGGCCTCGAACCCGCGCACAAAGCAGTTGCCAGACCGGTTGCGCCAGACCCTTACGAGGCCGATGACATAGCGTCCGGGGTTCAAAAAGCTGCGTCGGCTGAACCGGTAGAACCCGGTTGGGAACATGTCTTCAGGCGGCGTTGTCCCTGTGCCGAGGTAAGCTGCTAACTCGGGACCATTCATAAAACTGTCGGTCTTGCCCAAACTGTCCACAGGTTCGAGTAGAACCCTCGCGTCGACTTCGAAGAAATCGCACATCCGTGCGAGTACGTCTGGTCTTGGAAAGCTCTCGCCCGCCAGATAGCGATTGAACTGTGTCCGGTTGATCCCCAACTGACGTGACAATTCGGAGATAGACGGATAAGATCTTGCCAGTTTCCGCAAATTTGCGCCGAACATACTGCGCAATTCTGCGGGTGACTTGTTAAATCGCGGCATTCTTCGGCCCCGTGTATGGTCTGTCGATGTCTTCCATGTCTCTACGGTCAACAAGAAGAGTTTGGTGCTGATTGGCGTCACTCATGATGCCCTATCGCTTCGGACCATACGCCGGGTGGCACAAATTGCAAGCGCACGATGCAGCACCGGACATACCTTTTGCGTGTTTTGATGCTACAAATACACGACTAAGTTGAGTGACAACAAATGCTTGCAGGCGGACCTTGACGATGTATGGCGTGATCCTTTGGAGTGATCCTGACGTGCGCAAAGCCGTGATCTGGTGCGAAGACCATGGCGAACTTGCGTACTACGAAGCACCGGACCAGGTTGTCGGGGGTGACACGATGTTTTTCGACCCGGGCGACTACGTGCAGTTCGACCTGAGCATCGATGACAACCTGCGCCGGGCGAGCAACGCGACGACCATACAGGCTGGCAGCTTTCCAAGTGTTGCCCACACGCTAGAGGCGAGTTCGCCCACTGACGTGCGATACAGAAGCGAACCTGAGGGCCGGGACAACGTGATCCCGCTGGCGGCGCGCCGCGACATGCGTTCAAGTCACCGTTCCAGCTTTAGCCACCACGGCTAAGTGCCGCGACCCCAGTCCGCGCCACTTCGCGCAACCCAAGCGGACGCATAAGCTCGACAAATGCATCGATCTTGTCGGACGTTCCGGTAATCTCGAAAACAAAGCTCTCCAGCGTGCTGTCCACGGCCTTTGCCCTAAAGATGTCAGCCAAGCGCAGCGCTTCGACCCGCTTTTCGCCGGAGCCAACGACTTTGAGCATCGCCAACTCGCGTTCCACACTGTGGCCTTCGACGGTCAAGTCATGGACGTCGCGCACGGACACGATACGGCCCAGTTGAGTCTTGATCTGTTCGATAACCTGCGGCGTACCGGCCGTGACGATGGTAATCCGGCTCAGATGACCTTCCTGGTCCACCTCGGCGACGGTCAGGCTGTCAATATTGTAGCCGCGCCCGGAAAAGAGCCCAATGACCCGCGCCAGGACGCCGGGCTCATTCTCGACCAGCACGGCCAGCGTATGGCGTTCTTCCACGTCCGAAAACGTAGGTCGCAGGTTGTAGGCGGACTGACTGGACGCGCCTTTTTTTATTTTCAGTGCGGACATCGTGACCCCCTAGAACCGCGTCGCGCCTGATTACGGTATTGCGCAGGCGATGAAAAGGCTGCGCTCTCAAATAGTCAGCGCCGCCGCTCTCTGAACCCGCAAACGGAACGCGCCCGGTGGGATGCCGGTGCGTGTCCGGAAGATTTTGGCGAAGCTGGCACGGTCTGCGTACCCCACCTTGTTTGCAATTTCGTCCACCGGGATACGGCTGCGTGCCAACAGGTCCCGGGCGCAGTCTATGCGTATAGCGATCAGGTAGTCTTGCGGCGTTTGCCCGGTCGCGCGTCGGAAGCGACGTGCGAATGTGCGGGGCGTCATGTTGACCAGCGCCGCAGCAGAGCCAATCAGCCCGGGATCGGCCAAATGGGTCACCATAAACTGTTTGGCGAGTGAAATGACGCGGTCAGCCCCTTCGCCAGTGTGGTTGCTTGGGACCGCGCCACCTGCGGCATGCAGGGCCTCTGTCCATTCGCGACCATAAAGGCCCGCAAAACGCAGCGCCATGTCTGGCCCAACAAACCGCAAAATATTGTAAAGACTGATATCGGCGGAGTAGCTGGAGTGGCCGCCTGAAATAAGTTCATGGCGCGCGCCGGACACAATCAAGGTCTTGTGCGTCTCAACTTGGACATTTGGATAGCGCGCGCGAAAGGTGTCCGCATAGATGTCGTACATCCCAGCCGTGTGGCCCTCCAAAAGGCCGGCCTCGGCCATGACGAAAGCTCCCGTACACATTGTGGACAGGAGTGCTCCAGCGGCGTGTTGTTGTTGCAACCAAGCCCGTTCATGCGGCGAAATGATTGGCCCGTATCCAGGATCCGACAAACACCCGTCATCATAAAGTGCTGGGATCACAACAGCGTCGTACAGGGTGTCGTCCAGAGCCCGTTCGGCCCTGAGTGGACAACCGCTGATTGGGACGCAGGCATTGGGTGTCTCGGTGACGATAACAGGCGCAAATGGATCGGCTGCGCCGTCGATGCGCGCGACCGTATTGACCGCTTTGAAATCTTCATAGATCGCCGCAAGCGATGTTGCGCTGACCTGCGCGCGCAAAAAGAGTGCGATGTGGAACTGTGAGCCCTGGGGTGGGGCCGGTGTCCAAAGAGCGTATCTCTGCATCTGACCGTCTGCGCCACAACTTGTCCGGTTTGCCCATAGTTTACGGATCAGTGCCCGATTAGGCAAAGATCATCAGGGCCAAGGAGAAGATGAATGAAGCCTATTGGACGCCTCGTTGCCATTACCTCGCTCTGCGCGCTGGCAACACAGAGTTTTTCGGAGGATTTAATGCAGAACTTGATACCCAAAGAAGTACCCTTTCAAGCCAACTACCTTGTGAAAGCGAAAGATGGTCTGTCATTCGATGAGTTCCGTGCCTATCAGATCGATGTACACGTGCCGATGGCTTTGGCGCTTCCGGGGCTCAGGGATTACACGATCACGTTCTTTCCACCAGCAGGCGACGCCCGACAACCGTTTGACGCGATGGCCCAAGTCACGTTCGATACGAAAGCAGCGCATGATGCCGCGCTCGCCTCGCCGAACGGGGAGGCCGCTTTGGCGGATCTGCAAAAATTTCTCGACATGTCTGCGATGACGGTCGTTGCGTCGGGCACAGGGGACGTGCTGCAGGGCATGCCAACCCCAGCACAGTAGTCGCATCCGAGTGCCATCAAAAACGCTTTCAAAGCGTTGTGCCCGGAGTTTTTGAAAAACTCCGGGCGCGTCTTAGACCAATACGGACCCCTTAGCGTCGATGACGCCTTGGGTTTCCGCCTCGCCCAACAGCATCTCGTTATGGGCTTTGCCGGATGGGATCATGGGGAAGCAGTTTTCGTGCTTTTCCACCAAGCAATCGAAGATCACCGGCCCGTCGTGGTTGATCATTTCCATGATCGCGTCGTCCAGGTCTGCCGGGTCCGAACAGAGGATCCCTTTGGCGCCAAAGGCTTCCGCGAGCTTCACGAAGTCGGGCAGGGCCTCGGACCAGGAATGCGAATACCGCTCGCCGTGCAGGAGTTCCTGCCATTGCCGCACCATGCCCAGCCGTTCGTTGTTCAAGATGAATTGCTTCACCGGCAGGCGGAATTGTACGGCGGTGCCCATCTCTTGCATGTTCATCAGCCATGACGCTTCGCCCGCAACATTGATCACAAGCGCGTCGGGGTGGGCCATCTGCACGCCGATCGAAGCAGGGAAGCCATAGCCCATCGTGCCCAAGCCGCCCGAGGTCATCCACTGATTAGGATGCTCAAACCCCAAATACTGCGCGGCCCACATCTGGTGTTGGCCCACTTCGGTGCAGATAAAGCGGTCAGCACGGTCTTTGGTCAGGGCCTCAAGCCGTTGCAACGCGTGCTGTGGCTTGATGGTCTTTTCCGAGTTCGTAAAGGCCAAGCAATTGATCTTGCGCCACTCTTTGATCTCGTCCCACCACTTCGACACGGCTTCGCTGTTTGTCTTGCGACCACGCGCCTTCCAGACCTTCAACAGATCTTCGAGCACATGCGCGACATCGCCAACAATCGGGATATCCGTCTTGATCACCTTATTGATGGACGACGGGTCGATGTCGATATGCGCCTTGATCGAGCCGGGCGAAAACGCGTCGATCCGGCCTGTGATGCGGTCATCGAAGCGCGCGCCAATGTTGATCATCAGATCGCAGTCATGCATCGCCAAGTTGGCCTCATAAAGCCCATGCATCCCCAACATGCCCAGCCAGTTGTCCCCCGAAGCCGGGTATGATCCGAGCCCCATCAGCGTTGAGGTGATGGGAAAGCCGGTCGCTTCAACCAATTCGCGCAGAAGCTGACTGGCGGCAGGGCCCGAATTGATCACGCCGCCCCCGGTATAGAAGACTGGCTTCTTCGCGACTTCCATTGCTGCGACCAATTCGGTGATCGCCTCCATGTCGCCTTTGACCTGCGGCTGGTAATGCGAGGCACTGGGTTTGGGACCTGCATAGGTCCCGGTCGCGAATTGCACGTCTTTCGGAATGTCGACCAAAACCGGACCCGGACGGCCCGAGGTCGCCACGTGGAATGCTTCATGCATCACGACGGGCAGCCGGTCGGTCTCTTTGACCAGCCAATTGTGCTTGGTGCAGGGCCGCGTGATGCCCACCGTGTCCGCTTCTTGGAATGCGTCCGAGCCGATCATGAAGGTCGGCACTTGGCCCGTCAGAACCACAATCGGGATCGAATCCATCAGCGCGTCGGTCAGGCCTGTCACAGCGTTGGTCGCCCCGGGGCCCGAGGTCACCAGGCATACGCCCGGCTTGCCGGTCGAGCGCGCATAGCCTTCTGCGGCATGCACCGCCCCTTGTTCGTGACGCACCAAGATGTGGCGGATGTTGTTTTGCTGAAAAATCTCGTCGTAGATCGGTAGGACAGCCCCACCGGGATATCCGAATACTGTGTCCACGCCCTGATCAATCAGCGCTTGAACCACCATTTTCGCTCCGGTCATTTGGCGTGCCATCTTATCTCTCTCCGATCTGGCGTTGCTCTGTCATCTGCGCAAAAAAAAGCCCCCGGGTCTCGGGGGCGCATGGGATTTTGTGAGGCTTTACCGTCACCGGCCCATGCGCGTTCTTCCCACAATGACGACAAGCAGTCGCATTCCAAAAGCTCCTTCGTACGGGCGCGGACATTATCAGGTGCCCCGAGCGCGTCAACCGCTAATCCGCCAATTTTCTATCGCCAGGCGGGAATATTTTGAAATTATCTTAGCTTGGGGTGTGGGTTTGAGACATATCCTGCAAGACAGGGTGGGCGTTGGCTGGTTTTGGCGCGGATCGGCCAAGACCCGGTGGCGTCGGCGCGTGTCAGAGGGGTTGGCCCGTGCCTTGCAAAACGCCGTGTTCAAGCGCGTAGCGTGTCAGCCCCGCCGTCGATGCAATGCCCAGCTTGCGTTTGATGTTCTTGCGGTGGGTCTCGACGGTGCGGACCGAGATGTCGAGCGCTAGTGCTACCTCTTTGTTGGACTTGCCTTGGGCCAATTGCAGCAAAATCGTTTGCTCGCGGTTCGTCAGGGGTTCGGTGCTGTCTTCTTTGGGGCTCAGGGCCACGCTGGCGCCTGTGCACAGATACCTCTCGCCGCGCATCACCGCATCGATGGCGGTTTTGATCTCTTCTGTGGGGACATCTTTCAGGACATAGCCCATAGCGCCGTGCTGCAGGGCTGAGGCGACGTATTCGGGACTATCATGCATGCTCAGCACCAAGACACGCGTGCTGGGGCGACGTTCCAGCACCATTTCGGTTGCCGTGAGCCCGCCCATGCGCGGCATGTTGAGGTCCATCAACACCACATCCGGGGCGAGCGCATCCAACTCTTCTATGACCGCCGCGCCGTCGCCCAATGTGCCGACAACGTCGATATCGTCATAGCTTTCCAGGATCGATTGGATGCCCTCGGCCACCATCGGGTGGTCGTCCACAACCAAGACACGTGTGGCTTGCGTCATGCGCTGGCCTCCCGGCTGGCACCGCTGGTGTCGGTTTCTGGGGTCAGAATGTGGCTCAGCGGCACAGCGGCCTCGATGACAGTGCCGGTCTTGCCTTTGCCCTTTGCAGATAAGATGCGCAGAGTTCCGTTGAGTTGTGCCACACGCTCCTCCATATTGCGCAGCCCCAGTCCATGTACCTTTCGCGTGGCGATCCCCAGCCCGTTATCGGCGATCTTCAAGGTCACACCGCTGCGGTGACCGCGCAGATCGATCGTCACCTCGCTTGCCTCGGAGTGGCGCTCTACATTGGTCAGCGCCTCTTGTGCAATCCGGTAGAGCGCGATCCGCGCCTCGGGGTCCAGACGGTTGCGAAAAACGACCGTGTCGAATTTGGTCTTAATGCCGGTGCGTTCGGCAAAATCTTCGGTCAGCGCCTTCAGGGCCGGGCCAAGGCCAAGATCATCGAGGGCGCCGGGCCGCAGGTCGCGGCTGATGCGGCGCACCTCGGTAATGGCGTTGCTGAGCGCATCCATCCCCTTGTCCAAGGTATCAGCTGCCGTGTCATCCCCCTTTGACAGCTTCCGCCGCGCGGCATCAAAGGCATAGCGCCCGCCCACAAGGATCTGACTGATGCCGTCATGTAGTTCACGCGCCACACGGCTGCGTTCTTCCTCTTGCGCGTCAAACACACGCTGGGTGAGTTCCTTCAGTTTCGCATCGGCCAGCCGGCGTTCGCGGACATTGATCAACATGCCAGACGCAAACACAGCCAGCAGGGCCGCCAACGTGAGCCCCGCAATATAAAGGAAGGTCTCGCGCACCCGTGCTTCAACCTCCGCCCGGGTCGCGGCAATGGTGGCAAGAACGTCGTCAATAAAAACACCTGTGCCGACCGCCCACCGCCAGGAGGGGAACGAGGTGACATAGCTGATCATTTCGGCTTCTTCACCGGTGGACGGCTTGGGCCACAGATACGTGTGATACCCAGCACCAGATCGCGCGATGCGGATCAACTCATCGGTGATGGGGGTGCCTTGGCTGTCGGTACGGCCCGACCAATTCTGTCCAATCAACTCCGTCTGGCGTGGCGAGACCAAGTTGTTGCCATCGTAGTCATAAACAAAGAAGAAGCCCTCTTCGCCATAGATCATGGCCGCCAGGATCTGCATGACTTGGGTCTTGGCCTCTTCATCGTCCGGCGGGGCATTGCCATAAATGAAGTAGAACCCATTGCGCGCCTGCGTCACGTAGTTGCGCAACTCGTCTTTCTTGGCCTCGATCATCTGCGTTTCAAGCGTCGCGATCTCGCGTTCGGCACTGGCGCGCGATTGCAACGTCACCAGAACGGCAATCGCGGCCACCACCAAAACCAGAGGAATGGCAGCCACCAACGCAAGTTTCTGCGCATACGTCAGAGGTATCGAAAATCCACGCACCATAGGTGCCTAGCGATACGCCGAATCGATCCGGTTTCAAAGCATATGTCACACAAGTGAAATCACATCTGGGGCGGAGCGCATGGATGTTAAAGCTGCAAAAGTTAGCGCTCACTCAATCTATGATAGAGCTTTTGGCTGCGTTTCTACGCAGTCGTGGGTATTTTCACGCGCCTGCAGGTCTCTATTGTGCGGATCACTAGAAACGATCCGCGCATTAATTGCAGACTTTGCAGCTTATGCGCTGAACCTTTGGGAGGATACCTACATGGATCGTCGTTCTTTTCTGAAAAACTCTGCGTTGGGCGGTGCCGCAGCAACCACGTTGGCAGCACCAGCACTTGCAGGCGGCCACGCGCGCACGTTGACCATGGTCACATCCTGGCCACGTGGCTTTGCCGTTCTGGATGACGCG
Organism: uncultured Aliishimia sp.; assembly: GCA_963922415.1. Taxonomy (GTDB): domain Bacteria; phylum Pseudomonadota; class Alphaproteobacteria; order Rhodobacterales; family Rhodobacteraceae; genus Aliishimia. The sequence continues at coordinate 22,474 of CAWUIP010000018.1, read as the reverse complement.
GCAACCTACTTCGAAAACATGGTGCGCGAACTGTCCGACGGCGCGCTGGTGATCGACAAAAAAGCACCGGGTGAGCTTGTTGGCGCGTTCGAAGTGTTTGACGCGGTGTCTTCGGGCCAAGCGGACCTGTACCACTCCGCTGACTACTACTTCATCAGCCAGCACCCAGCCTACGCCTACTTCACAGCGGTACCATTCGGCGGCACCGCGCAAGAAGTGACAAACTGGTACTATCACGGCGGCGGCGAGCAGCTGCACGACGAGCTGGGCGAGATCTTCAACCTCAAAGGCATGCTCTGCGGTAACTCCGGTTCGCAGTCCGGTGGCTGGTTCCGCAAGGAAATGACCTCCGCGGACGACTTCAACGGTCTGAAGTTCCGTATGCCAGGTCTGGGCGGCAAGGTTCTGGGTAAAATGGGCGCATCTGTCCAAAACATCCCAGGCGGCGAACTTTACCAAGCTCTGTCCTCCGGCGCGCTGGACGGTCTGGAGTGGGTTGGCCCAATGGCCGACGAACGCGCGGGCTTCCAAGAAGTTGCGAAAGTCTACTACACAGCTGGCTTCCACGAGCCAGGCTCGGCGCTGGCCTGTAACGTCAACCTCGACGTTTGGAACGACCTGACCGACCAGCAAAAAGCGATCCTGCGCTATGCATCCATGGCGACAAACCAGCTGCAGCTGTCGGAAACACTGTCCAACAACGGTGCAGCGCTCGCGCGTCTGCAGGCGCAAGGCGTGAAGACACTGCAGTTCTCCGACGACATCTGGGATGCGTTCGGTGCAGCGTCGGCAGAAGTTATGGACGAAAACATGGACGACGAGCTTTTCGCCAAGACCCGCGCGTCGTTCGAAGCCAGCCTCGCGAACTCTGCGTCCTGGCTTGGCAAGTCGGACAGCTTCTACCTGAACCAGCGCGTGCGCGTTCTGGGCGGCTAAGCCATAATTTACATCGGAAAGGGCCTGGTATCGCCGGGCCCTTTCTGTTCGGCACATCGAATACGCTTTGTCTGCCGACGCGCGGGCATCGCAATGCGACGGGGGGAACATGGCAACGCAAGAGACCGCTTCTTTTGGCGAAGTAATGGCCGCATTGGGCGATGGCATTGTCTGGATGATCAGCCAAATGGGTTTGGCGGTCTGGCACATGCTGATCGGCATTCTCCCGTTTCTATATGGTGGTCCTGCCGAGGGCGAAAAGCCTGTCCCACCGATCTTCGACTGGCTGATCTGGGACGGATCGCTGGAAGACAAACAAAGCCTGATGGCGTTTGTCTACTACGGCGGCTCGACCGAGTTTTTCTTTATCGTTTTCAACATCGTGATCGCATTCACGTTCTACGGCATGATCGTGTCGAACCGTGTGTTGTGGGGCGGTGTGCGCGTCCTGGAAGGCGTGGCTAATGGCCTCGGACGCTTTTTCGCTTGGGCGGGGCTTTTGATGGTCCTGCAGCAGGTGGTCATCGTCTTTATGCAGCGGATCTTCACCCGGCCCGACATCTCCATCGGCTTCGGCATCCCGCTTGAGTTTGACATCTCGTGGTTTGCGGAAGAGCTGAAGCTTTACAACGCGCTGGTCGTGAGCCTCTGTGTGACCTACACGTTTGTCCAAGGCGGGCATGTGCGCGTGGACCTGATTTATTCCGCCGTGTCGCACCGCGCCAAGCGCATGATCGATATGATCGGCGCGCTGATCTTTATGATGCCAGCGGCGGTCTTGGTCTGGATGTACTCTTGGTACTTCCTCTGGCGGCACCTGATCGTGCCCAAAGTGAATGCGACCGACCAGGTGGACCGGCTGATCCTGAAGGCGCGCGCGATGCGCTGGAATGTCGAAACCATTGGCTTCTCGCCCAACGGCTTCACTGGCTACTTCCTGTTCAAAGTTCTGCTTTTGGCCTTTGCCGGGCTGATCTTCCTGCATGGGTTGGCATTCTTCTGGCGCTCGTATCTGGAGTGGCGCGAGGGCGAGGCATCAGACGGCAAATACTTGGATCGCGACAGCCTGGGCGACGGCGAAGAAGCTTATGAGGGGACCCATTAATGTTTGGACTTGATGGCGTTGAGGTCGGCCTCATCATCGTATTCATTTGCCTCTTTGGGGGTATTCTGTCTGGCTTTCCGGTGGCCTTTGCGATTGGCGGGGCAGGGATCATCTCGTTCGGGATCATTGCCGCGCTCGACAGTGCCGGGCTTCTGATCCACGCTGCGATTGACACGGCCAGTGGCCCGTTCCGAGAACTGGTGGCCAGCGGCATACATCCCAATGATATCAGTATCTTCCGATATCCGGATTTGCCGAGGATCGAGCACGAAGTGTTCCCGCGCGGCTATGAGGATGCGATGAAGCGCGTGATCGCGGGCATCACCAGCCGGATCAACGAACGCGTGCTGGCGGGCCAGTCCATCGAGACGCTTTTAGCCGTGTTGATGTTCGTTCTGATGGGCATCACGCTGGAACGCTCTAAGATCGCCGATGACCTTCTGACCACCATGGCGCGCGTCTTTGGCCCGCTGCCAGGCGGTTTGGCCGTGTCCATTGTTGTGGTGGGTGCGTTTCTGGCGGCTTCCACCGGCATTGTCGGCGCGACCGTGGTGACGATGGGGCTCTTGGCCCTGCCCACGATGTTGCGCAACAACTACTCACCCGAGATTGCAACGGGCGTAATCGCAGCCTCAGGCACGTTGGGGCAGATCATTCCGCCCTCCATCGTGATCGTGCTTTTGGGCACGCTGGCTGGTGATCTCTATTCCGGCGCGCAAGAGGCGCGGGCGCAGTCCGCGGGCTGCACCGATGCGTTGACCTACCTGGGTGAGCCTGCGGTTTTGTCGGTGGGCACGCTCTTCCAAGCTGCGTTGATCCCGGGGATCTTGTTGGCGCTGCTTTATGCCGGATATGCGTTCACCTTCGCGCTGCTGAACCCGTCCAAAGCGCCCGCCGTTCCGATGGGATCCGCCAATGACGAACCGATCACGCCGGGCGAAGCCTTTACCTGGTTCGTCGGCGCGCCAGTTGGTCTGATCGCAGGCGCGATGCTTCTGGGCAGCCTTGGCGTTATCGGGTCGCAAGACACAACCGTCTCTAGCTTCTCGGATATCGGCGAGGCGGCGTCCTTGCGCACCAATGTGAGCCCAGAATGCCAGGCGTCTATGATCGAACTCCACGGCCAGGCCGCTTGGGACGCCGCCGTGCAGGAGCAAGCGGAGCTTGATGCATCCGGTGGCTCCCAGGAAAGCGAACGACTGTCCGAGGAAGACCTCGCCGTTGCACAGGCTGAAAAGATTGCGAACGCGGCCCCCATTGGCACCGGCATCACGGTTCTGGTGGTTCTCTTGGGTCTGATCATGACAACGGCGCGGGGTGTGTCGCCGTCGTCGGATGCCACGCCTTTGCTGATTGGCGGGCTGGGTGCTGTCTTGGTTCTCGCTGCTGACATCCTGCTGATCGGACCTGCGATGAGCATGGGTCTGTCGGTGGTCATCTGGGCGATCCCGCTGGCGATGATGTGTTACGGTACGGCCTATGCCGTCGCGCTTTGCGCGAAAAACGAACTGATCCGCGTGGTCTTCCCGCCGCTGGTCCTGATCGTTGCGGTGCTGGGGTCGATCCTGGGTGGGATCACCAACCCAACGCCCGCGGCGGCACTGGGGGCTGCGGGCGCGATCATGTTGGCCGCCTACCGGAAGCTGACGGATCTCGACCGCTCGCCCAAGATCATCATCTGGTCGACGCTTGCGATCATTGTCTGCATCCTGGTGGGCATCAACTTCGACCTGCGCATCAACCAAGACGTCGTGAGCTTCGAAAGCTGGGTCGCGTTCTTTATTGCCTATGCGGCTTACCTTTACGCGCTCTTCGGGCTCCTTTTCTCCTGCTACATCCTCTACGTGAACGGCGTTCTAACGCCGGTGGTGCGGGAAACGGCCAAAGTAACCTCGATGGTCTTCACCATCCTGATCGGCTCGCAAATCCTGAACTTGGTGGTGATTTCGTTCGGGGGCGAACACTATATCCAACAATGGCTGAAGAGCTTTGACAGCGAGTTCCAGGTCTTCCTGATCGTGATGCTGGTGCTCTTTATCCTTGGGTTTGTGCTCGACTTCCTAGAGATCATCTACATTGTGATCCCCATCGTGGGGCCCGTGATCTATGGTGGTTCCTTTGATCCGAAGTGGGTCACGATCATGATCGCGGTGAACTTGCAAACCTCGTTCCTGACGCCGCCCTTTGGCTTTGCGCTTTTCTATCTGAGGGGCGTGGCGCCGAAAGAGGTCACAACCGGCCATATCTACCGTGGTATCATCCCATTTGTGGGCATCCAGGTTCTGGGTCTTGCGATCCTGTGGTTCTTCCCTGGCATCGTCACGCTGCTCCCTGACTTGATCGGACGCTAATTCGGAGGGTGCGGACGATGCCGCTCCCTACATCAGCCCCGTAAGGTGCAGCATCGCCCGCACCGCCGTTTGACGGGTTTAGCGTTTGACGGGAAGCGTGTCGGGAAGTTGAATATTTGCGACCTGTTCGGCAATCGGGTCTGTCGCCAGAGGGTGCTTCTTGGCAGAGAACCCTTCAGGATCCTTCAACGCCTGCCATGACCCGCCCATGTAGACTTCCAAACCAGAGAATTTGGCTTTGTAGCCCATCTTTTGGCTGCCCGGCACCCAATACCCCAAATAGACATACGGCAAGTTGGCCTCGCGCGCGATGCGCACGTGATCGAGGATCATATACGTGCCAAGGCTGTTGGCGCGCATTAAAGGGTCATAGAACGAGTAGACCATCGACAGCCCGTCGGCCAAAACATCCGTAAGGCTAACGCCGACCAGACAACCCGTATCACGGTCCGCATATTCTACAACACGGCTGCGAATGGGTGTTTCTTCGATCATCGCGGCGAACTCGAACACATCCATGTCCGCCATGCCGCCATGGGCGTGCCGGCTGTCCAGATAAGCCCGAAAAAGCTCATATTGGTCTTCGGTGGCCCAAGGCGATGTCGCGCGACGCTCCAAACGAGCATTCCGTCTCAGCGTTCGCTTCTGTGTCTTGGAGGCTTTGAACGCGGATACGTCAATGCGCGCGGACAAGCACGCCGAACAATCGGCACAGGACGGGCGGTAAAGCACGTTTTGCGACCGACGAAATCCCTGTTGTGACAGGCTATCGTTGAGCTTTTGCGCGTTTTGTCCCTGCAAAGCCGTAAACAACTTCCGCTCCATCCGGCCCTCAAGGTAAGGGCAGGGCTGCGGCGCGGTCACATAGAACTGCGGGGCAAGAGGTAGGGAATGACGCATATATGTCTCGGATCCGTTGAGCATAGGCTAGCAAATGCTGCAGGGCAGAGACAAGATATTCCTGACGTAATTGGTTTATTGCCACGAGATCGTGTCAATGAGGTCGGCAAGGCGCGCTCTGGGGCGGTGTTCGACGCTCATCCCCGGCGGCGGTTCAACGCCACTGTCCCCAGCACGTGATCGGTCAGTCCCTGTTTGTGGCGGCTCGTCAGCATAAGTACGACCGACACGATCTGCAGCGGCGCGAAAGCCAGTGAGACTGTGTAGCCAAGCGTGTGCAGGACGGCCTGACCCAAATCAAAGCGCTGCCCGCGCAGATCACGAAACTCAATTGCCATAAACCGCATGCCCCAAGTCGCAGAGCCATTGGCCAACGTCACGATGCGGTAACCTAATCCGATGATCAAAAACAACATGGGCAGGAAAAAGAGCCCAATAAATCCCGTAAATATGACAGCAAAAGCCGATAGGACCACCGTGATCCCAGTATCGATAACCCATGCAAAAAGTCGCTTTGCAGGAACGCCGTCGTAGAAGGCGGCTTGGCGATCAGGATCAGGCAGGTCGAACATGGTCTCGGCTATCTGTTGCATGGGTCTTGGGGACTGATGTCAAAGGTTAGGCGGCCCTAGTGGGAGGTGCCAGGGCCGCCATAGATCGGGCTTAAGCGTCGGCAGTGTCGCCGTCGCGGGCCGTGCGGGCGCGTTCGTCCATGAACTGGTCAAATTCGGACTTGTCTTTGGCTTCGCGCAGACGCTCCAGAAACTCTTCGAATTTCTCTTGCTCTTCCTCTAGGCGGCGTAGCGTGTCGGCTTTGTAGGCGTCAAAGGCGCTGTTGCCGGTGGGGCGCAGGGCGGACATTGCGTGACGGCCAGCGCGGCGGCTGACACAGGAACCTTTGGAAAACATGCGTTTGCTCCAGATCATGTAAAAGAGAAGGGCAAGGCCGATCGGCCAGAAGAAGATAAATCCAAGCACCATGGCCGCGATCCAGGCGCCTTTGCCCTTTTCGTCCAGCCAGGCCTCTGTCTTGGAAAACCATCCCTGCGGGCGGGCCTGCGAGGAGGTTGCGGCGATGGCAGTCATCTGATGGTCCTTTCATTAAGTGGTCAAACCAGTGATCGTGAGGCTTAATGTAAATCGCCTTCACATCTAACAAGATGGTGTGGTCACCCGAGTAGAGCAAGGGCTGATGTGAATGTTTTTTACATTATTTTCAATTATGACGTAAAATCATATACTTCCGCGTCTGTTGCGCAGGCTAAGGCCTGTGGCGAACAGGAAAAAACATGGTTTGGTGTGCCAGCAGCGGCCCAAACGAGGTCAAAATCAAGCAGCCTTTTGTCCATCCAGGCGCGAATGGGTGACAGATGACCAAGCGGAGATACGCCGCCAATCGCGAAACCTGTCTGCGCACGAATCAGCGCTGCATCCGCTTTTCCCAATGGTCCACCGGCGCAGAGCGCCGCCTTTTGGCCATCGACTTGATTGCCGCCCGCTGTCAAAAACAGGACCGCCGCACCGTGCGCATCCGAAAAGATGATCGATTTTGCGATCTGATCAACGTCGCAGCCCAATGCATCCGCTGCTTGCGCCGCTGTGCGCGATAGGGGTGTCTGCCGGATTGTGTCTGGCAGGCCTGCCGCTTCGAGCGCGTGGCGCACGCGTTTTAAACTCTTGCTCATAGTGTAAGCTTGGACATGTCTTGCACGCGAAGGCAAGTTGCGCCCTTGACTTCACCGTCTGGACCGGCATCAGTCATGGCATGGACCTGGACCTCCGGCTAACGCGCCAGCCCCATGCCTTTGACGCTGACCGCGGCACGGAAATAGCGCAGCTTTTCACCGATCAACCGCAAGCTGTGTTGCCTCTCTTGGTCGGTGCGGGTGGGACCGCACCTTACCTCCATAAGCTGTTGCAGAAAGAGGCGGCCTGGCTACCAGACGCGCTTTTGGACCCCGAGGCTGCGCGCGACGCACTTCTCACTGAAGCGAAATCGGCATCTGTGGCGGCACCGGGACCCGAACTGCGCCAACTGAAAGGGCGTATGGCACTTCTGGTGGCCTTAATGGATCTCGGCGGTGTTTGGGACCTTGAAACGGTCACGCAGGCTTTAAGTGATTTCGCAGACGCCGCCTGCCAAACAGCCTTGACCTCCGCTCTGGTAACGCAGGTCGCCCGCGGAGCGATCCCAGGCCAGGCCCCCCAGGATGTTGCGTCTGGCGCTGGCATGTTTGTCTTGGCGATGGGCAAGATGGGCGCGGGCGAACTCAATTATTCCTCCGACATCGATCTCATTTGCTTGTTCGACAATACACGGTTTGGGCGCGCAGATTTGTCCGCAGCGCGCGCGGGCTTCGTAAAGGCCACCCGCCAGATGGTTCGATCCCTTAGCGATGTGACGTCCGATGGATACGTCTTTCGTACGGATCTGCGCCTTCGTCCCAATCCCGCTGTGACGCCAATCTGCCTGTCGATGGAAACGGCGGCCCAATACTACGAAAGCGTCGGGCGGGGGTGGGAGCGCGCGGCCTTTATCAAAGCGCGGGTTGTGGCCGGTGACATCGCGGCCGGTCAGCGGTTCTTGCGGCGATTGAACCCGTTTGTCTGGCGCAAACACCTGGACTTCGCAGCCGTCGAGGACACACAGCAGATGCAGCACGCAATTCGCGATCACAAAGGGCTTAAAGGGCCGATCACGCTGCCAGGTCACGACGTAAAGTTAGGGCGTGGCGGCATCCGCGAGATCGAATTCTTTGCTCAAACACGGCAGCTTATTGCGGGAGGGCGCGATCCCGATTTGCGGCCGCGTGGAACTGTGTCGGCGTTGCAGGCGCTGCAACGCAAAGGATGGATCCCGTCTGAAACCGCCCGTGACCTGAGCGATCACTATCGGTTTCTGCGCACATTGGAACATCGCATTCAAATGCTCCGCGACACCCAAACCCATGCAATCCCACGTCAACCTGAGGATTTCGCGCGTTTGGCAGCCCTTATGGGGGAAGAGGCAACGACCCTTTCGGCCAAGGTATTTGACCATCTCACGTCGGTCCATGCGATGACGGAGGCCTTTTTTGCGCCCACGCCGCGTTCCGTTGAGGTGCCAGCGACGCGCGTCATTTCGCGCGACGTGCTGGATCGCTGGTTGGCCTTGCCTGCGCTGCGTTCTCATCGGGCCAAAGCAATTTTGGATCGTCTGCGTCCCACATTGGAGGCGCGGTTGACTGAAGCGGCGCGACCCGAACAAGCCTTGGCTGCATTTGAGGCATTCCTCGCGGGTCTACCGGCGGGTGTTCAGATATTGTCGCTTTTCGAAGCGAACCCGCATGTGATTGATCTGGTGCTCGATGTCGTAACGATTTCGCCCGACCTTGCGACCTATTTGGCGCGCAACGCCTCGGTTCTCGACTCGGTGATTGATGGCGGTTTTTTTGCGCCGTGGCCCGATCGAGACGCACTTTTGCATGGGTTGCAAACGCATTTGCTCACCTTTGGCCATGACTATGAAACCCAGCTTGATGCCGCGCGCGCCTGGCAAAAAGATCTGCATTTCCGCATTGGTGTCCATTTGGTGCGTGGGCTTGTCGATCCGTCGCAGGCCGGCCGTCAATACGCGGAGTTGGCGCGCACTGTGCTGAAAGGTGTTTGGCCACTGGTCGTCAAGGACTTTGCGCGGCGCCATGGTCCAGAGCCTGGGAGAGGTGCGATCATCCTTGGTCTGGGCGCTTTGGGGGCCGGTGCCATGCATGCGCGGTCTGACTTGGATCTTATTGTGGTTTACGATGCTGACGGAGAAGAGATGTCGCAGGGTTCCAAACCCTTGGCGAGCCGGACGTATTATGCCCGTTTGACCCAAGCGCTCATCACAGCTTTGCAGGCCCCTATGTCACAAGGTCGCCTTTACGACGTGGACATGCGACTTCGGCCATCTGGGAACAAAGGTCCTGTTGCGACGAGCCTGCAGAGCTTTGAGGCCTACCAGCGCCAAGAGGCTTGGAGTTGGGAACACCTTGCGCTGACACGCGCTGCGCCACTTGCCGGGCCGGACGAGTTAATGACAGAGGTCGAGATGTTTTGCGCGTCAGTCATTGCGGCGGAGCGCGCGCCCGAGAGCCTCGCGCGGGATGTCGTGATTTTAAGAGAGCGCATTGCCAGCGCGAAGGCCCCGGTCAATTGGCTAGATGTAAAGGTCGGGCCAGGGTCGATGCAGGATATTGAATTAACGGCGCAAACGGGGATTTTGCTGACAGGACACAACACGCGTTCCTTGAGCGAAGGCCTGTCCTTTTTCGGGGCAGAGCTTGCGGGCGAACTCGCCGCGCGCCACGCGCTTTATTGGGACGTTCGTGTTGCAACCATGCTTTTGTCGGCAACGCCGCCCGACCCGACAACGCTAAGTGCGGACGCCACGTCGTTTTTGCTGCAAGCCAGTCGTCAAGTGTCGCTCCAAGACTTGCAGGATGTCCTCGCCGAAAGCCAACGTACTGCAGCCGCTGCAATCTCTGCGCTGCTTGCGACTTATTCCGCTCCGGAGGCCACATGAAAAAAGGCGATGCACACGATCCGAAAGGTCTGATCTTTGAAGCCTACCGCATTGACAATATTGATGCGGCGCAGTGCCGGACCATCTTTCTGGATTGGGCGTTGAGTTTGCCTGTCGATCGCGATCAAAGGGCCGATCTTGCCGTTCTCTTAGACCGGTATGCGGCAGCGGCGCCGGACCATCCTATGACGAAGGTCATGCGTGACGGGTTGGAGGCACAGGTGACACCGAAACGGCGGGGCGGGTGGCGTAGCCGGTCCAGAAGCTGACCTCGCCGGCACGCAACACAGACGCCGCAGACGCCGTTCGAAACCCTAGGTGTTGGGACGAATAGCCGACGAGAGACCGATATGCCGACGCATCTCGGCATGCTGAATTCCCCAAAACTACGCAAAAATTGCCGTAAATTTGTCCTAATTTCACCCTCCAATTGAAATTGCCGAAAAAGGCGGGATCAACCTGCCGGAGGAGAACTGGATGAACGTGATCAGACTCTTAGCCGCGCTGAGCGTCGTAGCATTTGTGTCGGCCTGCGCTGGACAAAACGATACCGCGCGCTTGCAGCATGTCGACCCGCAGATACCTGACGTTGACGTGGTCTCATTTGTGGACCCAAGTGAACTTGACGCAATCGCACAAGAAGTCGCGCGGCCAGTTACGCTGCCTTTGAGGGTCGACGCGATGACAATCGTGGTCCCGCGGACGCTGCAAGTCTCTGAAGCCAATCGCTATTTGCCCGCTGGCGACATCGTTTGGCGCGAGGACCCTCCTGGCGACCGGCGCGATCAAGTGCGCGCCATCTTTGAAACGGCTTTTGCGACCGGGACGCAGGCGATGACGGAAGGCACGCCGGTGTCGCTCTATGTGCAGGTCATGCGGTTTCACGCGCTGACTGAAAAGGCCCGTTACAGTGTCGGTGGGGTGCATTCGATCAAGTTTGGGCTCGCCGTTCGCGACCTTGAGACCGGCCGCTTGGTGGGCACGCCCCGCATTGTTGAGGCGGACCTAAACGCGTTTGGCGGCAGAGCGGCCCTTGCAGCCGAGCGCAGGGGGCAAACCCAGAAGGCGCGGATCACGGCCCATTTGGCGCAAGTGATCCAGGATGAATTGACCACGTCGGAAGGTCATCAAAACGCAAAACTCGGCCTGATCCAGCACCTCAACCGGTTCTAGGGTTTTACTCACGACATAAAAATCATAGAGGAGGCGCGATGACCGCGCCTTTTTCCGTTTCAGACCGTCCAACCGTCCGGCTTAAGCCGAAAGCTGATGCGCGTCGTTTGCGGCATGGATATCCATGGGTCTTTGACACCGATATGGTGATGGACCGACGTAGCAAAGCGATCGCGCCAGGATCACTTGCTGTGCTGCAGGATACGGATCGCGCGGACCTCGCACTGTGTGCATTTAATCCAAATGCAAAGCTTTGCACACGTCTGTTGGATGCCGATCCAGCGGCGGTTCTTGATCAAGCGTGGTTTGCTGCGCGGATCGAGCGCGCGCTCTCGTTGCGCTCCCGGCTGTACGACGCACCGTTTTACCGTTTGGTGCACGCGGAAGCCGATGGTTTGCCAGGCGTTGTGGTTGACCGGTTTGGAGACTGTGCAGTCATCCAACCTAATGCAGCCTGGATTGAACCGCACCTCGATGCGCTTACACGTGCTTTGGTGGACGTAACCGGCGTGTCACACGTGCTCAAAAATGGCAGCAGTCGCACCCGCGCGCTAGAAGGGTTGCCAGAAGGACATGAGGTTCTGGTGGGCGAAGCGCCAACGCGTCCGATCCCGGTGCCAATGAATGGTGCGATTTACATGGCTGATGTGGTGAGCGGTCAGAAAACCGGCCTCTTCTTTGATCAGCGTGCCAATCACAGCTTTGCAGCACGTTTGGCGCGCGATGCACGTGTCTTGGATATGTTCAGTCACGTGGGTGGGTTTGCTTTGGCGGCCCTTGCGGCAGGGGCAAAGTCCGCCTGCGCGGTCGATGGATCGCAGGCCGCGCTCGATCTCGCATCCGCAGGCGCGGCGGAGATGGGACGGACGTCAGATTTTTCGACCGAACGTGGCGATGCGTTCGACGTTTTGGCCGCGCGGGCCTCCGCAGGTGAACAGTTTGATCTCGTTATTTGTGATCCGCCGGCCTTCGCGCCTTCGAAAGCAAAACTGGAACCTGGCTTACGGGCATATGAACGCGTGGCGCGTTTGGCGACGGCGCTCGTGGCGCCGGGCGGCCATTTGGTGCTGTGTTCTTGTTCGCATGCCGCGACGCTCGAAAAGTTCCGCAATGCGTGCACGCGTGGCATTGGCCGCGCCGGTGGGCAGCCGCGGCTTATCCATACAGGGTTTGCTGGACCAGACCATCCTCAATTGCCGCAACTGGGCGATGGCGGTTATTTGAAAGCCCTTGTGTTTGCGCTGTGATGCGACCCTCGCGTGAGGCCGAATTGTGAAGCTTTTACTAGATGCCTGCGTACTTTTTCCAACGGTCATGCGCGAAGTGCTGTTGGGCGCGGCGCAAACCGGAGCCTATGTGCCGCTTTGGTCGGATCGGATCTTGGAAGAATGGGCGCGTGCGGCTGCGCGAAGTGGACCCGTCGCGGAGGCGCAAGCGCGCGGTGAAATTGCGCTTGTAAAGGCGACATTTCCTCAGGCGGTTGTGGCGCCGGATGTTGGGTTGGAAAATCGGTTGTGGTTGCCGGATGACAATGACATTCACGTTTTGGCCGCGGCTGTTTCGGGGTCCGCAGATGCAATCATCACCCTGAATGCAAAGGATTTTCCGCGTGGGCTTTTGGTAGACGAGGGGCTTGCGCGTTTCGACCCTGATGCGGTGATGGTGCGATTTTGGCAAGACGATCCCAGCGCAATCGGAGCGGTTGCTGCTAAGGTTCTTGACCAAGCGCGCGCGCTGTCAGGACAGGACTGGACCCTACGCGGACTGATGAAGAAGGCGCGTCTGCCTCGGTTTGGCAAGGCGCTGGAGCAGCGCGATACGGGACGCGCGGCCACTGAGCCTGATCACAGACCTACAAGATAGCTTTCAAGCGCCTGGTTCAACTGTTTCAAAACCGACTTGTTCATCTTTAGAGCCTTCTCGAGATCCTCTTGGGCAATGGCTTCCCCGCGTGCCAACGGCTCTGCTGCCGTTTTCACCCTATCCCAAAATAGGGCGGCTGTTCGCAAATTGCGTTTGACACGCGCGTTTGGTGTGAAGCTTCCGTCTGCAGCGCCAGCTGACAGGTCCGCAAACCCAGTGTCGACCGCTTGAATAGTACCTGCCAGTTGTCTTGGCATCTCGGCGCCGCCGATACCGAAATATGCGTAACACATCTCCATAATGCTCCGTTGAGACAACATCATGTGATGCGCAGCCTGCTGTAGCGCGCGCCCTACATCCGCATCTACGGCATCAGAACCGTAATGCGCGATGAACTTCGCGGCCAATGCATTTGACGCTTCGGTCATTTCATCATTTTGCGTCAGAAGCTGGGACATAACGACCGCGTGGTAGTCGCCCGCGACCAATTGTTGAACCGCAGGGCGATACCGAGACCAAACCTCGCCGAGCGCATCAAGCTGCCCCAGAATAACCGTATCGTTTTCGGGAAGAAGGCCAAGCCACTCGTGCCCGTCGCTGAAGGACGCAATAACTGTTTTGTAGGTGTCCAGGTCGTCCAGTGCCGCATTGCTTGCCGATTGCGCGTCGATGCCGCCCATGGTCATACAGGCAGATGACGTCATGGTTTGGATTAAGGTGGGCTGTCGGAGCGATAGCTTGATCCGTTCCATTTTGTTGCGCAAGGACTCATCGGCAAACAAAGCCGATGAAAGCGTAATCATGGCAAGCACATAGCCAAAGACACGTATCGAAATGAACATAAAGCACACCCTGCAAAAATCTATCGGGGCTGTGCGATACGCCAAAGCGTTTAACGGAAGCCTAAGATCAGGTCGAACCTGCGGCCCATCGTGTCTCCAAAGCTTCGAGAGCTTTGATGCGTTCCGTGGTTTTGGGATGGCTCATCAACCAAGCGGGTACAGGGCCGGTATTGGACTGCGTTAAGCGCTCTAGCTTGGCAAAGAGAGACTTTTGGGGGCCAATGCCGATGCCGGATTTGGTCAAGAGGGCTGCAGCATACGCATCGGCCTCATATTCATCGCTGCGAGACAGGCGTGCGGCCAAAAGCGTCGTCAAGGCGTTGGCAATCCAAATTCCAATACCCGGCAAGAACCGGCTCAGGACGAGGCCTAAGGCCGTGCGCAGTGCATTTTGACCAGAAAAGTCGATCATCCGACGTCGCGAGTGGCCTAAGGCCACATGACCAAGCTCGTGCGCAATGACGCTGGCCAATTCCTCGGCGCTGACATCACCCGCACGGTACTTTTGGTAGAACCCGCGTGTGATAAAAATGCGCCCGTCCGGAGCCGCGAGCCCGTTGACGGGATCGATCTCATAGATGTGCACACGGATCCGCTCCAGATCCAGCGCCGCGGCCATCTGATCGCAAAGGCGCTTCAGCACAGGATCAGCAAGCTCGCTCGACTGCGCGTCGAGTTGCTGTGCGGTGCGCCATGCCGAGAACCGGTACATAACCAATCCATAGATCAGCGCCAAAAGGATGGGGGTTACCTTTATCATAGAAGGCATATGGGGTGTGGGCGTTATGGTGTCCAGCGCACAGGCAGGGAAAGTGGACCGCGAAAGGCCCAACCATAGAAACGCGCTGTCCCGGAAAGCGTAAGGTCGGGGAAGGCTTCGAAAAGTCGGGGCAGGGCGACCTGCGCGATCATGCAACGGGACGCAGCAGCACCAGCGCAGAAATGTGGTCCCGCTCCAAACGGGATGGCTGGAGACGTGTCGCGCGTGATGTCGAAGCGGTCAGGTTCATCAAAATGCAACTCGTCTCGACACGCTGATGAGAACATAAAGAAAACTGTACCGCCCGCGCGCAGGGATATGCCGTCAACGGCGTCATCCCGCACCACGCGGCGCGGTGTCATCCCGATGGGTGTAACCCAGCGAATGTACTCTTGAAAGGCGTCCGTATAGCTGGCTGTGCCGCTTCGGATCGCCGCGTGCTGGGCGGGGTGCGTCAGCAGCGCGTAGACGGTACCCGCAATTGCGTCGCGCGGCTCGTTCTGGCCACCGCCAATGATCACTTTGACCGTTCCAGCAATCGCATCCCGAGGGACTTTGGCTTGATCTAGCACGGATAGGATCGAGCGATCCGGCGCCTCGCGCAGATCCGCAAGCCGTTCATCTATCAGGGCATCAATGGATGCAGAAGCATCAAAGGCCTTCTTCGCGATGCCCGGGTCGCCAGAGTAGTTGGCGCAGCCGTCGAGCATGGCTTGGCTGCAGTAATCCATGCGGAGTGTCGGCATGTTTGTCAGGCCCGTCATCACACGCAGACTGTCGGCTGCCACAGGCAGGGCGAAATCTCGGACCAGATCCATCTCTCCGCGTGGACGCAGTGCGTCGATGTAGGCCGCCACGATCTCTTCAAACGCGTCCTTTAGATGCTCCCGTACCGTGCGCGGACTGAGCGCCGGGAAGATCGCGCGCCGCTCGGACATATGCGCCTCGCCATCCTTGCGCATCATATTGTCGCCCATGATCTTCTGCAAAAGCCCGCCAGGTTGATAGCTTGAGAAGGTCTCGACGCGCTTTTCTTCGCGGAAGATGTCATCGCGCCGGGTAAACAGGATCCCACGCAATTCGGGCACATAAGCAATCGGCGCGTCCGCCCGCATCTGTTCCAAAATCGGGTAAGGATCTACGGCAAAGGCGTCGGGATCCAGGGAAAAAATGGGCGCTTGGGTCATCTTCTGCGCAGCATGAGGCGCATTGCGTAAACTGGCAAGGCCACAGTCTCTCGCAGAACGGCCTTGAGGGCCACGCCGAAGCGCGGGCGGGGCGTTGCGCGCGCTGCGGAGACCACGCGCACGCGCATCCCAAGCGCCCAAAACGACAGCCATGCGCGCGAGCAGTGGTACCCGTCGGTGACAACCACGGCGTGGGCGATCCCATGGTCTAGCATCAGCGCAATCGCATTTTCCGCATTTTGCAATGTGGTGCCGGAGCGGTCTTCCAACAAAATCTGGGTCTCTGGAACGCCGTTTGCGCGCAAAAACCCGCGCATTACCTCCGCTTCGCTGGGGGCATGCGCGCCAAGACCGCCGCAGGGGATAACGTATTCAAAATGCTCGGCTTTCCAGATTTGCAAAGCCCTGTTTAAACGCCTTTGCAAAGTTGGGCTAGGCACGCCCCCGGGCCAGACTGCGGCCCCTAGGACGATGAGTGCGTGTGACATCAGTGCGTGCCGAACGACGCGTCAGATCGACGTTGCTGTGGTGATCTCCGACGCAAGCGGGCCGTTAAACATGCATAATTTTCTATCATTGTCTCTCGGCCCCCTTCTCGTCAAAGCAGTTGTCACAATACCGTCACACATCGCCCGCATCCTACAGCGCATGACACGGTTCTTGACCACATGTCTGCTTTGCCTTTGCGCTGCAGGTGCAGCCAATGCCGCTGTTATTGCGTCGGGCACTTATCCGTCCGGATTGACAGTGGATCAACCCGGCGATGACATTACCCAAGATGGCGCGGTGACGGTTTCCGGCATCACGCGGCTTGTTGGGAAAAACATCACGCTCACGTCGACCGCCAATGACTTTGATACAGTCAATATCCTGTCATCCGGCTTTGTATCTTTGGCGGATGCCGACGGGCTAAGCGGTGCGATCGATGCGCAATCAGGTATTACACTGGTGATCGGTGCGTCCGCCGGTGTCTTCAACGAGTTCTCGACGCTGAGTTCGCGCGGTGATGTCGATATCATAAGTTCTCTTTCCTCCACCATCGACGTGACGGTGCCAACTGCCGCAACTTGGGAAATCGACGGGGTTTTGACCTTTCAAACGGATACAGATGTCCAATTCAGAACCAGCGCCGGGATTGGCGATGTCACTTTGCTGCGGGACGTGATTGACGTCAAAGGCGATATTCGGGTGGTCAATTTTCAAAGTGTCGTGACGCAGATCAGTCCGGCGCCGACGCCGATTCCGTTGCCGGCAACGACTTGGTTGTTACTATCGACTGTCGCGGTTTTGGGTATCGTGAGACGGCGCCGTAGCTAGCGGCTGAGCTCCCGCATGCCGCGCCCCAAACCTTCAAGCGTCATCGGCACCATGCGGTCGGCGCCAAAAGTCTCTTGGATCATGCCGATGGAATGGGTGTAGCCCCAATATTTCTCCGGCACAGGGTTGATCCACAAATGACCCGACCACTGATCGCGCGCACGCGCCAGCCATGTCTGTCCGGCTTCCTGGTTCCAATGCTCATTGGCGCCACCGGGATAGGCGATTTCGTAGGGTGACATCGAGGCGTCGCCCACAAAAATACATTTGTAATCAGGGCCGTAGGTGCGCAACACGTCCCATGTGGGGATCTGAGCATCCCAGCGCCGCCGGTTGTCGCGCCACACGCCTTCGTAAAGGCAGTTGTGGAAATAGTAGTATTCCAGATGCTTAAACTCGGCCCGCGCCGCCGAAAAAAGCTCTTCCACGACTTTGATATGCGGGTCCATCGACCCGCCCACATCCAAGAACAACAGTACCTTGACCGCGTTGCGCCGTTCGGGCCGGGTTTGAACATCAAGATACCCATTTTCGGCGGTGGCGCGGATCGTGCCATCTAGGTCCAGCTCTTCCACCGCGCCATCGCGCGCCCATTGCCGCAACCGTTTCAAGGCAACTTTGATGTTGCGCGTGCCCAACTCGACCGTGTCATCCAGGTTCTTGAACTCGCGCTTGTCCCACACCTTGACCGCCCGTTTGTGGCGGCTTTCCTTCTGGCCGATGCGCACGCCCTCGGGATTGTACCCGTAGGCGCCAAAGGGGCTGGTCCCGGCCGTGCCGATCCACTTATTGCCGCCCTGGTGGCGCTTTTCTTGCTCTTTGAGACGCTCTTTCAACGTCTCCATCAACTTGTCGAACCCCCCCAAAGCTTCGATCTCGGCGCGCTCTTCTTCGCTCAGGTGCTTTTCGGCCATCTTGGTCAGCCAATCGGCGGGGATGTCGACGGCCTCCATCACTTGATCAAGGCTGATCGCCTCCAACCCTTCAAATGCGGCGGCAAAGGCGCGATCGAACTTGTCGATGTTGCGCTCGTCTTTGACCATGGAGACGCGTGCAAGATAGTAGAACGCCTCTACATCATAGGTGGCGATGCCCGATTTCAGACCTTCGAGAAAACTCAAAAACTCCCGCAAAGACACGGGAACGCCCGCAGACCGAAGCTGATCGAAGAAGGGCAGAAACATCAGGTCGTCATCCGCAGCCAGATCAAGCTCGCGAGGAAGAACAGCAACCCAATGGCAACGGCATACCCAAAGGCATATTGCAGGATATCGAGCGTGTTCCCTTTGCGCTTCCAGGCCGTCCATCCGCCCCAAAGCGCGCCCAGGCCAAAACCGATTGCAAGCATGTGCCGCAGCCTCCCAGCGGGCGCGGGGTGTTAGCTGCGCCCCTTATTCGGGTTGAGGGCTGCAATCTCGCGCGCCTTAGCCCGCACAGCCCAATCCGGGCCAAAGCCGTAGCGTGCCCATCCCAGACTGTCCAGCCTGACGGTGCGTGCCGCGTCGGTTTGCCCTGTCAGATCCAAGGCCTCGGCCTGCAGCATAAGAAGTGTGGCCAAAAGGGCTGCATTTTCGTGCCGCCGCGCCACGTCGATGGGCCCGGTGAGCATGCTCAGCGCGCGTTCACCGGCGCCTTCATTGATCTCATGCGCGGCCAGTTGTGTGGCGACATAGGCGCGGTGGAGTGCTGCATTGGGCAGGCGCAGGTAATAGCTGTCGGCCTGCTGGAAATGCGCGCGTGCGCCGTCGGGGTCGGTGGATTGCGCCAGGCGTCCCGCTGCGTAATGGGCAAAGGCGCGGCGATGGTCCTGCCAATTCATCGATGCGGCAATCTCAAGCGCGCGTGAGACGGCCGTCCGGCGTTGGCTGTAGGTGGCGCCGGGGCCAAGTGCGGTTTGCACGGCGTCGGACCAGGCGCGCGGCGTGCGCGTTGGGAATTGGCCGGGCACCGTTTCACCGCGCGGGTTCAAGCGCGCCAGAATGCTGGGCAATTTCGAAGCCACCTGACCGCGCGACATGCCAGAGCGCAGCGCAGGATCGTAATAGGCGCGCAGCACCAGCATGTCATAGCTTGTCAGCACCGTGTGCACGTTGTCGTCGTTAAAGACGGACCCATGTAGCCGGTAGAGATCGTTCAAGGGCCCAATCGCCTGTGCCAGTTCTTCGTGCAGGCAATCACGCACCTCTTGGGGGGAGGCGTCATTGGGCAGGAAAATCGCCAAGCGTTCACGGGTGCGCAGCAGTGTCCAGTTGGTGCGCGGTGTGCGGCGTGCGGCGCGATATTCGCTGATGTCGGTGATGTTTGGGACCACAAAACAGGCCGCTTGGGGCAGGGCGCGGCGGATGTCGGCGCGGCTCACCGCTTGGATCGTGATATTCGCCTCACCGCGCGCGACGCGGTTGATTTGAATGCCCGCTTCGGTCCGCAACCGGTGCAACAGCTTCGTCAAATCTGGGCTCAGCGAGGGTGGCGGCGCGCCTGTCACGCGGACCGTGATCGGTGTTTCGAACCGGGTGAGAACAGGCAGATCGCGCCCGCTTTCCAGCTTGAAGGCAAGTTCGATGAAGTCGAGCGCAAGATCGTCGTTGGAGACGCGCACAGGCTCTGCCTGCGTGGCGCCAAAGGTGCGCATCGGCGGCAGACCTGAAGGATCGGTGGCTGAGGTGAGCGCACGTGTGGCTGTGTCGACTGTCGAGACGATCGGCGTTGCAGGTGCACAGGCGTTCAGCAGCAAGACCAGTGGAAAGAGAAAACGCCGCATCAGGAGAGCACCCGCGCATATTTGATAAAGGGCGTGCATGCGCCAATGCGGTCATAGAGGTGACGTGCGGTTTGGTTGAACTCTTGCGTCAGCCAGTAGACAGACGGCGTGCCATTTGCATCTGCGGCGGCATAGACCGCTTCGATGAGGGCGCGACCCACGCCCAAGCCTCGGGCGTCCGCGTCCGCGTAAAGGTCCTGCAGGTAACAGACGTCTTCGACTTTCCAGCCATGGGCGTGAAAGATGTAGTGGGTCAGACCCACCAGACGGTCGCCGCGCTCGGCCACCAATCCAAAATACGTATTTGGCGCATCGCTCAGCAGGCGTTCGAACTGGGTGTCGTAAATCTCTGGCGATACCGCCGTTTCGTAAAATTCAAGGTAACCTTGCCAAAGCCGCGCCCATTCGGAACGATCCGAACGGCGTAAAGGGCGCACCAAAAGTGCGTCTGAAACTGCCATGTCCTGCCTGCCTCGCCTTTTTGGCTTTTTGGGTGACTGCTTGGCTCGCATACCACCAAGGAAATGTTACGGGCCAATTGGGGCAGGATTGTGGCATTTGGGTCCGAATCGGACCTTGTCCTGGGTGATTTTGCGACTTTGCAGTTTGCGCTTTGCTGGTTTGCATTTGCAAATTTTCAGCCGGTTTATGCCAAAGCCCAAAGGCGGCATGATGGGATTTCCGCCACCCGAGATTGGCCCGACTTGGCGCGGCAGTGTTCCGCTTTACCTGTCCGGCCGTTTTGGCCAGAGCGCGCCAGTTCTAGCGCCCCAAGCGCGGCAGGGGTGCGCGGGGCGCACGGGCCTGTCATGTCACGTCTCACGAACGGATGTCGCAAAACCGAATGTCTTGATGGGAGACACCACATGAAACTGACCACCACTCACTTTGCCCTATGCTTGATTGGCCTTGCGGGCGCTGCGATTGCGATGAGCGAAAGTGCCGCAAGCGCGGATGCCAATGGCGACGGCGTCTTGACGCTTGACGAGGTGCAAACCGTCTTTCCGACCGTGTCGACCGACATGTTCGTGGCCATGGACGTCAACGCAGACGGCGCTTTGGACGAAACAGAGATCACTGCCGCTGAAGAAGCGGGCGTGATGCCGACAGAGCCAAGCGGAAGCTAACACAGCTCTTATACGGGCGCGTTGTCCTTGGGTTTTGCGACATCCGATGCGCGTCTGTATGAAGGGACGCGGCCTGCTATTACCCCAACTGGCAGGCCGCGAACCCTTTTTGAAAACAGTCTCTTACGAGCCCAGGTAAATCTTGAACGCGGCGCGAATGTCTTGATCCATCGCCGCAGGGAACCTGGCGGAAGCGCGTTGCGCCAAAATCGCCTCTTTGCGCTCGGTGGCCTTTGCCAAAAGGTCTGGCTTGCCCAACTCATCCCACTCTTTGGGGCTCGTCCGGTCCCCATATTGTGGGTAAACATAGTCTGACTGCATGCGTTGCAGCGTTTGACCCGTGCCCAGATAGTGACCTGGCCCGCCAATGCAGACCTCACGCATCTGATCCAGGGCAAGGGTTTCCTCGGTCACCTCAATCCCACGCACACAGCGCAGCGCGTGGCCAATCAGATCATCGCCCAAGATCAAGCTTTCATGGCAAAACCCAAGGAGCGAGGCATGCATGCCCGCTGCCTCATAGACCATGTTCAACCCGGACAGACCTGTCATCACGTTGGAGCACATCTGCTCCCACCCCGCTTGCATGTCGGGAAGTTTCGAATCCGACGCACCGGCTGCCGCGCCGCCGGGCAGGCCGTAGAACTGGTGCATCTGCGCGCAGGCCGCCGACAACAGCGCCTGCTCGCCCGAGCCCACCGACATAGCACCTGTGCGCAAGTCTAACCCGAACGGCCAGGTGCCCATGATCGCCGGATGGCCGGGCTGGATCGCATTCACATAGAACAAGCCCGCCAGGCATTCGGCCACCGATTGCACAATCGCGCCCGCGATGGTGGAGGGCGCCGTTGCGCCCGCCATCCCGGCGCTCAGCAACAGGACCGGCATGCCGCCCGCGATGCAGGCTTCCATCACTTGGCAGCTTTCGGTCGCAAACTTCATCGGTGGGACAACAAAGCAGTTCGAGTTCGACACGAAAGGCCGCGCGCGCCAGGCCTCTTCACCGCCCGCGATCTTGTGGAGAAGCTCCAGTGCTGGGCCCACAGATTCCGGCTCGCTGAACGAGGTGCCGATATGTTTCGTCGTTCCCGCACAGCAGGCATAGATCGTGTTCAGGTCAAGCTCGAGATTGTCGGTAATGTCGCGCGCCACCATCGGGCGCTGCAAAAAGTGAACATTATCAAGCTGATCCACGATCCGCGCCGCGTCATGCAGATCCTGCAGCGTGCTTTCGCGATACTCGCGTCCCGTGGCATCAACGATATGCACCGCAGCGCCCGCGGTGCCGTAATGCACCCGCGTGCCGTTCAAGTTCATGTCATTTTGCGGGTCTCGGCCACACAGCGTGATATCCCGGCAGGCCGTGGCGAGTGCTTCTTCAATACATTTGGGCGGAATGCGAATACGCCCATCGTCGCCCAGAATGGCGCCGGCTTGCGTCATGTAGTCGATGCCGCTTTGCGGCGCGTCGGCCAGGCCAATTTCTTCAAGCGCTTGCAGCGCGGTTGCATGAATGCGGTCAATATCGCTGGGCGACAGGGGCTTCAGAACAGCGCTTTCCATGCCAGGGCGCACGGGGCGCATGTGGTCGGGCAGGGCGGCTGCGCGC
>CAWUIP010000017.1:0-38944 GCA_963922415.1 uncultured Aliishimia sp. | reverse complement strand
GCGGACGCTTGTAGAAATGCTTGATCAGCCCGCGCTCCATGATCACGCCGATGGCAATCATGATTGGGATGGCGAACAGGATCGACAGCGGCACGGCCCAGTCAATGATGACATTGCCTGCCGATTCACCAAACCAGTCATAGACGTAAGGCACATCCACTTTCAGTGGGTTGCCCAAGAAGTCCTTCTTGGTCTCGTCGATCACCTCATGGCTCAGCGTCAAGATCCGGCTGAGCGTCACCGCGCAGAAGGCGCCGATCATAAACAGCGCACCATGGGCGAAGTTCACAACACCCAGCGTGCCGAATATCAGGGTCAGACCCAAGGCAATCATCGCGTATGCGGAGCCTTTGGAGAGACCATCAAGGGTTTGGAGCAGGACCGCGTTGGTTCCGACCAAAGCAACCATCAGTGCGAAAAAGACCACAAGCCCGCCGATACCAATGGCGGGGCCAGCCAGGGATGCGCCCGATCTATTCATGAAACCACCTCATTTGGAGAACGTTTGCGGCCATTCTGAGCCGATGGGGGAGGGGAAAGGGCGCCGTGTGTCGCCCTTTCCAATTTTGCAACGCTTATGCGCCTGGGTTGCAGGCCCCCAACTCGCCGCCGAAGATCGACGCGTCGTAGGTCACTTGCGATGTTGGTGTGACTTCCACGATTTCGAGAAGGTCGAACTCGGAAGCAGGGTTCTCTTTCCCTTTCACAACCAGCACGTCTTTGAAGCACTGGTGGTCTTCCGCACGGTAGAGTGTTGGGCCGTTGCCCATACCGTCGAACTCGAAGCCTTCCAACGCCTCGGCAACCGCACATGGGTTGAACGAGCCCGCACGCTCCACCGCGTCTGCGTAAAGCAGAGCTTGGACGTAGCATGTGTGCGCCGCCTGGCTGGGTGGGAAGCCGTACTTGGTGCCGAAGGACTTCACAAAGGCTTTTGTGCCTTCATCCTGCAGCGACCAGTGCCAGTTTGTGGAGCCGAAGATGCCCTTAACGTTGGCGCCCGCACCCTTCGCCATGAGGCGGGAGTAGAGCGGAACGATGATCTCGAAGTTCTTGCCGTTGACGGATTTGTCGCGCAGGCCGAACTGAACCGCGTTGGTCAGCGAGTTCACCATGTTGCCGCCGTAGTGGTTCAGAACCAGCACGTCCGCGCCAGACTGCAGAACCGGTGCGATGTAGGACGAGAAGTCTGTCGTTGTCAGCGGTGTCTTCACAGCCGCGACGGTGTTCCAGCCGATGGCCTCGGTGGAGGTCCGAACCGCTTCTTCTGTGGTGTAACCCCAGTTGTAGTCCGCCGTCAGGTGATACGCGTTCCGGTCATTGCCGTAGTTGGCACCCAAGATCGGCGCGAGTGCGGCACCGGACATGTAGGAGTTAAAGAAGTGACGGAAGCCGTTCGCCTTCTTGTCCTTACCTGTGGTGTCGTTGGAGTGCGTAAGACCCGCCATAAAGATGACGCCGGCCTCTTGGCAGAGCGCTTGCACAGCAACCGCAACACCCGAGGATGAGCCGCCTGTGATCATCACAGCGCCGTCTTTTTCGATCATGGAACGTGCGGATGCGCGCGCCGCGTCGGATTTTGTTTGTGTGTCGCCTGTGACGTATTCGACTTTCTTGCCCAGGATGCCGTTGCCTTGCAACGCCTTGGACGAGAAGGTGTTCATCATGCCGCCGTCGCCACCACCGTTCAGGTGCTCAACCGCAAGTTCGTAGGCGCGCAGCTCGTCCGCACCTTCGTCTGCGTAGGGGCCGGTTTGGGGCACGTTGAAGCCCAGAGTGACCGAGCTGCCTGTTGGTTCGTTCGTGAACGCCGCTGCAGACTGGGCCGTAAAGACTGTGGGGACCGCGAGGCCTGCGCCGCCGACAGCGCCGGTTTTCAACAGACCGCGACGGGTCAGGTTCGATTTCGTCATGTATTCCTCCCTAAGGGTGACAAACCCTGATGGCGCAGACGCGCCGATCAGGGCGCACTTCCGTGCAACGCCAGTATTTGGAAGGTTGTAAACTGTGGCAATAAGTGCCTTTCAGTGTTAACTAATTTTGTAAAGAACTGCACAGCTTCGTGCGGAAACTTGTAAAGGCTCTGATTTTGCAGCGCAGAAACCTGTTGAAATTGTACACATATCCCCAAGGTTGTGTCGTATGAAGCCGGACAGCTTTGTAGGGACCCGCATTCGCGAAAGACGCCAGATTGCCGGGCTGCGACAGGCCGATCTGGCGCGCCGCATCGGTATTTCAGCGTCTTATCTAAACTTGATTGAACACAACCGCCGCAGAATCGGCGGTAAGGTGTTGTTGCGGATTGCCGAGGCGCTTGGCGTAGAGCCCAGTATTCTGCGCGACGGGGCAGAGGCCGCGCTTTTGGGGGCCTTGCGCCAAGCGGTTGCCGATTTTCCCGAAGCGGGCGCGGAGCTTGACCGTGTCGAGGAATTGACGGGCCGCTTTCCAGGTTGGGCCGCCTTGGTTGAGGCCGCGCATGCGCGCGTGCAGTCGCTGGAGCGCACAGTTGAAGGCTTGCAGGACCGTCTGGCGCATGACCCAGAGTTGGAGGCCGCCTTGCATGATGTGCTCACGACGGCCGCCTCGATCCGGTCGACCGCTTCCATCCTGGTCGAGACGGACGCGCTGGAAGTCGAGTGGTTGAACCGGTTTCATGGCAATATCAATGAAGACAGTGCCCGGCTTGCCGATAGCAGCCGTGCGCTGGTGGCGTATTTGGGACAGGAGGCTGCCGCAGACACCGACCGTAGGTTGCCACAGGAAGAGGTCGAAGCCTTTCTGGCAGAGCGCAGTTTCTATATCCCGCAGTTGGAGGCGCCTGGCGGATCAGTTGCCGCCGTGGTGGCCGAGAGTGGCCTGACACCCGCAGCCCAGCGTGTGTTAGAGGCCTATTTGACGGGCTATCACAGTGACGCGCAGGCGCTCCCTATGGCGGTGCTGCAAACCGCGCTTGATGGAAATCCTGCACCCGATCCGTTGGCTTTGGCGCAGGCCTGCGCGTCGCCCATCGGTCTGGTGCTGCGCCGCCTGGCATCGGTGCCGGGATTGACCAGTGTTTATGGGCTTTGCGATCGCTCAGGCGCGTTTTTGTTGCGCAAAGAAGCCCCTGGCTTCACATTCCCACGCCTCGGGGCGGTCTGCCCGCTGTTGCCGATCTTTCAAGCTTTGGGCCAACCCGGCGTGGTGGTGCGCGAAAGCGTGACGCAGCTGGGCGCGCGCGAGGCGAAGTTCTCGTGCTATGCGCTGGCCGAGCCTGCTGCCGCTGCTGGCTACAACCGCCCGCCCTTGGTGCAGGCCGCGATGCTATTGCTGCCAGATCAAACAGCGGGCGACGCGGCCCTGCCGGTTGGAACCACCTGCCGGATTTGCGCCCGTACCCCGTGCCCCGCGCGTCGCGAGGCAGTGATCCTGTGACAATTTTGTAAAGAATGACCTTTTGACACGTCCCGGCAAACACGGGATACTTCCTTGTGGGCAGCGGCACATCAAGATGCGGCGCCCGGCACCAGGGAGGGCCAACGGGAACGTGGGAAAGCATGTTCTTCTCGTAGAAGACGAGGCAAATATCATTGAAGCGATCCGCTTTTTGCTCACCCGTGACGGGTGGCATGTCGAGGCGCATGCAGACGGTGGGACGGCTGTTGCGCGCATCCGCGAGCGGGAACCGGATCTTATCATCCTGGATTTGATGCTGCCTGGGCGCAACGGGCTCGATATTCTGCGCGAGCTGCGCAGCGAAGACCGCTTTGCCGCGCTGCCGGTTTTGATGCTGACGGCGCGGGGGCAAGAGCAAGACCGAGATCTGGCCGAGCAAGCCGGGGCGAGCCGGTTCATGACCAAACCGTTTTCGAACTCTGACGTGCTGGATGCGGTGCGCGAGTTGGCGGCTGGCGGTGCGGCGTGAGCCTGCGCGGCGAAACAGGCATCTTTCTAGAGCGGCAACGCTACCGCCAGCGGCGGTTGATTGACGGCCTGCGTCTGGTTCCCGTCTTGGGCGCGTGGCTCTTTATGCTCCCGCTTTTATGGCCAGTGGCCGATGCGGGCGCGGCCAAGTCGATGTCCTCGGCTCTGGTCTATGTATTTTTGGTCTGGGTCAGCCTGACTTTGGTGGCCGCCTGTCTGAGCTTTGCCACCTGGTCCTATGACGACCACGACGGGGCGGAGCAAGACGCGGAGCGCTGACATGACCTCTCTCAACGCGCTTGTGGTCGTCTGTCTGCTGTATGTGGCCTTTCTGTTTCTCGTCGCCTTTGTGGCAGAGCGGGCCGCCGCGCGCGGGCGCGGTGGGTGGCTCAAATCGCCGTTGATCTACACATTGTCGCTGTCGATCTATTGCACCGCTTGGACTTTTTACGGCGCGGTGGGCTATGCGGCGCGGTCGGGCATGGAGTTTGTCACGATCTATCTGGGCCCCAGCCTTGTGATGATTGGCTGGTGGTGGATCTTACGCAAACTGGTGCGGATCGGTCGGACCCAGCGCGTCACCTCGATTGCGGACCTCATCTCTTCGCGCTTTGGGAAGTCCAACAGCCTTGCGATCTTTGTAACGGTCGTCGCGGTGATCGGCGTGACGCCCTATATCGCGTTGCAGCTTCAATCCGTGATCGCGTCGCTGTTGGTCTTTGCCGAGATGGATCCTGCGGCAGACAGCTTTGACAAAGAGCCTGCCGCGTTTTGGATCGCCTTTGGCCTCGCACTCTTTACGCTCCTGTTTGGCACACGCACCCTCACAGCGGGCGAACGTCAGCACGGCATCGTGATCGCCATCGCGGTGGAGGCGGTGGTGAAGCTTGTGGCGCTTTTGGCTGTGGGCGCCTTCGTTGTCTGGGGGGTGGCCGGCGGCATTGCCCCGATGATGGCGCAGATTGACGCCAGCGAGATCGGCACCTGGCAGGTGGACCGGGGGCGTTGGACCACGCTCACGCTCTTGGCGGCGGTCGCGTTTTTGTGCCTGCCGCGCATGTTCCAGGTGATGGTCGTCGAGAACGACAATGACCGGCAGCTGCGCGTGGCGTCCTGGCTTTTCCCCGTCTACCTGATGCTGATGAGCCTTTTCGTGGTCCCCATCGCCGCGACCGGTCTGCAACTGACACCAAATGCCAATCCTGACCTCTTTGTGCTGAGCTTGCCGTTGCAATTGGGCCAGGACAGCCTGGCCGTTTTGGCGTTTTTGGGTGGGTTTTCTTCGGCGACGTCGATGGTGATCGTGGCGACGCTGGCGCTGGCAACGATGGTGTCCAATCACGTGGTGATGCCGATCTGGCTTGCCTCGCAAGGCCCGGGCGCGTCGGTTTCAGGCGATGTACGCGACATTGTGATCTTCGCGCGGCGCATGTCGGTCGGTCTGATCATCGCGTTGGGCTATCTCTACTACACGTATTCGGGCGGCGGCGCGGCCTTGGCGGCGATGGGGCTCATTTCCTTTGTCGGCGTCGCACAGTTCTTGCCAGCCCTTCTGGGGGGCATCTTTTGGCGCGGGGCGTCGCGGATCGGCGCGCAAGCCGGGCTCGCCGTGGGGTTCGCCGTGTGGGTTTGGACCCTTCTTCTGCCCAGTTTCGGCTCTGAAGGGGTGCTTAGCACCAGCATTTTGGCCAACGGGCCTTGGGGCCTCAACTGGCTGCGGCCCCAAGCGCTTTTCGGGATGAGCGGGATGGACCCGGTGGTTCACGCGGTCTGGTGGTCCATGTCGCTGAACTTTCTGACCTTCTGGGCGGTGTCGATCTTTACCTTCCCGCAGCCGCTTGAGCGTTTGCAGGGCGCGCAGATGGTCAATGTTTTTGACAGGTCCACGGCGGCCGGAGGCTGGTCTGGATCTGCGGCGGAAAGCGAAGACCTCTTGATCATGGCGCAGCGCATCCTGGGCTCCGAGGAGGCGCGCGCGCTCTTTCGGGAAGAGGCCGTGCGCCAAGATCGCGCTGATCAATTGGCCGAGCCCACGCCTGTTTTCCTGCAACGCCTCGAGCGGGCTTTGGCCGCCGAAGTGGGCGCCGCAACGGCGCATGCGATGGTCAGCCAAATCACTGGCGGTCCCGGCATTTCGGTCGAGGATCTGATGGCGGTCGCCGACGAATCTGCCCAGATTCTGGAATATTCCAGCCAACTTGAAACCAAATCCGCCGAACTGGCCCGTACCGCACGCGAATTGAAGGCCGCAAATGCCAAGCTGACACAGCTTTCGGTGCAAAAGGACGCGTTCTTGTCCCAGATCAGCCACGAGCTGCGCACGCCGATGACCTCGATCCGCGCGTTTTCCGAGATTTTGCGCGACACCGAAACGCTGCCGGGGCCTGACAAGATCCGCTATGCCTCGATTATCCACGATGAGGCGATCCGTCTGACCCGGCTCTTGGATGATCTATTGGACCTGAGTGTCCTGGAAAACGGTCAGGTCACGCTGAACCTGCAGTCGGGCGTGTTGCGGGATGTGTTGGACCGTGCCGTCCAGGCGGCGCAACCCGCTGGCGCCAGCGACCTCAGAATTGTGCGTGATCAGCCATCCGAAGATATCGCCATCGACACGGATGTGGACCGGCTTTCACAGGTTTTTATCAATTTGCTGACCAACGCGCGCAAGTACTGCCGTGCTGCCGACCCGGAACTGACCATCACTGTGCGCGCAGCAGCGGATCAGGCGGTGATAGACTTCATCGACAATGGTGCAGGCATCCCCGAAGAGGAGAGGGCATTGATTTTTGAGAAGTTTTCGCGCCTTGGGGACAGCGATGGCAGTTCTGCGGGGCTGGGATTGGCCATCTGTGCCGAGATCATGGAGCGGCTGGGCGGCGCCATTCGCTATTTGCCGGTGGCGCAGGGCACCGGCTTTCGCGTTATTGTGCCAATGCGTCAAGCACTGGCCGCGCAGTAAGGCATTTGTAACCAACCTTCGTTAATCGGGACACCAAAGCTAGTGGTCCCGTGACATCGGATATGAGTGAAGAATCCTCCCCTTCTGTTCTGCGCCGTAAAACGCAGGCTGGATTAGAACGCCGCAAAGCGCGCGCAATGACAGCGCCGCGCGCTTTACGCGTGTCGCTTGCGAAGGCGGCGGAAGAGGAGTTGGAACTTGCCTTGGGCGTCATCGGCCTGACGGAAAAGCGGGAACCCTCTGCAGGCATGGTCGAGCAGATCGCAGATGCGTCTTTGATGATTCTGTTGGAGGCTCCGGGGCGGGGCGGGGCGGCAGCCGTCCTTGATACATCTTTGGTCGGCGCGATGGTCCAGCAAATGACCATGGGCAAAGTGTTCGATGTGCCGGTCAATGGCACGCCGCGCGTGCCGACGCGCACCGACGCTGCATTACTGCAGCCCTGGCTTGATCGCGTCTTCAAACGCGCCGAGCGGATGCCTGACACCCCCGAAGACACGTGGCTTCTTCGGGGCTTGCGGTTTGGGACCTACCTTGCTGAAACGCGGCTGTTGGCGTTGGCGCTCGATGCGCCGGAATATGTGCATTTCGCGATGACGCTGGATATCGCGGGCGGCATCAGACAGGGCCGGATCGACATATATTTACCGGCGATGGAGATTGGTCAGTCCCCCGTTGCAAAATCTGATGTCGACAGTGCGCCAAGCACGTTGGAACCCGTCGTGATGGAGCTAAAAGCAAATTTGCAGGCGGCTCTTTGCAGATTGCATATGCCGTTGTCGGAGCTTTCTGCGATGCAACCGGGTGACACCTTGCGACTGCCCGACAACGTTCTGGCAGAAAGTGAGATCCTGACGCTGTCTGGACGCAAGATTGCGGCAGCCGAATTGGGTCAGCGCGATGGTATGCGCGCAGTTCGCATGTTTGGAGTTGGCGCAAGCGCCGACCATCCGCGCAGGCGTGCAGGCGAAGCGGCCGATACTATGGAGCCAATGTTGGATATGCAGCGGTCTGCCTCCGCACATGGCGCACCCGAAGCGGCGGACGCAGATATGGGGCTGCCTGCATTGCCATCGCCGGAAATTATCACGCCTGAAGATCTACCGAACATTTCCGACCTTCCCGATTTGCCCGATCTGCCGGATTTGCCCGATCTGCCCGGCGGCACGGGTCTAGATGATCTGCCCGACCTTCCGGATCTACCGGGCGTCGACGACATTGGTGCGTTGCCAGACCTCCCTGGCGTCGACGGTTTGCCCGATCTGCCAGATTTACCGCCGTTGCCGGGGGAAAGCTAAAGCGCGCTTCACCTGTGCGGCGTTGAAAAGCTCTTGCTCAGTCTCGCAACGCCTGAGACGAACGACCTTTGACCGGGTCCTACTCTTCGTCGGGCTGTTGATGCGCGGCTTCTAACGCGCCGCGCATGTTCCGCAGATCGTAGCCTGCTGCAGCGGCCGCCGCGATAATGTCGTCGGCGCCATGCTCACCCGCAAGACCGAGCGCCCATGCAATGGTTGATCGTGTGCCTGACGCGCAATACGCCAAACACGCGCCCTCAGCCGACTGCCAAACAGATTTCTGCGCCATAAGGTTGTCGGGGGTGAAGGTTTGATGCGTCAGCGGCAACTCAAAAAACGAAAGTCCTGCCGCCTCTGCCGCGGCCCGCACGGCTGCAGCTTGATGGCTTGGCGGGACCTCTGTATCGGGGCGATTGCACAGAATTGTCGTGATCCCATGCGCCTTGATCTGCGCGATATCGTCCGGCGAAATCTGCGGCGAGACAAAGTAGGTGTCAGTGACTTTCCGAATGTCCATGCACTTTGGTTACGCAACACACGCCGGACTGTCCAGCCGTCGCCAAGATTTCGTGCACCTTTGGCCACTGCAGGGCAGATTTGCTCACGATGCAGGCATTATTCCCGCTTTGGTAGAGAATGGATTTTGAGTCGTTACAACTTTACTGCATAGTGGTCGCAGCTGCGGACCTGATGGGCAGGTCATCTCCCCGCGGCCTACCTTAGAGGAGGAGAGCATGTTCCACAGTGCGCCACTGGTTTCACATGCTGATCAGCTTGCGAAAGACATTCGAAACGCATCGCCTGAAGTGCGTCTGAAAATGCAGCCCGAGTTTGGCAAAGTGCTGCAAGAGCTAGAGCAAGCGGGCACGGACATTCCTGCGCGGTTGCGGAACTTGCATGAGCAGCTACTGGAGGAAGCCATCGAGGCGCAGTTCGACAACCTGCCGATCTGAGCCGCACGTCAGCCGATAAAGAGCCCAACGATCACCAACATCAACCCCAGCGCAGAGCATGCGAGGGCGGCTAGGTTCAGCGGCAAAACCCGTGCCAAGGTCTGCCGCATCACCTGATCATCAGCGCCCGCGCGTTTTGCTGATATCACGCGCCAAATGCACCATATCAATAGCAGCAATCCGGCGACTGTAAGCGCCGCGCCGCCCCAAACAAGAGCGTCAAAAACCGAAATGGGTGTATCATCCATACCGCGCTCCTTACGCAAGCTGTGGGCATGTCGCAAGGTTGCGTCTGGGTCGAGGTATTTGGTTGATGCGGTGTCGCAGGCAGGCTAGCACACGCGGCACACAAGACAGGAGAACCATACCTTGGACGAGACGGTCATCGATACGCCGGCCCCCGATAGCTACCGGGTCACTGCCAATGAATTGCGCCAATTTATTGAACGGTTTGAAAGGCTTGAAACAGAAAAGAAAGACCTCGCAGACCAACAGAAAGAGGTAATGGCCGAGGCGAAAGCGCGGGGATACGATACAAAGGTGATGCGCAAAGTGATTGCACTGCGTAAACGCGATCGCGATGAAATTGCCGAGGAAGAGGCGGTGTTAGAGCTCTATAAGGAAGCTTTGGGCATGTCTTAATGCGCTATGGCGCAATAATCTCCACCCCGGGGATGCGGGCGATTTCTGCGACATCCTCGTCATACACGTCTGTGAGCGTCTCCACCAACTCCTCGGTCCAGCCGGGCAGGTCCAA
The DNA here is from genome assembly GCA_963922415.1 of uncultured Aliishimia sp. Taxonomy (GTDB): domain Bacteria; phylum Pseudomonadota; class Alphaproteobacteria; order Rhodobacterales; family Rhodobacteraceae; genus Aliishimia. Next base: position 29,071 of record CAWUIP010000017.1, on the reverse strand, counting down.
CTCTTCTTCGATCCTGTCCTCAATCGCAAACTTGTCCAAGAAAGCGGCCATCACGCGCCGCTTTTGGATCTCGTTCATGTCGGGATGTGATTTAAGATAGCTGCGAAACCGGAGCATCCCGTCTTTCGTCATGATATCGGCTAGAAGGTCAAACGCCCCCACGATCTTTTCACCAGGCAAAAGCCCTGCCATGTCACGGATGATATCGCCCCAGATAAGCGGCGCATCCTCGTTGCACCAAACGGTGATCTGCGCGCTCGGGGCCGCGGCACGTATCCGCTTGATAAACGTGGACCACCGTATGTCTGTCGGGGCGTGCCGCCCCAAAAACTCCGCTTGGGTCGGTTCAGGCACCTTTGCCGCGAGCGCGGGCAGAAAGGTGGCTGGGTTTCGCAAGGCCATGTAAACGTGGATGTGATCCGCAGGGAAGATACGCGCCAGCCGAACCAGTTTTTCCTCGGCAGATGGGTAAAACTGCCCCGCACGCGCGGCAACCCGCGGAGGACCGTAAAAATGGGCGTTGGACAGTATCACGCGATCTGCATCAGCGTTGTCTAAAATTGAATCCAGTAGAACCTCGCGCGCGCTGAGCGACGGTTCGTTGTCGTTCATCGCAATGAGTGTGTCGCGCAACAATCGGCGGTATGTGCTTGGTCCTGGCACGGCAACGCCGCGCTGCGCAAATTCGCCTTTGTTGCGCAGCAAGCACTTCAAAAGGCGATCCTCCTCAGTGAAATGAGCGCCTGTATGGAGAACCAGCTGCATTGTGACCTTTCATAAACTTCGCGCGTTTATGTACACTTGCGGCGCTCAGTGTAAAAGCCTGGCGTTTTTGCGATTGCATTTGCTGTGCGGAGATTGCTATAGCGCCGCCACCGGTCGCAAATCACGACCTCAGGTGCCCCTATAGCTCAGCTGGTAGAGCAACTGATTTGTAATCAGTAGGTCCGCGGTTCGAGTCCGTGTGGGGGCACCATTTCACATTTTGCTGTGAAACTTCCGAAAAGATCAAATATTACAGAGGGTTGCGGAGTTCGAAAGCCTGTTTTTCGGTCATAGGCCAATGGTGCTTGAAACGCTGTTCTGAGCACGGTTTTCTTCAGCGCCAGTGAGCCGTTTTCGTATAGATTCCAGGGGTTTGAGAGGAACGCTTTCAAAAGTTCGAAAACCTCACCCGGGCTGCGCTTTGGTTTTGCTTTTTGACCCGTCTTGTCGGTGAGCAGCAGTTTGTCTTCCTCGAGCTTGGCGATCTTGGACTCCAGGGCGGCGATCACCTTCGGGTTCGACGTGTCGATTAAGCGCTCAACCAAAGCGTCTTGCTGTTGATTCAGTTTGGCAAGTTCGCGTTTAACGGTGGTTTTGCCATGTTTGGCCTGCTCGGCGCGCTGGTCCCATGCGTCTTTCAGCATGGCCGATACGATCCCAAACAAGTGCTTGTTCGGTGCCATGGACCGCAGGAGGTCCCCAAACCCGTCATCGATTTTTTCGGCACGAATGCTCTTGCGGTACTCAGAGCAATCTCTGGTTTGGCACCAGTAGTACGGATAGCGCTTGCCGGATGCACTCTTGGACCAGCAAGACGTCAAAGGTTGTTCACAACACGCACAGGTCACAGCACCACGCAGGGGGAAATCCTCGCGGATGTCTTTGCGGGCAGGCGCGATGTTGCGCGCTGTCCGCCGGTCCTGGATGTGGTTGAATGTTTCCAAAGAGATAAGCGGTTCGTGGTGCCCCTTACGACGGGTCACGCCCCATTTGTCGCTTTCAATGTATCCGGCGTAGATCACACGGTTCAAAAGATCCGTGATACGCTGCTGACGGATTTGGCCATTCGGCAGGTCCTTCGGAAAGTTAGGTTGCGATTCAAAGAAGCGTTTCAGTTCCGCCTGCGTCGCAATGCGGCCAGAAGCATAGCCTTCCAAGCCTTCTTGGATGATGGACGCCACAGGTTCGACGCGGGTCAGCAATTTGCCGTGCGATCCCGTCTTCTTGTACGCATAGCCCATCGGAGCGGCGAACACGGCATAGCCGTTCATCATCCGACCTTTCATACGGTTGGATGTCTGTTCCGCATTCTTTTCACGCTGGTGTTGTGCCACCGAGGCCAGCATGTGTTCCACCAGCCGGGAGTCACTATCCTCGCCGAACTCAATCGACGGGCTTTCCAAGATGCCGCCTGCATCCGCCAGCGTTTCGCGCAACGTAATGTGGGCCTGAACGTTGCGTGCAAAGCGGCTGATATCGTCGATGATCACCACAACGTTCTTTTTGCGGTTGAGCCGCAGGAACGCGAGCATGCGATCCATCGCTGGGCGGCGCTCGAATTTACCGGACATGTCATCGGAGAACACTTCGATAACATCATAGTCCTTGTAAGTCGCGTATTCCCGACAGCGGTTTTCTTGTGACGCCAGACCGTCGCCTTCGCGGACCTGTTTGGCCCCGGACACACGGGTGTATATGACAGCCTTTGTTGGTTTTGTTTGCGTTAATCCTGCCACGGGTCCTCCTTATGCTCTGACGGGTTGATGTTCTGTTCTTTCAGAAAGGATACCAGATCGGCGGGCTCGGCGGGCCATGTATCGACGGGTTCTCCACAGACTTGCTGAACCGGGTGTAAATCAAACCCAAGGTCGACAAACATGACGACAAGCGACCACAGCGTTTCAATCAGTTCCTTTTGCTGATCCAGCTGCATGTCCGTTTCTTCCAGCATCGCGGCATAGACTTCCCAGTCAATGGTCAGGCTGGGCCGGTTAAGCGGCAAATCTCTATTGGTCGGCTCCACCATAGGCCGGGTCTCCTTTCAAAATGTCTTGGTTATGCGGCGCGCTAGGTTGAATGATGCAACCAAAGCGCGAACAAACGAGGCAGCTTGTTCCACATAACACGTCATCGCGCAAGGAAATTATGGATAATTCCCAGACGCTTAGGTGCGACGTATCACAGGAATCCGTTGCTCAGCTTGGGTAAGCGGCGGGTGAAGACGGGTAATCGGGTGACGCACATATGCATGCCGATTTTGACTCGATGGCTCACTCAATTGGGTGTTCTGGCCAGTTTTCGCTACTATGACGTACTCGCAGGATGCGCACTTGGCGATTGTCATCAACCAGATAGACGATGATGTGGCCTTCGAACGGATGAATGCGAACCGGTGGTGTGATCTCTTCACGCAGCCGTGCCATTTCCGGGTTTTCTTCAATCAAAGCGAACGCATGTTCCAGCTTGTCTTGATAGGTTTCAGCTTGCGCTATGCCGAAGCGATCAACGCCGTGCAGATAGAGTTCAATCAGATCGGCTTCCGCCTGCGACGAAAGGCGGTAGTTCATTCAGATGCGGGCACTCCGGCCTTTTGGCGCTCCAACGCACGGATCTCAGACAGGGATTTATCGCTGTCTTCGCTTGCCATCGCTTCATCGACCAGACGCTGCATGGCCGAGACTTTGGCTGCACGGTCCTGATCGTGGCGGATCAGATCACGCACGTATTCGCTGGCGTTGTCGTAACGCCCTGATTTCGTTTGCTGTTCCACCCAATCCCGCATCTGACCTGGAAGGGAGACATTCATGCTGGCCATATCCAGTCCTCCTATCCATAGTATGCCACAAAATGACAGAATTTGCCATAGGAACCTATTCCTGATGACATTTGATCCAACGAGCCGGGCGCACAAGGCCCAGCTTTACCCAATTCTCAAAGCGCTGGCCGATCTGGACCCGCGCAAGACGCCAGAACTGATCATGGATGACGCCGTCGGGTCCCCAATCCCGCACGGGAAAAACTACGCCAGCAACATGCGCAAGGGCGACATCAACAAGACATTCGCGGCGCTAACATATGACTGGTTGATGGAAAACCACTTTGATCTGGCCTACCGAATATCACCTGACATCTTCTCCCAAACACCAGAAATGCGTTGGCGGGAGATTTTGGACGAGCGTGCGTCACGCGATGCGCTGCAGATCATACCAGTCAAACGGCAACTGGGCATCGTCGAACGCGCCAGCAACGTGGCGGTCCCAGCCCAGACGCTAAAGTTGGGCGAGCACTTTCTGCTGGAATACACCAGCGACGGGGATGGTTATGTGATTGCGTTCCAAGGAATACACGGCAATTGGCACCTCGTTCCACTTGGTCACGATGGCAGGCCAAGCGCCAAAGTAACATCAGGCCCAAACATTTTGCCGGTTTCTGCGGACAACCAGCCAGACCCATTGGTCGAAGAACAACACACCGGCAAGAACGAGTTTGTCGTTGTGTTTGCGGAGCAAGAAGATATGCCGACAACGATCAAAGGTCTTGTAAAATGGTTTTCGGACGACGCGCTTACTATCGCAGCAGTCACAGTCGGGATTTGGGAATGACGGCGGAAAGCAGACCTTCGCTGCGCATGCCCAAAGATCAATGCTTTCCGTACCGAAGCGGTCGTTCGCACCGTGAAAGTTGATGACGGATGCGCGGACAAAGCCGTCATTTGCTTGGCGGTTGGATTCTAATTGGGGCCCTTCACGAGTCTTGGGGCTAACACGGCGAGGTAGTTGATCTGGCCCGTACTCAATGACAGGTTTGGTATCTAATTGGCCAAGACACGGATCTGGATACCTGATGCAACATGATGCCGACGCCATCTCAAATAAGCTTCGCATCCGCCAGCTTCGATGCTTTGTAACGGTCGCCCGCAAAAAGAGCTTTGTCGCTGCTGCGGAAGCTCTGGGGCTCACACAACCTGCGGTAAGTCGGAGCGTGCGTGAACTCGAGCTCACGCTTGGACATGACTTGTTTGACCGATCTACCCGTGGCGCCGAGTTGACAGAGCGAGGACGGGATTTCTTGGATGCCGCCGAAGCTGGGCTGCTGCAAATTTGGCAGGGCGCAAAGGCCGTCATTGGTGAAGTTGGGTCAAACGAAGTTGTCCGAATTGGCGCTTTGCCAAACGTATGCTCGCGGTTCCTACCCAAGATCGTCGAAGCGTTCAAAATCGAATATCCGGAGGTGCGGGTCGTCGTGAACCAAGGCACCAACGCCGGACTTCTGAGTGACTTAAGACTTGGCGCGACCGATCTTGTCATTGGTCGTTTGTCCACCAGCCAAGACATGCGGGGCTTAGTGTTTGAAGCCATATATGACGAGCCCATTGTCTTTGTCGTCCGCCCCGAGCATCCGCTGTCTGGCGGTCCAGGACTATTGCAGGATGCTCTTGATTATCCATTGATGCTGCCCCCTGAGGGCACGATCATTCGGCAGGAAATTTCTCGGTTTTTGGCGGGTCACGGCGTTGGAAAGCTCACAAACGTTATCGAAACCACGTCCTCTGATTTTCAAAGAGCTTATCTGGCGTCGACCAACTGCGTGGCGCTCATCCCAAAGGGTGTTGTCCAATCAGACCTAGATTCTGGTGAGTTGAGGGACTTGTCCATCGGCCACGGCGAATTGCAAGGCCCCGTGGGCCTCACCACCAACCCAGAGCTCATTCAAACCGGCGCGGTCTCCCAGTTTCTTCAACAAATCAGGATCAATATGCCGAAAACGGTATAATCAATGATCTATTTTGAATTTTTCCGGCCATTTTTGAAATGTTACGGTCTTGGTCGTATGATCTATGGGAGGAAAATACGTGCTTCACTTTAAATCACTCGTGGCAGCAGGCGTCCTCGCGCTTGTAGGTGGCACTTCTCACGCGCAGTCGTTGAGCCTGGAAGGCGGCGGCGCTGCGTCTTTGACCGGCATCGTGCCGCAAACCTACGCGCAGTTTGCGGCGGACGAAGGCATTGGACTGCAAGTTGTTCTTGGCCAAACGCTTTCGCGGGCGGCATTGAAGCTTGCGGCAGGTCGCATCGATATGGCTGTTGTGCCACCGGGTGCGTATCGAGCGATGTCGCGTGGCGTTGGTCCTTACTCGAAACAAGCTGATCAAGCGAAAGAACTTGCTCCGAACATTCGGGCCCTCTTTGCGTTTCCGGCCGGGACGTTCCATCCGGTCGTCTGGGCGGATTCGGGCATCGAAGACTGGTCCGATCTTGCGGGAAAGCGCGTTTATATTGGCCCACCAGCAGGTACGGCAAGCTCGCAAATCCAATCCCTGATTGAACTGGGATCGGGGGGGCTGAAAGCGGGCGATGATTATGAGGGCGTGCGCGCTCCTTGGGGCGCTGCGCAGCAGTCGTTTCAGGATGGTCAATTCGACGCCTACTTTGGGTCAATCGCCGTCGGCAGTCAGGCCCTAAATGAGCTCAGCTTGCAGCGCGAAATTCGCGTTCTTGGCGTGCCTGACGAGGTGCGGGCGTCCGACGCTTGGCAAGAGTTCCTAGTGAACGCAGCACAATTTGAGTCCGTGATCGCTTCGGGAAGCTATTCGGGACAGGTCAACGGCGACGCGGACCAGGTGTCGACGGCCTCTGCGATGATGATGAGCGTCCACGCGGATATGGACGACGACACGGCGTATGCGCTGACAAAAGCGTATTGGGAAAACCTGAGCGCGATGATGAATGCAAACGCTCTGATGCGGTCGATTGATCCCGATGCGCCTTTCGCAGGTACGAACGCTAAACTGCATCCGGGCGCGGTGCGGTACTACAACGAAGCAGGGATCGAGGTCCCTGACACCCTTATGCCCTAACGGGCTCTCCCTGGTTGGCGGCATCCGCGTGATGTCGCCCGCCAGCTAATGCAGAGACAGACGGCTTCTTTGGGAGGAGAGGATATGTCTAAGGACATGAGCGGTGTATTTCGCATCACAGGGTTTTTGGTTTTCACTATTGGTTTGGCTATCGCCTTGTCGGGCCTGGCCAATGTTTTGCCGACCTACGGCTTTCTCCCTCGGATCGGACCCTTCCCGGTTGAATGGTTCCGCCCGCTGTTTTTCTGGCTCGCTATTCTTGTGTTCCTAGCCAGCGACGCCGATCGCCGCGCAAGATTTTCCAAGCTTAGTGCCCTTCATCTGGCCCTCTACGCGGTGGTGGCCGTCGCGATCACCTACGTGTGCTGGGACTACTACCGGATTGGTCAGATCATTGCGAATTCGGTCATGTTCTTTGGCCCCAGGGAAATGTACATCGCCCTATTGGCGGCAGGGATTTCGATATGGGCCTGTTGGATCCTATGGGGTGCGCCCATTGCGATAATCGGTGGTATTGCATTGCTTTACCTGGCCACTGGACAATATTGGCCCGGGCCCCTGCAAACGGCCCCTTCAGACATCTACGACACGATTTCAGCCAACATCTGGTATGACAGTGCGCAGGGTATTCTGGGGTCGATCATGGGTGTCATCCTGACGACCGTGCTGCCCTTTATCATCCTTGGCGCAATCCTAGAGGGCTGCGGCGCGGGCGGGTCTATGATCCGCATTTCGTTCCACTTGATGAAAAAGTTCAAAGGTGGTCCGGCCTATGCTGCGATCCTTGCCTCTGCGTTGTTCGGGACCGTGTCTGGCTCGGCCGTGGCCAACGTTGTCGGCACCGGCGTTGTGACAATCCCTATGATCCGGAAACGCGGCTTTAACTCCAATTTCGCGGGCGCGGTTGAAGCCACGGCCTCCACTGGCGGGCAGATACTTCCCCCCATTATGGGGGCCGCTGCCTTGGTCATGGCCGACATTGTCGGCGTGAGCTATCTCACCGTCATTCTTGCCGTCATTATCCCGGCCATCGCCTACTACCTTTCGCTGTTCCTCGCAGTCTATTTCGAAGCGCAAAAGCTCGACATCAAGGTGAGTGACGACGACATCGGAGTGCCCGCGCCCACGGGCCAAGATTGGCTGAACATGTTGCTGGTGTTCGGACCCATCGCCATCATCGTGTATTTGCTGGTGGGCGGCCTGTCGGCGGCGGGTGCTTCGATTGCCGCGATCTTACTTTTGATCCCTCTTAGTTTTCTGAACCCAGACGTGCGAAAAAAGCCGCAGCTTTTGATCACGTCCCTGGCGGATGGTGGCAAGGTGGTCGGTCAACTGGCTGTCGCCATCGCCATTGTGGGCATCGTGGTGTCGGTCCTGTCGGCGACGGGAGTGCCAACAACCTTCGCAGTGCTTCTATCATCGGCCTCGTCGAACTCGCTTCTGTTTGCGCTGATGATCGCGGCGCTGGGCTGCATCATCCTTGGCATGGGAATGCCCACACTGCCGGCCTACATCGCGATCATCTCGGTAATGGGGCCAACGCTCCAAGGCTTTGGGATGAACCTGCTTGCGGCGCATATGTTCGTCTTCTTCTTCGGCGTTGCCGCAGGGATTACCCCTCCGGTCGCTTTGACTGCCTTTGCCGCTGCTTCCGTCTCCGGGGGGAAGCCGATTGCCACCGCTTTGGCGTCCACCCGGATTGGGGCCATGATGTTCCTTATTCCTTTCGCGTGGGCATTCGATGACGCGCTGCTTTTGGGGATCGGCGAAACCGACCTTGCCAAAGTGCTGCCTGCCATTGGTTTCCTTTTGGTGGCGCTTTACTTCTGTACCTCTGCCCTCATTGGGCATGACCGAGGCAGGCTCAGCTTGGTTGAACGTCTTCTCCGGTTCGGGGTCACGATCGCATTGCTGTCGCCGGTCCTTTGGGCAGAGCTCGGGGCCCTTGCCATCGGTGCGGCCCTTGTCGCGTATCGCTACGTTCTTGCTCCGCTAGCAAAGGAGCCGGTCACATGACGCAGCGCCCCAATTTCATCCTGTTCATCACAGATCAGCATCGCGCCGACTATCTGGGATGCTACGGGCACCCGGTCTTAAAGACCCCCAACATCGACAGCATCGCTGAACGAGGCATTGCATACGACCGCTTCTACGTGGCCAGCCCGGTCTGCATGCCGAACCGGGCCAGTCTGATGACGTGCCGTATGCCGTCGAGCCATGGTGTGACGATGAATGGCGTGCCACTGAGCACCAAGAACGTCACGTTCGTGGAACTCCTCAAGGCTGCAGGATACAAAACAGCCCTCATTGGGAAAAGCCATCTGCAAACCTTCACGGGCGCTCCACCGACGACAAAGATCCCCGAGGCCCGAGAGGGGTATTTCCGCGCCAACGGTGATCTGTCCGAGGCCGTGCGCCATGATTTGAACGCTCCGATCTACAAATACGAGGAACCAGATTTCTGGTCAGGCCCTCAACCCCGCGTGCCGACGCCGTTCTATGGGTTTGACCATGTTGAATTGGTGACGGGCCATGGCGATCACATCGGTGGTGACTACACTGCCTGGTTGCTGGATCGTGACCCCAACGCAGGAGATTTGATCGGAGCTGAAAACCAACTTCCCCATGGATATACTTGCCCGCAAGCGGTGCGCACCGCTGTGCCCGCAGAGCTGTATTCCACAAAGTACATTGCCGAACGGGCGGCCGCCTTTCTGGAAGATCAAAAAAACAATGATCAACCGTTCTTCCTGATGGTCAGTTGGCCCGACCCACATCATCCCTTCAATCCGCCCGGCAAATACTGGGATATGTATGATCCCGATGAGTTCCCGTTGCCCGCCGCGTTCACCCGAAATGACTGGACGCCACCGCCGCATGTGGCTGGGGTGCTAACGACCCGCGACGCCGGCAAAGCCAATCTGAAGGGGATGAACGCCGTAGGCTGCAGCGAGCGAGAGGCGCAAGAGGCGCAAGCGCTGACCTGCGGCATGATTTCGATGATCGACGACGCCGTTGGCGAGGTTCAGGCCGCACTTGGTGCAAGCGGTCATGCGGATCAGACGGTTGAGATTTTCACGACTGATCATGGCGATCATTTGGGCGACCATCGCCTGCTGTTCAAAGGCGCAGAGCAATACGAACAGATCACGCGGGTTCCCTTCCTGTGGTCTGATCCCGACGATGTTTCCGGTCAACGCACGAGCTCTATCGGCCAAACCCACGACATAGGCGCGACGATCCTTGAACGGGCCAAGGTCGAATGCGCCTGGGGCATGCAGGGCCAGAACCTCTTGGGCCAAAAGGGGAGGGATGCCGCCTTCATTCAATATGCGCACCAAAAGAAGATGGATGAAATTGGCGTGGCTCCCAACATCCACACCATCCGCGATGAGAGGTATCGGTTGTCGATCCTCCAAGACATGACGTGGGGCGAGCTTTACGACATCAAAGAAGACCCCGGCGAATTCCAAAATCTGTGGGACGATCCCGAACGCGCCATGGACAAGGCGAGGCTGATGGAGCGCCTCGTGCGGGCAGAGCTGGCCCATATAGATCGATCACCAATGCCAACAGGTCGCGCATGAAGGGTTGGATTGAAACAAACGGTGTTGGCATCCACTGGAGGGTGGATGGAGACCCGACCGGTGCGCCGGTCCTGTTTCTGAACTCCCTTGGGACCGATCTGCGATTGTGGGACGACCTTGTGCCGATGTTCAACCATCGTCGGATCATTCGTATGGATACCCGGGGAAACGGGCTCAGCGACGCGCCCGAGACCGACTATTCCTTGGACGGGCTCGTCGAAGATACGGCAGCGGTTGTTCGCCACCTTGGTCTGACGAAGTTGACGGTCGTCGGGGTGTCCCTTGGCGGCATGATCGCACAAGCCTTGGCGGCCGCCTTTCCAGACCGCGTAGAACGGTTGGTCCTTTCAAATACCGCCGCTCGCATGGGCCACCCGACGCTTTGGGCTGAACGAATGGATGTCGTTCGTGCGCACGGTATGGACCAGATTGCCGACGATATTCTGGATCGCTGGTTCGGGTCCTCCTTTCGAAGCCAGAGCTCAAGTCAGCTTTGGAGGAACATGCTCACGCGAACACCGCAAACCGGGTACCTCGGGTTTGCGCTGTGTTGGCCGAGGCAGATCTTAGCACGATTGGACCGTCAATTTCCTGTCCCACGCTTGTCATTGGGGGGGCAGAAGATGGCGCAAGTCCGCCCGAAGTTGTGCGCGCTTTGGCCAACACTATTCCCGATGCCGAATACCAAGAGATCAAAGCTGCTGGTCATTTGCCCATGGTTGAAACGCCAATCGAGTTCGCAGCGCTTTTGAACGACTTCATGGAGGGCTGGAGAAATGTCTGACCGTTTTGACCAAGGAATGTCGACCCGACGCGCGGTTTTGGGTGACGCCCATGTGGATCGCGCCGAAGCCAGCAAATCCGACTTCGATCTCCCATTCCAAACTCTCATCACAGAGGGCGCTTGGGGAACGGTTTGGTCCGATGACACGATTAGCCATCGGGACCGATCAATGCTGACCCTGGCGCTGCTAGCAGCCACGGGAATTTTCGAAGAAATCCCCATGCATATTCGCGCAACCGCAAATACCGGGGCGAGCAAGGAAGACGTGATGCAAGCATTTCTTCATGTGGCGATCTATGCCGGTGTGCCCAAAGCCAACCACGCCATTAAACTTGCCAAAGCAACCTACGCACAGATGGAGGAAGCCGAAGAATGAATGCCCCATCCGATGCTGCAGCTTCGCTTTACAAACGCGACTGGGACCGCCAGCCGGCAGCTTTCACGCCCGACTACAAAACGACCCTTGCCCGCAGCCCGCATCGCAAGCTTGTCAGGCTTAGCGGAACAAAGACCGGGTCGACCGGACCAATCTTTAATCACGACGACATCGGCCCAGAGGATTGGGATCTTCTGACCAATTTCGCATCCCCCGGCGAAAGTGCCATCGGCCCGCGGATCATTTTGCATGGCCGTGTTTCGGACGAGAATGCGCGTCCCGTGCGCTCGGCCCTGGTGGAATGTTGGCAGGCCAACGCTGGTGGGCGGTATCGGCACAAGAATGATACGTATCTTGCGCCTGTTGACCCCAATTTTGGGGGGTGCGGACGAACACTTACCGATGAAGAGGGGCGGTATCGTTTTCGAACGGTTCAGCCGGGCGCCTATCCCTGGCCAAACGGGCCCAACACTTGGCGGCCGGCCCACATCCATTTTTCCGTCTTCGGCGGTAGCTTCGCGCACCGCCTGATCACACAATGCTACTTTGAAGGGGACCCCTTCATCCCGCTGTGCGCGATCGTCCAGACGATCCCCAGCCAGGATGCGATCGACGCGCTGACGGCGCGGCTTGATCTTGACGCCACGATCCCCCACGACACCGTTGCTTATCGGTTCGACATCATCCTGCGCGGGCGCAACGCCACCTTCTTTGAAAACCGGCCAGAGGGGACGTAAGCGCGATGCGACCGAACACCAAAGTCCTCCACGAAACGGCATCACAAACGGCCGGACCGTATGTTCATATCGGACTTGCCCCCAATGCGGCAGGCTTTGACATTTATGAAAAGGAGGCTGGCAAGGATATTGCTGGACCTATCGCCGTCGGAGAGCGGATACGCGTTGAGGGAACCGTCTGGGATGGCAATGGAGAGCCGGTCAAAGACGTGCTGATCGAGGTTTGGCAACCAAATGCCAGCGGCAAGTTTGCGCATGAAGACGAGACCGAAGACGGCTTTCGCGGCTGGGGGCGCATCATTTGCGATTTTGACACCGGCGCGTGGGGGTTTGAAACCGTACGACCCGGGGCCGTGGGGCCAGATGCCCCGCATCTCAACCTCTGGATTGTTGCGCGAGGGATCAACATTGGCCTCCATACAAGGATGTACTTTCCCGATGCAGTCGACGCCTTAGCCTCGGATCCGGTGCTAAACGCGCTGGCGCCAGACCTTCGCGAAACGCTTGTGGCAAACCGTCTTGAGAAGGAAACGCCGACGTACCGTTTCGACATCCACCTCCAAGGCGACGGCGAGACCGTCTTCTTTGATATCTGAAATTGGCTATGACCCACCCTTGGATCATCTGCGTCGCCATCACCGGATCCCTTCCCGGCAAGTCCGACAACCCGTCCGTACCGATCTCTATTCCCGAACAGATCGAAAGCACACACGAAGCCTTTGAAGCCGGGGCGTCCATTGTCCATGCGCATGTGCGAAATGCTGATGAAAGCCCATCTGCAGACCCTAAGAAGTTCGCAGAACTCAAAGCCGGATTGGAGAAATACTGCCCCGGCATGATCATACAACTTTCAACCGGGGGCCGCTCTGGCGCGGGAAAAGAGCGTGGTGGGATGCTGCCCCTTAGGCCTGACATGGCGTCGATTTCTGTGGGCTCAAACAACTTCCCAACCAGGGTCTACGAGAACCCGCCTGACCTGGTTGATTGGTCGGCGTCTGAAATGGTCAGCTATGGGGTAAAGCCAGAGGTTGAGGCCTTTGATCTTAGCCATATTCTCAAAGCAAAAGAGATGGCAGACAAAGGCCAAATCGTTGGCACGCCATATGTTCAGTTCGTCATGGGCGTAAAGAATGCCATGCCCGCCGATCGGCATGTCTTTGACATCTACGTCGAAACGGTTCGGCGCTTGTTTGGTCCAGATGCGCCTTGGTGTGCCGCCGGAATTGGTCGCTATCAGATTGAATTGAACGAATGGGCAATCGGTGCGGGGGGACACGCGCGCACGGGTCTTGAAGACAACGTGCGCCTCGACAAAACGACGCTTGCCCCCTCGAACGCGGCTTTGGTCCGGCGTACTGTTGAGGTCTGTGAACGGTTCGACCGGCCCGTCGCAAACGCGGCCGAGGCGCGCCAAATTTTGGGGTTGAGAGCAGCGTGATAGAAATTGGCGTGCCTTCCTGGATGGGCGATCTGATCGGCGACAGCGAGATTGCGTCAACAATCTCGTCAGAGGCCGAGCTCGGCCGCTTGCTTAAGGTAGAGGCATCCTGGACAAGAGCTCTTGGACAGATCGAGGGGCTTTCCGAAGCTGAAAGCATCGCCCGGACAATTGAGTCCTTGGCCCTAGAGCCAGAGGATCTAAAAGAAGGTTTTGCCCAAGACGGTGTTGTTGTGCCGTCTTTGGTGACGGCACTCAAGGCAGCGACGGGACCAGGCACAGATCACCTCGTCCCTAAAGGCCTGACCTCACAAGATGTGATCGACACCGCGATGGTCCTGGCCTTGCAGGAGGCTATGGCCCTGCTATCAAAAAGGCTGATCCACCTTGATCAAAAACTCCTCGGCCTTCTGGAACGCTTCGGTGAAGGCAAAATCACACCGAAGCTGAGGCGTTGGGGATAGCGTTTGCACAAGACCTCGGCCTTCGTGACCCTGGAGAGGCTTGGCATACGGATCGAACAAGGGTCATTGACGCAGTCAACGTCTTGGCGCGCATGTCCGTTCTGACCGGAAAGCTGGGCGAAGATATTGCCCTCATGGCGGCCGCGGGCCCGGACTACATTGTGTTGGCTGGGGGGAAATCGTCGGCGATGCCGCATAAGAACAATCCGATCAAGGCAGAAGCTTTGGTTACCCTGTCTGACCTGGCTGCAACTTATCATTCGGGATTGATAAGATCGGGGCGGCACGAGGGATTTAGATCTGGTCGGTCGTGGACGATGGAATGGATCCTCCTTCCACAACTGTGTGAGATATCCGGGGCAGGCCTCAAGCTGGCTGCAAGACTCTTGATTGAAATAAAAGTTGGGCCGCTAGGCGGTAGTTCTTTCAACTAATTGAATTTATTGATAATTGTCGAAATCCTAACTTGCTCTGGCTCGCAAAATCGGAAATTGGCCGCACAACGACGTCACATGATTTTGGGTCCAAAGATGTCTTTCAGGACGGGTCGGCGCAATGAAGGCCCCAAGCTTTCATCCGCAGCTAACGCCAACGTCAAAAGCCTGCATGTCTCGGCGCGAAGAAAGTCGGGTCCGAGCCCTTTTTTGGACTTTGGTGCCCAGCGCAGCATGCTGCGCGATGGGCGGGAAGCTGACCTTCGCTGCAAGTGCAAGAAATCGAATGAATGAAGCAAAAGCGGACGTCATCTGAACAGTAACTAATGCCACGGTGCCAAAAGGCTCGTTCCTTTGCTTTCCTGAAGATATTCTTGGTAGCTTTGCTTCAAATACGGCTCCAAACTCGGGGAGCTTTTGACCAGAATAACTTATCGGACGGGTGCGCTGACTTTCGCCGAGGTCAAACGAAGTCATCGGTAACAAAAGCCGCAACCCTTCGTCTTGCTGCAGGAAATTATTCCGTCAATCTGCTAAGGTTTCGGTCCAAGTTGTTGATCAAAAAATCCATAAATACGCGCAACTTTGCGGAAACCACGTTGCTTTTGGGATATATCAGCCAGAGTGCGGGTTCATTTGCCAGTTTATAGTCCGGTAGAACCTGTACCAGGGTTCCTTTGGTGAGGTCTTCGTGGATCAACCAGGTAGAATTCATGGAAATCCCAGCTCCACTTTGGGTCAAACGGTGTTGTGTTGCGCCATCATTGATCACCATATGCTGTATGGCTTGCCGTGGTGCGAAGACCGCCGAATTTCCATCGTCGCCGATCAGGGCTATGGGTTCGGGATCGCGGAAGGCAAGGACGCGGTGGGTATTCAAGTCCTCTGGTTTGCGCGGTGTTCCGAATTTTTCGAGGTATTCGGGCGACGCACAGAGGATCCGCCGGTCATTAGCCAGTTTTCGGGCGGTCAGGCTGCTATCCTTTAAGACGGCGTTGCGCAGTGCCAAATCGTAACTGCCCTCGATCAGGTCAAGCTGCGCATCTGATAAATGCAAGTCCAGTGTCAGCTCGGGGTAGTTTGCCATAAACACTGGCAGGATTGGTGCAATGTACATTTGCGCAAATGTGCTGGGGGCGGCAAATCGCAACGTACCTTTGATGCGCGTTTGGCCTTGGCCCAGTGCAGCCAATCCCGCTTCTTCTTGGGCAATGATCTCGCGTGCGTAGGGCAGGAAATCTTGACCTTCGACCGACAGGGACACCTTGCGCGTGGATCTGTGTAGCAGTTCGGCCCCGACATATTTTTCGAGTTTTGCGATCCGCGTGCTCGCGACGGCTGGGGCCATGCCCAGCTTGCGCCCTGCTGCACTGATGTTCAGCAACTCGCAGGCTAAAACGAAAAGGCGGAGGGTGTCGGTATCCATTTTATATATGATTTCGGAATACTGTTATCATGATGGATGGGTTTTTATCGTAAATCAGAGTGATAGGTAAGCTCCAACGAAAAGACAGGAGCCTGCGATGCCTTCGACAGCAACAGTGAACTATCATGTGCATAAACCGTACAGACAGGCTTTCGAACTGGATGCAGGCGGGATTGTGGGGAATTTGATTTCTCCTGAACTGGCCCCAACCGAGGTGCCAGTGCATGACGTGCGCGACAACACGTCAGATGTGCCATTCGCCGAGGCATCTGTGGCTTTCAAACACAGCCCGACCAAAGTTGGATCATTTGATGACGGAGCAGTCTGGCAGGCGACATATGATGTCGAATTGACCCAACTCCTGCAGTCAGAGGTCGGCGCGAAGGAAGTGATCGTCTTTGACCATACCGTGCGCGTCGATGACCCGGATGCCGTACGCAAACCGGCCCGCAATGTACACAGTGACTACAGCGTTGATGGAGCCAAGCAGCGTTTGGTGGATATTCTGGGCGCGCAACGTGCCGCTGACTGGGGTGCAGGTCGGTATGCGTTCATCAACGTTTGGCGGCCTGTAGGCGATCTGATCAATTCGGCACCTCTAGGGTTTCTTTTGCCCGAAAGTGTTGCCGACGAAGACTGGATTTTGCTGGACCTGATTTACCCAAATCGCAAAGGCCAAATCATGGGTTTGGTCGGCAATAAGGATCATCAGTGGGTCTACATGTCCAAGATGACACCGGACGAGGTCGCCTATTTTAACATATTCGACAATCAGGGTCGCCCGTCGATTGGGCACAGTGCGCTGGATATGGTCGAAGATCCCACAATTAACACCGTCCGAAAAAGCATCGAAAGCCGGACCTTGGTTCGATACTGAACCGGTCCCGAACAGAAAGACATTCGACATGACAAAGACAATCCTGATCACAGGTGCCACCGACGGCATTGGGCTATTGACCGCACAAAACTTGGCCTTAGAGGGTCACACCATCTTGCTGCACGGTCGCAGCGCAGCCAAGCTGAAGGCTGCCCAAGAAAAGGTGGGTGGAAATACAGAAACCTACGCCGCCGATCTGACACGGATGGCAGATGTCACCGCAATGGCCGCAGCAGTTATTAAGGCCCACGACACCGTGGATGTGATCATAAACAACGCAGGTGTGTTGAAACTGGCCGATCCGTCAACGCCATCGGGTCACGATGCGAGGTTCATGGTCAACACCTTTGCGCCCTATGTGCTTACCCGCGCGCTGCTACCGATTATGCCGAAAGATGGCCGAGTGGTGAACTTGTCATCTGCCGCGCAGGCGCCGGTCGACCTCAAAGCCCTCTACGGCAAAACGCGCCATGACGACATGAGCATGTATGCCCAAAGCAAACTGGCCATCACAATCTGGTCCCAGGAAATGGCGCGGGAATTGCCGGAAGGCCCAATGGTGGTGGCTGTGAACCCTGGCTCGCTTTTGGCGTCCAAGATGGTGAAAGAAGGCTTTGGTGTTGCGGGCCATGATTTGCAGATCGGAGCGGACATTCTGCGCGAAGCGGCCCTTGGTGCCTCCTTTGCCGGGGCCAGCGGCAAATATTTTGACAACGACAGCCGCCGTTTCGCACCGCCTCACGGGGCCGCAGCAGATGGTGGCCATGTCGCGGCTGTGATGCAGGCCATCGAAGACTTCGCTGCCAAAACCGCCTGAAGCCCGTCATCCAATCCAACCAAGACACTCATCAAAATAAGGAAACGCTCACCATGGCACTCCAATCCTTAGACCGCGCGCGCGCCGTAGAACGCCCCACCCGCGAAGCCCAGCTTCAGCGCCACCCGTCCGTGCACCATTTCTGGAATTCGAACAAAGATCTCTTCGAAGCAGCATGGGTGGAATGGGAAGCCAGCACAGGGCGTGCGGGAGTTTTAGACAGCAGCCTCTTTGCACCCAAACTGCGGGCGGCGGTTGAAGCCGCATGGGAAGATCCGACAACAGAAATGGACGTCAAAGACTTGTGGACCGAAGTATTCCCTGGGGTGTACGAGGCTCAATTCTTTGACCCTGCAAAACTGGCTATTCTGCGGGACTATATGTCAGCAGCTGAGGACGCCAAAATCCCGGTCCGTCCGCCCCACGGCATTATGTTGAACAGGGGCGGCGTCATGTTGGACCAACGATCTGAAGGGTATTTTGCGGCCCCAAGTTTTCAGGAGTTCTACAGCACCTTGATGGAAACCTACATGCGCCCGATCTCGCGCTTGTTGTTCCCGGATATCTTTGGATATGACACGCAGACCTTTGGTTTTTCGATCCGGTGGGATCCGAAAAAAGATGTGTCATTGCGAGCCCACACAGATGCATCTTCGGTCACGTTGAATTTGAATCTCAACTTGCCCGGCGAGGAATTTTCGGGCTCCGGTGTCCGGTTCTTTGACCCGCAAACCCGCCAGATCAGCGAACTAAGCTTTGAGCCAGGAACGGCCTTGATCCACCACGGCAGCGTGCCTCATGAATCTATGCCCATTACTGCGGGGGAACGGTCCAATTTCGTTCTTTGGCTATATGGCAGTCACGGTCAGGTGGCACGCGGCGGAACCCCTTCAGCCAACATCGCCCCCAAGGATCGTTGGACCAATCCAAACGCCCCAAGCGACGGATTTGCACCATTTTGAACGGATCGCATTGCAGGGCTATGACTTTTCATCATGCGTCTGACCAATAGACGAATTTGGCACCCCGCATTTCAACAAATGCGCGGGATTTCTCTCCGTGTCTGACTTAAGACAAAGCATAGTATCTATGCTATTAACAAAGGTACGAGGTCTTTGGGGAGGAGGCTTTAATGACCGAACTTCCTGAGCTACTCGTCGGCACCTGACACGATCTATTTTCATCAGCTCGACGCGAGAGCGAAAAGATGACGCGCCTTCGCTTTGAAGCGTCTCTTTTCAGAGTTTTGCCTTCCGCGCGTCCAAGGTGACCTTTTCGTTGTAAAGAAGCTAAGAAACTGCTGTTCGCGGACTATGAGTTCGAACAGCTAACAATTTTTCAGACGCGGCGTATGGCTGCAATGTGGGCTGCGACCGCAGCATCCGACAGCTATGCTGAAAGTCCGGAATGGGTCGATCCATGATTGCCCGTTCATCCGGAAGAATGCAGATGCTGCGATTGCTCCTATGGCCGCGTAGAGCCCAGATTCACCGATGCTGCAGTATGCACCAAGATCAGCTAAGCGCATTGAGGCAGAGATCTTTTAGCCAAATGGAAAACGGATCGCCGTAATCGGCGCGGAACATCAGTGTCGTTGGCGCGTTGGGCATCGGGAATGGAAGAGGAACTGCCGCCATACCCAGTCGCTTTGCTGCTTCCTCGAAAGGCGCGCGCAACGTGGTAAAGAGTGCACCCGTTTGAGATGCAAGAATGAGGGCCGCCGAGAAGCTAGATGCGTATCCTAGGACCTGGCGTTCGATCCCATTTTTGCGCAGCGTCTTTTCTACAGGCCCTTCTTGTTTCCCGCCTTGGCCGACAAGGATGTGGCGTGACGCGCTCCATGTTTCGGCCGATGGGCCATTAGTGTACTCATGATGGGCCGGCGCAAAGGTGCACCAGTCGAGTGGCGCAATCGGGTGCAACACAAGATTCGGGTCTGACTTGGGCCCACCAAACCCCAACCCGATATCCGCTTCGGATCTAAGGACAGCGTTGCGGGCCGCGCGGCTTTCGAGAAATTCGACAGAAGCCAAAGGAGCGCTTTTGCCCAGATCAATGATGAGCCGAGAGAAGAGCGACGAACACAGATCAGGTGCCGCAATGCGTATCCGGCGCGTGGTCTTTGCCGGGTCAAATCCAAAGTTGATCGCGAAGACCAGCTTGGCGGCGTCGGCGGCCGCAGAGACCCGCGGACGCAACTCCTTTGCAAATGGCGTGAGCAGCATACCCCAACCGTCACGCACCAAGAGCGGATCGCGAAAATGGTCGCGCAATCGCGACAGACTGTGCGACATCGCGGATTGCGTGCGCCCCACTGCTTCGGCCGCTATTGAGACCGATCCGTGTTCCAGAAGCGCGTCTAACGCGGTGATAAGGTTCAGGTCGAGAGCTGCCAGTCTTACATCATTTTGATTCATGAAATTATTATATGCATTAATTTGTTTCATGTCGTGTCCTCCTTCAGCCTGATCGCGCAAGAAAATCAGAGAGGATATGCACATGAAACGCGCTGACACGTCTTTCTGCCTGCTCGCTGCCGTCATACTCGGGGCTCCGGCAATGGCACAGGAAAGCGAAATTGATCTGAACGGAACTTGGGAGAGCATTGCCTGCGAATTGCGCCCCCAGGCCGGTGAGGACGGGGTTGCCCCTTGGTACCTCAAACGGTCCATCGCTTTTGCGCCGGGCCGCATTGACGCCCATTTCACAACCTTTGCGGATTCCACGTGTTCCGCTCCCCTTCTGGAGCTGAAGTTCGGCGGCGACGTCAATATCCTTGACGGGTCCGATGTGGCGGCGGGCGCGCGAAACGTTGATTTGATCGTCAACGACTACCTGACGGTCACACCACAGATGGAAGGGTTCGCGGGGTTTCTGAACTCTGCCGAACCAGGCACTTGCGGGACAGAAGAATGGTCCGTCGGAACAGAACAGGATGTCTTTACGACCGGGTGTTCGGTCATGGGCGTGGCGGCCAATTCGCCGACCACGGAATATGAGGTTCTGCATGTCTCAGCGGGTCATCTTTACTTTGGCGCACGCCCGGTTGATGGCCTGCCGCTTGCTAAACCGGAAAGCCGCCCGACCGCTTTGCAGATGCCGCTCAAAAGACTGGAGGGTGGGATGACTCAAAAGGTCGGTGCAGATGACCTCCGCGTCCCCAAGCATGTCGAGATTGTCCTTTTTGAACAAGCCGAGGGTGCGGATCCAGCAAACGTGCGCGCCTTCTTCGAGACGATCACGCAAAAGATGAACCAAAATGATACGCTTCTCTATCGTACTGTCGGTCAAGGGGAAGACGGCACGTGGCTTTGCGTGAATTATTGGACCAATCGACCGGACATGGAGACGTTGAATGCGCAAGCGCAAAGCTGGGCTGATGAATTCGCGGCTATGGGAGATTTGGTCATTCCGAGCAGCTTCCGACTAACCAGCTACAGCACGGGTCTTTAGCGGATCAGGTCTTCCAGAACTTCAAAGCGGTCGTTCGCCCGAAAGAACCGATTGGCCGCTTTGTCCCGCGATCTGTGAGTTCGACCGTGTCGCGATTTCGCGCTTGCAGCGAACGACCGGAAAGCGGGCTGCAGCCGCAGAAACTCGGAGGCACGGTGAAAGGCAGCAAAGGGCCGATATCGGCTTTAGCAATAGGACCTTTTCGAAAGGACGCCGCAGTGCAATGAAGGTCTGGAACGAGCCCAATTCGATCAATGCTGCGCAGAAATTGAACGACCGATTGGAGCGCAGAGCTGCCTCGTGAGGCTATTGAAGCCAAGGCGTTCTTGTTGGCCCATCAACCGGCGACGAACCTTGGCGTTCAAAGCTCTGCACAACTCTCCATGGCCCGCGAAATCGCCTCTTCGGACGCTGTGATATCGGTCTCGGTATGCGCCAGGGAACTGTAGAATTTCATCGGAGCTTTCAGAATGCCGTCGGAGCGCAGGGACGCGTTGAACGTTTTTTGGAATTCCTGGTTAGCTCTGTGCATGTCTCGGTAGTCGTGAATTGGTCCCTTTGCAAAAACAAGATCGAACAACACAGGATCGCCCACGACTGTCGCAGGAATATCCGCTTGTTCGGCAGCGCGTTCCAACGACATCATCAATTGGCGGCCGGTCTTTCGTAGCTGGTCATAGGCGCCGTCCCGTTTGAGTATTTCCAGGGTTTTGAGGCCGGCGGCGGCGGCGACTGGGTTGCCGCTTAGCGTTCCAATCTGAAGCGTGAATTTCTCGTGTCCCACTTTCTCGACATCGAAATGCGCAAGGATGTCAGACGCACCAGCGATTGCGGCAAGGGGGAACCCGCCTCCGATCACCTTGCCCAACGTACAAAGATCGGGCGTGACACCGTATAGCTCTTGTCCGCCGCCCCATGCCAATCTAAAGCCCGTGACCACTTCGTCGAAAATCAATACTACATCGTGCCGTTTCGTTTCTTCGCGCAAGACTTCGAGGAACCCCGGTACAGGCGGGATCAATCGCTGAAGAGGTTCGACGATCACACCCGCAAGACGGTCGGCGTATTCAGTGATGATCTGACGGGCGAACACGATGTCGTTGAAGGGGGCGACAATGACGCCGTCGCAGGTGGCTTGCGGTATGCCTGCCGAGTCTGGGACAGGCTGCGGAAAATTCGCAAGACTTTGGGGCGCCATGCTCATCAAAGACTCGCCCGACATGCCGTGGTAGCCGCCCTCGAACTTCAGGATCAGATCACGCCCGGTATGTGCACGGGCCAAACGCATGGCGTACATGTCGGCTTCGGACCCGGTCGAGACATAGCGCAACTGCTCAGCGCAGGGGACCGCATCGCAAATGACCTCGGCCAGCTCTATCCCTGCAGCGTTTGAGGTGAAAAAGGTTACACCATCAGAAAGTTGGGCCTGGACGGCATCTATGACTTCAGGATGGTTGTGACCAACCAGCATTGGCCCGGACCCAATCAGAAAATCGATGTACTCCTCGCCGTCCTCGTCCCAGACGCGTGACCCCCGCCCAGATTTCAAAACAACATCCGGATCAAAGTTGCCGAACCCACCAGCGGGCAAAACGTTTCGAGCCCGTGCACGCCACTCTTGTTGATTTGATCGGGGCATGGCGGTCTCCTTCGTCTCGCTCGGTCAAATTTTCGACTTGACCAAAGGTGAATTGCAATAAAGAAAATCAAATGTTTTCGTGAATCCTTCTCAGGTTAAAATGGCAGACGGCCCCTTTCTTGATTTGCGACATCTAAAGATGATCCGCGCGATTGCCGAGCACGGGCGCGTCAATGATGCGGCCGAGGCTTTGGGCGTGACTTCGTCAGCGCTTTCGCATCGCATCAAAGAAGCCGAGCGACGGCTTGATCTGGTCCTTTTCACGCGCATCCACAAACGCCTGCGCATGACCCCTGCGGCCGAGCACCTTGCGGACGTTGCGGATCGCGTTCTGTCTGAAATGGACCGTGCGGAACGCGACGTTCGACGGATGGACCGCGGCGTTGAGCATGTGGTGCGCATTGCGGTCGAAGCTTACAGCTCGTCGCACTGGTTGCCCGGCTTCACGCGGTATTTGAAAACCCATCTGCCCGGAATTGAATTGCAGGTCATGGCGAGCGTGACGCGCGAACCTGTCCGCGCACTCACAAACCGGCAGACCGACATCGTTGTGACGTCTGGGGGCACAACGCCCATTGGCACGCATCGCGTTCCGCTTTTTCGGGATGAGTTATTGTTCATATTCTCGCCGGACCACCCAATCGCTTCAAAGGCTTATGTTGAAGGGCGCGATATTGAAGGCGAAGAGTTTATCACGTACACTTTGACGCCCGAGCCGGATCGCGAGTTTGCCAAGCTGTTCCGCCCTTCCGGGAGGTATCCACGCTGGACAACAACGGTCGAGATGCCCGAAGCCATCGTTGAATTGGTGGCCGCCGGTCAAGGCAGCAGCGTGCTGGCTGGCTGGGCTGTGCGCCCGGCCATTAAAGCGGGGCGCATTGTTGGACTTCGGGTCGGCAAAGATGGGATCGAGGTGCCTTGGGCCGCGCTGATGAGAGCCGAAGACAAGGGCACAGGCCCCATCCATGAAGTTGCCAAAAGTCTTGCGGAATGGTCGTCGGACAATGGTGGGTTTGGCTAGGACCCCAGTCTTTCATTCTTCGGATCGTACACATGGTGGGAATGGCGTATCGCCTCGCGCATCTCTCCGAAGGCTTGAACAAAACAGCTGTCACCCATGTCGAGCGTGCCGTTTTCCACATATCCGAGCGCCAATAGTTTGCCCGTTCGATACCCCATCGAGACTGATGTCAGATATCCGATGACCTGGTCATTCCGGAGGATCGGATCGGATGGCAAAGGATCGGGACCCGGATCGGTGATCTCTAGCCCGACAAAGGCCCATGACGCTTCTGTCTTTGCCTGTTCTTCCACTGCCTTTTTGCCGGTAAACGACGCTTTGGACATATTCGCAAAATTAGATAGACCGGCATCGAACAGCGTATACTCTGTGCCAAAGTCCACGCCCCAGCCGTGGTATCCTTTCTCCACCCGCATCGCGTTGAGTGCGTAGGAACCAAAGTTACAGATGCCATGAGCCGCTCCTGCAGCCCAGATCGCATCGTAAAGGGTGACCAGGTCAGTTGAAGCGACATGCAGTTCCCAACCCAGTTCGCCCACATAGCTGACGCGCATCGCCGTGACAGGGATGCCCGCAATATCAATCTCGGCCAGGCTCATCCATGGAGCACTGGCGGCATTCAAGTCAGCCGTGGTCAGATCCTGCAACAGATCGCGGGATTTTGGACCCATCACCAAAAGCGCGCCATCCCGATCAAAGCCTTTTGTCAGGGTGACGTTGGCATCGCGGCATGCCGATGCAAGCCAATCAAAATCGCGATTAACGGCCAATGTCGGACCGCACAGCAGAAACCTGTCTTCGTCCAGCCGTGCAATCGTCGCTTCGGACCAGATATTGCCCTTGGGCGTCAGCATATAGGACAGGCGCACGCGGCCGACGGGCGGCATTGTCCCGCACATGACCTTGTACAGCACCTTGGCCGCGTCGGGCCCTTCCAGGGTAAACTTGGTGAACCCGCCGTGGTCCATGACGCCCACGCCATCACGCACCGTTTCACATTCGATCCGCACGGCATCCTGCCAGGGCTCGTGGCCGAAACTCAAAGCGTCTGGATCGTTTGTTTGATCTAGGTTGAACCAGAACGCGCGTTCCCAACCGCCAATCTGGCCCATGATCGCGCCCTGATCGACGAGTTGCGCAAAAAGCGGTGTCTGGTTGACCGGGCGACCGGATGCCATGAGCCGGTGCGGATAGGGGATCGCATATTGCAGGTCGTAGTGCTCGGACGCGCGCGCCGCCGCATAGTCTTGTGTTGCCCACGCTCCATACCGCCGGGGATCCCATGCAGTCAGATCCCACTCGGTTTCACCCGTCGTCAACCATTCAGCCATGGCTTTGCCGATTGCGGCGGAATGGGTGATGCCGATTTGAACGCCCGTCGCATGATAGAAATTGCGCACACCTCCCGCTGGCCCGACCAACGGAAGCGCATCGGGCGCATAAGGGATCGGACCATTGACGAACCGCTGGGCACCCGCTTCGGCAAGCAAAGGTACATGAGACGAGGCCGCCTCGAACACGGCCATCATCCCGTCGATGTTGTCGGCAAAAAGCTGGTGGTCGAAATCCTGCGGCACACCATCTAGCCAGACCGGGCGACCTTCGTGAGCGTAGGAGCCAAGCAAAAGCGCGTTGCGCTCGCGTCTCAGGTAAAACCGGATGTCGGGATCGCGGATCAGTGGAAAGGTGGCTGTATTTTCTTCAAGAGCCGCCAGCGGAGATGTCACCATGTACTGATGTTCCAGCGTGATGACCGGCACGTGCAGGCCTGCCAACGCCGCGACGCGACCGCCGTTTGATCCGGCTGCGTTGATCACCGTGCCTGCAATGATCTGACCGTTTGGCGTTTCGACCTCCCACTCCCCTGAGGCGCGCTGGCACAATCCCGTGACAGGCGTAAACCTCTTAACCTCGGCCCCCATGGCACGGGCGTGCTTGGCCAGTGCCTGGGTCAATTGACTGGGATCGATGTCGCCTTCGTAAGGGTCCAATATCCCGCCAAGAATGGTGTCATCTGCTTTCCAATAGGGATGCATCTCCTCGATCTCGGAGGCGCCAAGCATCGACAGGTCAAACCCAGCGGAACGAGAGACCCCGCAAAGATGTTGAAACAACTGCATCCGTTCTGGCGTGTGCGCAGGCCAGATCGCGGACGTGTGGCGATAAGTGATCGGCGCGTCGTCGTCTTGGGCAAGCTCTTTATAAAGCTGCCATGCATAGTTTCCGGCCCGCATACCCAACCATGAATTGGCGTAAGTAGGGATGTTACCTGCTGCATGCCAGGTTGATCCGGCGGTCAGTTCGTTCTTTTCAAGCAAAACCGCATCGGTAATGCCCGCCTTGGCCAGATGATAGAGAATGGCCGCGCCGACCGCGCCTCCACCAATGATCACTACCTGGGCATGGCTTTTCATTAATGCATCTCCAACAGCTTGCCGAACCCCTTGATTGGATCGGTGATCCCGATGGTGCGCAGCGTATGCCAATAGACGGCAGCATTGCAGGCCACGATTGGCTTGCTATGGGCAGCTTCCAATTCGCTGATCATTGCGACCACTGGCAGAGCAGTACCGACCTGTAGGATAACGTCGCAGTCAGAGGCCGCGACCTCCGCGAAAACGGCGCGGATATTGTCCAGTGGCGTCTCGCAGATTTCCGGAAGCGACGGTGCTTCAGTGCCCTTGATGGCGACCACCTCGAAACCGGCGTTTTCGGTGTTTGCCTTCACCACCGCATCAACCTCGGCGTTGAATGGCGTGACAATGCCAACCCGCACTGCCCCCAAAGCGCGCAAGCCCTCGTAGTCTGCCTGAGATGCGCCCAGCACGGGAACTCCGACCTGACCGGCAATATCTTTGCAGCGTGCCGCCAGCTTGTCCGGCCCGCCAGGGCCCGCATCTGTTGTTAGACCCACAGCGATTGCCAATGGTGCGCAGTCCATCAGTTTGTCCGCCTCAACCGGCAAGTCGTCCGACACCGCATCGCCGCCCAAACGGAACCGTTGCATCTGGTTGGTCACCCCTTCAGGGCGCAGCAATTCTAGCTCGGGCTGAACGACGGTGTTCATAGCCGGCGTCATGACGCCGATCACAGCGAGCGGGGCCAGGGTGTCAACCATTCTCGGTCTCCTTCAGGAATTGGTTTAGTCCGGTCATGCCACCGATGTAGATCGCATCACCGATGGTCTGCTCCATTTCGGCCGCGTCGCTTGCCGCGCACTCAAAACGGCTTTCCCAGATACCCAGGGTCTGGCCGGTGTGCGTGATCGGGAGGAAGCGATGCGTGGACACATATTCGATGACGGGCAAGGCACTTTCGAGGATGTCATAAGTATAGAAATACTCGGTATCGGAATGCGCCAGCAGTGTTTCCCTAAAAGCCGAGCCGTCGGCGATGTCCAGCTTGCGGATGGTGCCGGTTGCCGTGGGTGCACCGTTCTCCAACACAGCGCCTACCACGCCCGGATTCCAATGCACCACGCCGTCAAAAGCGCGCACGGCGGCCCAGACGTTATGAATGTCAGCGTCGATAACCATACTTCTGAAAACATGCATGGCGGTCCCTTTAAGGCTGAAGGTAAATGGGAAAGTGATCGCGAATTTGCTTTTCCGCGTCGGCGCTCAGGTGATCGGACGGGGGTGCTGCGAGAATTTCCGATACGCGCGTTCGTGCCTGATCCCAGATCGAAAGACTGCCCGCGTCAACCCAGTCATTGACGCTTTGGCGATTGGCAAGGGTTGGGTAGTGATAGTCTGACTTCATGCGCCTCAACGTCGCGCCTTCACCAAGATAGTGCCCGTCCCGGGTGACGACGCGTTCGACTGCGTCCAGGTCCAACGTCTCGGCATTCACTTCGATCCCCTTGATGCTGCGCAGGATGGCCCCGCACATGTCGTCATCGATGACCATGGCCTCGGGGCTGGCCACCATGATCGACCCCAGCATGCCCACGGACAGGTTGATCATGTCCGCCCCGCCATGCCCTGACAGAGCGACGGTATAGCCTTTCTCATAGCCTGCCTGCGCATCAACCAATTTCGAATCCGTCATGCCTGCCGATACAGTGGACGGCAGGCCGATATGCGCCAGAAGCTGGGCAGCAGCCGCATTGGCGATGGCGGCCTCACCGCCGCCGCCACTCATGGCGCCAGTGCGCAGATCAGAAATGAACGGCATCAACGCATAGATGCAGGGGCTGCCCTGCTCAATTCCGTCAACCACAACCAAACCGGCCAGACACTCTGCCAAACCTTGCGCTAAGGCTCCGGCCAGTGTGACCGGGCTCGTCGCACCGGCTTGCCCTGCCGAGCATATCTGCGGGATCATGCCTGCCCTTATCGCCTTCTCCAGCATCAGTATCCCTTCGGAGGCATAGGTCAGCGGCGGTACCACGTGGACGACGACAGCCATGCAGAACGGTCTTTCGCGGAAAGCACCGGGGTGCCCAAGTGCCATATCGAACATCCCGACAATTGGATCGATATGGTCCGGTTCGCAAAAGCTGATGCCGATGGGTTTCGAGGTCGCCTTGAGACAGGCAAAGGCGGTGTTGATGTCGTGCTCCAAGGGGTCCGTCACATCCCGGGCCACAACAGGGCGCACGCCGTAGTGAATATTCGAGGAAACGTCCAAGACGCGCATAAGATCGTATAGGTCGTTCAGCGTGCTGTCCCTGTGCATTCCGGTTGCAGCGTCCAAAACCTGAACGGCCGCCCCGCCTGTGCCGATGTGAACGCGGCGGCCACCGATCTGCAGATCTCGGTCAGCTGTGAAACCCGGCAGCGAGACGTTGCGCGGAGCGCGGCTCAAGGCACTTTTGATCGAGGCTTGTGAAAAACACAGGCGTCCATCCGGGCGATGCCACGCGCCTGCGGCCAGCGCACGCTCGGTTGCCTCTGCTGGCAATCCAACCATACCCACAGTCGAAAGAATGTCGTAGGCATGCGTTTCGATGGCCGCCAATTCAGGCGACGACAGCGGGCGCAAAGCGCCTCCAATCTGGAAAGAAGGCGTTGCAACCGGTCCATATCCGCTGGCCGTTGCCCTTTGTCTTTGCGTCCGTCTGACCATAGTCGCCTCTCAACACCATCAGTAGAGCGCAAATATTTGCGGTTGAGAAATCAATAAAGCGGCCAAGATGATGAGCGGAATTCAAGAAACGCCTTCAGCTTTGCGTGACGTTGCTTGAAAGTCAGAGTTTTCTCAAATCAGTGTGTTTTTCTTCCGGGAAGGTGTCGCGCGAGGAGTGAGTTGTGCCTTTTGCAGCTTTCCCGCCAAAGCCGACATTGGCGATCAAATGCCAAAGGGCCGCTTTGTCCCGCGATGGGGTCAATTGAATTCTACTGTCCGTCGTCAGGGATTTTGGGACAGATTGCGGCGTGATCTGAGAGAGGGTC
>CAWUIP010000016.1:0-40665 GCA_963922415.1 uncultured Aliishimia sp. | reverse complement strand
TAGCCAATCACATGCGTGACTGTATCGGTGCTCTCAGTGGGCGGTTCGGTGCCGTTGGTGCTGATCACGCTCAGCGACAGATCATGGACGCCGCCGTAAGGTGCCGTATCCGCGATTGTCGCGATGATTGCGATCATCGCCAGGTCGAACCCGCCAGGGAATGGCTGTTGCATCGTCAGCGCAATTTGTGCTTGTCCGGCACCATCGTCGACGATGTCGAGTTGCATATCCTGTGGCGCATCCGGCCCCGCCAGGATTTGCAAGCCGCTGATTGCCGCCGGATCATAGGCCAGCAGCAGCGCCAGCGACTCAAGCCCCGCGTCAATGTCCATTTGAACGGGCTGACCAACGCTCTCCAACCCGACATCAGTCAGAACCTGGCCGGGTCCACGGATCAGCGAGGCGCCCAGCGCGACGGTCACACCTGGATTGGCGACGACCTCTGGCACTACTGTGACGGACAAGGTCTTCATGTCTGTCAGATCGTCGGCATCCGTGACCTTGACCACGACGTCAAACTGACCCGGGTTGCCCGCAGTGTCGCCAGTGATCTCACCGGTTGCAGGATCGACGCTGATCCAGTCAGGGCCTGCAAACTTTTCGAACACCAGATCCGCTGGGTCCGTATCTGGGTCTGTGACAACTGGCGTCACGCTCAGCGCCAAGCCTTCGTCCAAGACCACAGGTGCGAACGGATCGAGGATCGGCGCAATGGGTTCGGGCACGACTGTGACCGAGAGGGTCTTCATATCGCTGAGACCGTCAGCGTCCGTGACCTTCACCACGACTTGGAACTGACCTGGATTATCCGACGTATCGCCCGTGATACCGCCATCCGCTGCAGCAACAGCGATCCAATCTGGGCCGGAGACTTTCTCGAAGGTCAGATCGGCAGGATCGGTGTCTGGGTCGGTGACGATCGATGCGACCGTCAGCGGAGCACCTTCGTCCAGCGTCACCGGTGCGAAAGGCGACAAGATCGGCGCGACCGGTTCTGGGGTCACTGTGATCTGGAAGCTGGTGTTGTCCCGCAAGCCGTCCAAATCGACAACCTCAACCGTCACCGTAAACGTGCCAGGATTGCCATTGCTGTCGCCCGAGATCTCGCCCGTCTCAGCGACAGTGACCCAATCAGGGCCGCTCACCTTGAAGAACTTAAGGTCTGCGACATCCGTATCCGCGTCTGTTGCGGTGGCCGTCACACCCAGCGCGTCGCCCTCGTCCAGGGTGACAGGATCAATCGGCGCAATGATCGGCGCAGCCAATTCAGAGGTCACGACCACCGAAAGCGTCGCCATATCGCTTAGGCCATCTGCGTCAGTGACCTTGATCTCTACCACGAACCCGCCAGGGTTGCCCGTGCTGTCGCCCGTAATCTCGCCTGTCGCCGCGTCAACGCTGATCCAGTCCGGACCCGCGACCTTTTCGAACGTCAAATCTGCAGGATCGGTATCGGGATCCGTGACCATCGGCGTCACGCTAAGCGCCTCACCGTCGTCAAGAGTGACCGCATCAAGCGGAGCGATAACAGGTGCCACAAGCACTGTGATATCCAGCGTGGTTGATGCGGTACCACCATCTGTGTCGCGCACCTCGACTGTAATCTGGCTCAGCCCAACGCTTGCACTGATCCAAGTGATCTCACCCGTTTCTTCGTCGATCTGGACGCCCTCAGGTCCGCTGAGCACATCAAAGCGCAGATCTTCTGGCAGGTCCTCTGTGTCGGCGCCCGTGAAGGTCACTTGCACCGTCTCGCCTTGGACCACTGTGATTGGATCGACCGGATCAATGGTCGGATCGTCGTTGACGGAGTTCACAGTGATCGTCAGCGTCGCAACACGGCTTTGCAGCGCGCCATCGGACAGTTGATAGGTCACCTCATAGACGCCGAAGTCATCATCAGCAGGTATGTAGAGATACTGACCGTCCGCTTGACGTTCAAACGTACCAGCTGCAGGACCGCTGAGGATTTCGACCGTCGTCGGATCGCCATCTGGGTCTTCATCATTGTCCAGAATGTCGATCAAGACTGCTGTGTCTTCGTTGGTCGACGCTGTCTCGTCCCGCGCAATCGGCGCTTCGTTTTCGCTGAGACCCAGCAAACGCACGTTGTCGATGGTCACGCGACTGTCCACAGCACCAAGACCCAGCAGGTCAAAGCTCAAACGCACATTTTCTGGCAGAGTTACGCCATCAAAGCTGACAGTCACAATGAACTCGCCATCAACCTCTTGAACGGAAACGCCGTCCGCGGTGCGGATCGTGCCGTCTGGCTGGATGTTGAGGAACGCATCTGTGAGACCAAAGCCCTCAATTGCTGCCAGCACGGAACCACCCGCAGACGCATCCAACAAGGCTGCCTCAAACGCATCCGGCGCCGTGCCGTCCGTCTGGAAGAGATCAATGGATGTGATCGTGAAGCGGATGCCTGTCGCCTCGGATGGAACTGGGAACGCCTGATGCAGCGTCGACATGCGGGTCGTTTGCTCGTCGAGCACGCCTTCGCCATTCTCGATGGTCGCCGCACCAATGGCGGACCAACGGGCGTCGGCATCGTCAAGGCCAAGGTCAAAGCGCCCATTGCCGAATGTGTCAACGGTTGAAGCGCTCGATGTTGTCGCCGTGGTAAAGGCCGCCGGTGTCGTGGCCGCTTCTTCACCACTTGTAGACTGCGTCTGCGGTGCGAGCCCAGTTGGTGCGGTTTCTTCCACCGCTTCTTCGATCAGCGTGGTCGGATCGGTCCAATCACCAACGTCTGGACCAGACGGCAGTCGCCGCTGACCCACATCGATAAGGCCGGTCATCACATAGCCTTCGCCGCTGGCATCGTTGAGGTCCTGCAGACCCATCGCGTTGCCATATTCGTGCAGCAGAACGCTGAGCAAATCGATCCGACCCGCAGCATCGCCCGTCGCCGCGCGGAAGACGTGATCCACATCTGTGGCTTCAAACTCTTCCGTGGTCAGCGGCGTGTCATCGACGAACCAGCCGTGGCCAGCCGCATCGAGATCAATCGTGATCACGTTCTCCACGGTTTGCGCGAGTTTCGTGCCGTCAAGGTTACCGACGTTCAACGTGACTTCGTTCAGGAAGACTTCTGCCCCTGGCACCAAGCCGCTGTCGAGCCAGATGCCCTTCGCGACTTCCGCCAGCGCCGTTGCCTCAACAATTGACAAAGTGTCGTCCGACCCAGTGCCCTCGGTCAACGCGTTCTGGTTGATGGACAAACCCGTCAGACGAACGTTGTCGATAACCATGAAGTTCGCAAAACCTTCCAAGCCGTTTTTCACGGCTGCAGCGGTTGGGAAGGTCGCGAGCAGGACAGTGTCGACCGTGGTTTGTTCAACTTCCAGACCGTTCTGCGCGATCTTCAGCATCACGATCTCACCCTTTGCGTCGCCGGGTACCGTGAATTCCAATGTATGGTTCTGGAACAGGCTAGGTGGGACCGTCAATGTCTCTGAAGCTGCGATCTGGGACCCATCTGGTTTCAGGAACGTCACGGTCAGCGTCGCGCCATCGTCCACGTTGAAGGGCGAGAAGACGTCAATCGCAAGCTTGTCCGCGTCATTCGGCACAAGCATCCGGTTGTGTGTGATCTCTGAGAAGTTCGCAAAGTGACTGCCAACACCATCAAGCGCTTTGTCCAACTCTTCTTTGAACGAGAAGTCTGGACCGCCTAAGTCTGGTTGCTGGGACGTGATGACGGCACCAACCAAGTCCTTGATCACGCTGCCAGCGCCCATGATCAGGCCGTAGTTGGGTGTAGAGTCAAAGCCGAGACCTTGCGTCAACAAGGTGGACAGGTTCGCGGATACAAATGCAGCAACTGCCGATGCTTTCTTCTTACGGTCAGCCTGTTGGTCTGGCGTGTTACTGTCGGCCGCCAGGACTTCGACAATCTTCGGCGCACCAGCAAGCTGGAAGTCGGTGAAGCCTTTGACATAGTTTTGCAGGATCGGATCGCTCAGAATTCCTGCAATAGCCGTATCGAGAAGCTGTGCGAGCGTTTGCGTCAGCTGGAACTCCGGCAGGAGCAACTCTGCTGCAGCCGTGGAGCGCGCCAGCAGATCGGCGTCCGTCATCAGGAATTCGCCTGTACCTTTTCGAACGACGTTGGTCCCGATCACTTCTGCATTGTTGTCATCGAGGTACTGAACGGACTTCTGCAGGCCGATCTGTTCTGTCGTCAGATCATTCGTGAAGTTGAACTTATCTTCGATGACCGAAAAGAGCTTACCGGTGACGTATTTGTCGATCATCGGCTTCAGCAGAACATCCAACGTATCGGTAAAGAGCCCCGTCAGGTTCTTGTTGACCAGGAACAAGCTGGTGATGTCGATCGGCCCGTCGAAGAATGTCGGGAAGAGCTCGCGCAGGATGTTGACCGTATAGGACGTGTCCCCATGCATCGACCAACCCGGCAGGTCGTGGTTCAGCGGGAACCGGCCCAGGTTGCCCGGCAGCGCAAGCTGGTCGAGACTTGGCAAGGCGCTGGTTGCTGGTTTCTTCGGCTTTGTTGAGCCGTTGCTGAGCGTATCGCCCAATTGGTTCTGCGCCAGTTGCGCATCGGTAAGGTCTTCGGGCGGGTTGATGTAGTTATCGACCGCATTGCCAAAGACTGTCTTGAACATCCAGCCAACATAGCCCGAAATCGCGTGCCGCGTCCCGTGCTGGAAGCCCCCGTTGAACACGGACGGAACTGCAGCATAGGACTGACCTGCAGGCAGCTTTGGACGCTTCACTTCAGTGTTGTCAAAGTCGACTGTGGTGCGTTGTTTGTCGCTGTCTTCAGGCTCCAGGTGGAATCCGGACCCCGAATACGAGAAGTAGTAGCCTGTCCCGACCGCTTCGTTCGGTTTGATCGCGCTGCTATCGTCCGTGTTCGATCCGGCGGTTTTGAAGTAATCTTGGAAGTACGTTTTAACGTCCCCCCAACCTGCGTCGAACGCAACAGGATCAACCACATACCACGGCTGATCATTGAAGACTTCCGCCCAGAAGTCGAAGTATCCACCACCCGTATCAGCACCCTCACGCGACTGGTTCACGAAAGAGTTGATATCGCCATTTGACCGGCGGATTGGCATACCTTCGAGGTAAAGCGCATTAACGTCGGCGGTGCCGAGATACCAGTTGATCACACGGCTGTGCGGCGTCGCCAAAAGGTCGTCGTCGATAAAGCCGGAGACTTGGAAGCCTTCCCCCGTGAATTTGACCTCAAGGTCACTCTTCGAGACGCCTTGCAGCGTTGTCGGTTTCGGCGCGCCAGAATCTTTGGTGGTGGGCACTGTTGTCCCGTTCGGTGTTGTCGTCGGCAGCAAGCTCAGGGAGTCAAGCACAGTCTCCACGAGGCCTTCAACGTTTTCGTCCGCGGTCTCTTGGAAATAGGTATCCGCGAAGTTCACGTTACTCCAAACGGTCACATTCGGGTCGGCAAAATCGTCAAACGGCAGTTCTTTAACTTGCAGACCGAACATCGACGCCAGCGCCTTGGCAATGTCCCAAGCCTTCTTCATCAACTCGACGGTCCGGCCAATCGCGGCACCGGCCGGAGGCGCGACAAGCGAGACGGCCAAACCGCTCAGGCGCAGCACATTCAGCCAGTTCGAGATAATCTGATCGACATTGATCTTCAGCGTACCCTGCTTGAAGTCATGCGGATCCAGGCTGGTTTGCTGGATCAACAGATCCAAGCCGCCTGCCGCGTCCGACTCAGGGTAGTATGTGCCAAGACGTTGAATAATCTCGGAATTCACAACGGTCCCGCGGCTGTGGCCAATAAAGTGGAGCGGGCTGTTGAAGAGGTTGCCGGGCGTGCCGTAGCCGCCACCCAGTTGCCGATCAAGATGCACCATCGCCGCAAAGAACGCATCCGCCGCCGCTTCCGAGAAGCCGCTATCAGACACGTTGGACTCGCGGTACCAGTCCAGGACGAGCGTCACGGCTTCGCCTTCCGGCAAGCTGCTTGGGTTGATCGGGGTCGAGGAAATCACCGGCCGGTCGACCAGTGGGTTGTACTCGTCGACCTTGTAGAACAAACCGGTTTCTTTGCTGTAGACCAAGATCGTGCCGCCGCCCGAAGCCTCGGAGATCACACGACCGACGCCAATCCAAGACGACAGCTGATCCACATCCAGCGAACGGTTAGCATAGTCAGGATAGAAGCCCATTGGCTGGAAGCCGTGCGTCACAATGTTGACCGAAGAGAAGAAGCCCGGCGTTTCAACCTTGTCGACTTCAAAGAAGGCATCCGCCCGAAGCGGACCGCCATCGCGTTTGATGTCGACACCCCAGTAGTAGGTGTTGTTTGCAATCAGCGTCTGCGCCAGCGCATCGGAAGCCAAGACCATGAGGACTTGATCGTCGGGCACACCGCCGGTGGAGCTGTAGGTTTTGCCATCGTAGGACGCCATGCCGTTCGACACTTCAACGCTGTCCAGCAGCGTCCCGTCGGGCTTCAGAATGTGAAGGTAGCCGGACTTGAAGGCATGTTCGCCGACTGTGATCCGCGTATTCAGCAGACGGTTGCGGAGGTAGTCGTCGTTCAACTGATCCGGCGGTGCATCGGCTGTCGATGGACGCGCGCGCGCAGAGTCGCCGGGGAAGAGGCCAAATCCGGGTGGTTGCGTGCTAAGGTACAGATCCGCCTCGTAGAACGAGCCGCCAAGCTTACGGGGATCCAACTGCACTTCGAAAAGAAGCGGTGCTGGCGTGTCGCCATATAGCTGCACAGGCGAACCGGGCGCCACAAGCCGCACGCCAACCTCGTTCTGAACATCCAGACCGGTTGCGAAGGCCGTCACGTCGTAAGGGTCATCCACGACGTCATCATTTGCCCGCAGTTCCGCTGGCGTATTGCCCAGTTGATCGACCGGATACTTGCGGTTCGAGCCTTGGTCCAAATCGAATGTCACATCAAAGCCAACAGCACCATTGGCGCGCCCTTCGGCGGCGGCCAGCAAGTTCGCTGTGTTATAGGAGGTGATGGCCCCAGCAGCCCGGAAGCTTGCAAAGAGCTGCGTGCCATCGGGACGCAACTCAACCTCATGCATGTACTGATCCGGGATCGGTGTGGTCGACCCGATGTGCTCGGCTGACCCATGCGCGTATTCGATACCCTGTTCCGCCCATTCCGCGCTATCGAGCCCAAATGGGTTACGGATGATACCGACTTTCGACCCCAGATCGTGCCGCAGTTCGATCTGATAGGCGACCTCAGCTGAGATGGTGAAGTACCGCGACAGGGCATAGTCCGCGACGAAAGCATAGCTGAGGTCAGGCATGATCGTCAGACCGGCAGGATAGCGAATATCCAGGTCATAGTTCTGACTGCTCAGCTTCGTATAGTTATCGATATAGATCGCGCCATAGAACGGAACGGGGATCACAAGCGGCGAATATCTGACACCGATCAGACCCTCGTTGATCGAGAATGGGAAACTACGGTCAGGGTCGGACGACGTTGGAAGCTTTTTGACGGTCGCTGCATACGACGTTGGCGACGAGTTTGTCACCTCGATCGTGTAGAACCCAGATTTGAATTCACCCCGCGAAACGAACGCCAATCGACCCGCATCCGAAGTTGCTTTGATGTCGTAGGGTTCCTGTCCGGCATCAAGTTCGCCGACCACAGTCAAGAAGGTTTCGTTCACCAGGAGAGGCGGACGCACCTCTTTGATATCAATGACAAAGATCTTGCCTTCTTTGCCTTCGCTGCGCAGCCAACCATTGGTCCCAAACGCGGAGTTATAGGGGACCGCCGCATAGAGGTATTCACCATCCGCGTCGATGGCGAGGCCATTGATCCGACCCCGCGTCGCCTCGGCAACATCCGACGGGATGCCAAGGTCGATCTCTTGGATATCGAGGTAGGTCGTTTCGCCAGGCCGCAGGTCGATCCGGTGGATCTTACCGTTGGCCGCAGCGTAGAGGAAGTTACCCGTGTTATCGAGGACAAGCGCGGTCACAAACCCTGGGATCTTGATGATATTAGTCCCACTTGTGTTGGGATCGACGTCGAACTGCTTCAACGTCAACATATCAACGACCGCAACACCGCCAACTACGCCGACATACGCGGCTGACAGGTCGCTTGCCAGCACAGTGTCAAACGGGCGGCCATTGATCGGCTGACCATTGTCGACAAGCCCGATATTGGCCACCAATTCATTGGTTTCGTTCGCAAAACCGCCTGCACCAACCGTGCCAGAGCTTGCACCGCCGCTGAATTCCGATGTGGTTGTGTCGAAGACCTGCAGAACCGCTTGCCCAAATGTGCCAGGTGTGCGCCCGCTGGCGCCAATCACGCCATACCCACGCGTATTGCTTATGGTGAAGGCTTCGGACGACATTGGCAGCGTTATGCTGGACCAGCCGTTATCGCCCCCTGCCGCGCCGCCGGGGACCGGACGCTCAAAGAAGAATTTCGCCTTGGTCGACAAAATATCTTCCGGCACATCGATGTCGAACGATCCGCTACCATCTGGGTTCTGTTCAACATTGGTGAAGGCACTGCCTGGAATGTAGCGTTCGTACGACCCGATGGTCATCCGAATGCGGCCGTCCGTGATCTGGCCACCAAAGCCGCCCGCTGCTGCACTTCCGGTCGGGTAGTAGAGGTTTTGCGCGGTCACGGTCAGCTTCACCGACAGATCAGCCTGCTGCTTGCCAACAATGTTTGTAATGGCAGGAGGATCGCCTACGGCAGGGTTCTGTGGGGCCGGTGGATAGTCTGGCGAAATGACGATGCGGCCTTCAACACCGACCGGATCAACCTCATGCACGGCGCGCTCAAGCGCTTCGCCGGAGCGTGAGTTTAGGTATTGGTTGTAGGTGATGTAGTTCTGGAACCGCGGCGTGAGGAACAGCGGCAAGGACAGGGTCGCGCCAATCGCCAGACCCGCAACAGCGCCCGCAACACCGCCAACAGCAGCACCAATCAACATGCCAGACATGACGACCATCGACGCCAGTGCCAAAGGCGCTGCGATGACATTGGCCTGCAAGAGAGGTTTGTTGGCCTTTGCTACCAGGATGTTCGCGCGCTCTGACAAGCCCGGGAAGGGTGGCGAGGCGGTCCGGGCGACGCCGTCAGCCCCAACGACCCCGGTATCCGCCACGAACCACATCTTGCCGAACTCACCGCCGGTTTCGACAGAGATATCGCGCTCGTAGAAGAAGATGACCTCGTCGCCTTCGTTCAGGCCAGAGACGGGTGCCGCGAACTGCATGGGACCGCTGAGGTCACCGCCCTGGATGTCGAACTCGGCGGCGGACAGGAAGTCGAAGTCGGGCGGCACGGCCGTTTCCAACTCCGCCTCGTCCAGGCTTTTCAGCGTGACCGTCGCACCGTCTGGCAATTGTCCTGCGCCGAAGGCGGCAACAAGGCCGTCATCGGTTTGGATCGCGCCGCCTTCGGAGCCGATGGTCGCCGTTTCACCCTGGATCGGTGTTGCGACGTTGACCTGGATTGTTTCCTCGGCACCCCGGTAGATCACCGTGATATCTGTGGCACCTTCGGACACGGCCTGGATCAGACCGTTGTCATCAACGGTCACGATATCCTCATCCGAGACAACGTAGACCACGCCATCCTCGGTGCCCGCCACATAGATCGGGTATTCCGACGCGATGGAGGTCACGATTTGACGCGTGCCGCCTTCTTCAAGGATCGTCACGGCGTCTGGATAGGCATCAATGCCGTTGATCTCAACGCTTTGGCCGCGCGAATCCGGTGGTGTGCCGATGCTGACAGCCGTACCAGCGCGCTTGCCGTCGCGTTCTGCAATCAGGGCTGTATCCCCGATCTTCTTGCCGCGCAGCACGCCTTGCGAGCTGATCGAAGCCACACTGTCGTCCAACGTTGACACGCTGACATAATCAAAGGGCAGGATCACATCCGCTTGGTCTTCGAACTGACCCACGACGATCACGTTCGCAGACTCGCCTGGGTTGTCGAAACGGTAATCCCGGAAGAGGAACGAGACATCTGTTAGCGCCGCATCAGACACTTCCACATCCAGCGTGATCTCGGATGTGGAGGTATAGCCGTCATCCGCCACAACTGTGATCGACGCGTTCCCGCTGAAGTCATCATCTGGACGGATCCGCAGCGACTCCCCATCCGTGGTGAATGTCGCCGTCACGTTTTCGGTGCTCACAATCCGGAAGAACACGCGGTCGCCATCCAGGTCTTTGGCAATCTCATCCAGCGCAACAGCGATGGGCAATTCGACATGGGTGAAGAGCGTCGGCAGCACTTCGGCCACTTGTGGCGCGTCGTTCTTGCGAACGCCGAAGTTCACGTTCAGAACCTGCCGATCTTGCGCATCGATGGCGCCGTCCCCGTCGATATCCAGGAACGGCGGCGGTGGTGCATTGTCGGTCAAAAGCGCGCTATCGGTGCCGTCCACAGCCCCGTCGCGGTTGATGTCGCCCGCGATGGTCACATCCATCGTCGTGGCAACACCGCCCGACACGTCGATCCGATAGAACCCACCTGCCGTGATGCTGAAGAGCCCGGTCGTCTTTCCGTCCGCGCGGTTGATGGACAGAAGGCCCGCGCCTTCGATGGCGGGCGTCGCACTTTCCGATCCCAACTCGACCCGCAGGATCAGGCGGCCTCCGGCTGCGGCGGCGACCTCGCTATCGCGGATCGTGACAGTGTAGCTAGAGACGCCATCTGCGCCTGCCGGAACATCGATCGTTCGCGGCGTGACTTGGGTCAGACCACCAAGGTCTTCTTCGACGTCGCGCGTTGTGACCTGACCGTCTTCGCCGTAGGACACAACCGTGCCACCACCAGCCACACCAATCTCGGACGCGCCGGTCAGTCGACCGCCGACATAGCCATAACGCGCGCCTTCGCCCGTTTGCAGCGACCGGGCACCGATCAACTGACCATCATCGTCATAGGTGTAGACGACCACGTCACCAGTATAGGACGTCGCCCGCGTGATCCGGCCT
The DNA here is from genome assembly GCA_963922415.1 of uncultured Aliishimia sp. Taxonomy (GTDB): domain Bacteria; phylum Pseudomonadota; class Alphaproteobacteria; order Rhodobacterales; family Rhodobacteraceae; genus Aliishimia. The sequence continues at coordinate 29,697 of CAWUIP010000016.1, read as the reverse complement.
TCGTTGTCGCGCAGGAAGCTCAGCACATCCCCAGTCGGCGAGGTCACACCGCTGTCGCCAACAAAGAGACGGTCTTCGCCCTTGCGAATTTCTTGGACCGAGCCATCGGCGTCCAGAACGTAGTCCGTGCCATCCGGCGCACCAAGGACAAACGGCTGCGCGCCACCGATGAACGGATCGGTCGGGTTATAGGGCAAGCCGCTATCAGAGACATAGAACCGTCCGCCTGACTTCCGCAGGAGCGTGTCCGCGCTCTCCAACGTGTAGTCGTTGCCCGCATCCGACGACCATGTCGCGCGGAAGAAGGTCAGCGGTCCAACTTTTTCGATCACCGGCTGGAAGGTAAATCCAAGCCGTGTGCCATCCGGTGCTGTCAAGTACAGGCGGTCGCCCTCCTGCAGCGGATTGTAGATGCCGTAGACCTCGCGCCCCGTGAGCGCTGTGCCCAGTTCGACATTGGTTTCCCATCCGGCAGACCACGAGCCAAAGTCGGGATCGACCGGCGACAGCGAGTTATAAGCCCGCATCAGATCGAAGGACACGCCGCCCAACTGCACGGTCATATCCGTGCGCGTCGTCTGGAACACGCCGGACTTCTCGGTACCGTTGACTTCCACATCGATCTCATCGCGCGAAACCCGTCCGCCGATATCGCCTGCTGTCAGCCGCAGACGGTAGAAGCCATTGACAAGGGTGCCTGTATCGAAGGAATGCGCTGAGCCAAAGAATGCATCTTCCCCTTCGGCCAGAACGGCCAGCGGTTCGAACCCATCGCGCGCCCAAAGCTCAAGCCGCCAGAAGTCCAGGTTCGCGTCGTCAACGATTGCATTGATCTCGACCACACCGTCCAACTCGGACGCGCCCAGCGCTGGGTCAAACCCAACTGTTGGCGCGATGCGGTCTGCGGGGTCGCGGACCTTCAAGGGCAGCGTTGCCTCGCCCGTGATGCCGTCAAAGTCGAGGGCTGTGGCCCGCAACTGCAGCTTGCCAGGTTCCGTCGGCGTGATGACCGCCCGGCCCTTATCGTCCAACGCAATCTCGGTATCGCCGACAAAGAGCGTGATCTGATCAATATCGCTCAGCGAGTCCGCCACGACCGTGACCAAGACAGGCTGATCCGGCACCACAGCAAAACTTGGCGTGAGTTCGATCCGGACCACGGGTTCAATCGGCTCCAGCGATGCGCGCATGACAATCGTCTGACGATCCGTCAGTTTGCCATCATCGGCGATGAAGGTGACGTAGTAGTCCCCGGCCTGGCCAGGTCCCGGTGTCCAAGTCACCTCGCCCGTCGCTTCGTTCAGCACGGCACCTTCCGGCAGGTTCAGCGCGCGGAATGTGAGCGTGCTGCCCGCATCCGGGTCGGACGCTTCGAGGATGAAGGACTTCTCTTCACCGATCAGGAAAGACCGATCAGAGGCCGATAGCTCTGGTGCGCGGTTCACATCCGCGATGGAGATATCGACTTCGAATTCCGTCGCGAGGCCGCCAGGGTCTTGAGCCACCAGCTTGAGCGTATAGTCACCCGACTGATCATATTGCGGAATCCACGCAAACTCGCCGCGCTCTTCCGAGAAGGCCGCACCTTCGGGCAGGCCCGACACAACACTCAGCAGGGTTTGATCGCCATCGGGATCGGTCGCGATGACCGAGAAGCGGATCTCGGCCCGTTCGCGACCAAGCTGCGTGATCATCGGCACGAAGACCGGCGCCCGGTTGCGCTCGTCAATGACGACTTCAACTGTTTCGGTCGAGGACGCGTTGCCGTCGCTGGCGGTGATCGTGATCTGGTAAGTGCCCGCCTGGTTGGCATCGGGCTCCCATGTCAGCTCACCCGTTTCGCGGTTCAACTCGGCCCCGCGCGGCAGATCAACTGCCGTGTAGGTCAGCGGATCGCCATCAGGATCGACCGCGTTGAAGTCATAGGAGAAGAGGCTGCGCTCTTGCCCCGACAACGCCCCCACCGGATCAAGGACCGGTGCTGAGTTCGCGGTGCGGACGCGCAGCGTGAAGGTCAACTCAGTCGTGACCGGATCGACAAGCCCATCCGCGCCGGTATCGGTCGCGCTGATGGTGACGGGGTACTCGCCAACTTCAACTGCGGTCGGTGTCCATTCCAGCAGCGACCGGCCGTAGATCAATGGATCGGGCGTCAACGTGGCGCCGGCTGGCAGACCAGACAAGGCCCAGGTGATATCGTCCTGATCGTCGTCAGTGACGTTGATCGGTAAGGACAGAAGGCTGCCCGTCACGGCCACCACATCGCCTTGATAGGCAAAGAGCGGCGGCTCATTTTCAGAGATCACTTCAATGACAAAGGTGTAAGCCGCGCCCTGGCGCACGCCCTGCGCCCCGCCATCGTCATAGGCGATCAGCGTCACCGGATGATCGCCGCGGTCGCCATAGCCTGGCGTCAAACGCACCGTGCCTGTGCCGTCGCCATTGTCGGTAAAGGCAACGAAGTCCGGCAGCGCAAAGCCCTGCTGTTCGTTCTGTAGAAGCAGCGTCAGGCCGTCGCCTTCTGGGTCGGCAACGTTGACCTGGAATTCCAGAACCTCGTCGCGGCGCAGCGACACATTGTCGATGGGCGCAATGGTTGGCGCCAGGTTGAGCTCCAACACTTCGATGGTCAGCGTCTGCTCAACACTCAGCGGTGTGCCGGATTCCGCGCCATCATCCGTCGCGCGGAAGGTGATGTCATAGGTTCCAGCCTGCGTATGGCCCGGCACCCAAGTCAGCGCCCAAGTGTCTTCGTCAAAGCTGGCGCCCTCTGGCAGGCCACTGACGACCTCAACAGTGACCGAACGTGGATAGGTGCCGTCTTCGATCAACTCACCATCGGCGTTGCGACCGCCAGGCTCGTAGAACGGATTGTCGGGATCCTCGGCAAAGACGCGCAAGAGGAAGTTCTGACCCTCATAGGTCTGCAGACCATCGAAGTTGTCAAAGACCGGCGCGCCATTGGACGCTTCGACCGTGATCACCATCCGCTCCATCGCGACGCCATTTTCGTCCGACGCAGCAAAGAGGATTTCGTACTCGCCCGCTTGGATGAAGTTAGGTGTCCACTCGAACTCGCCTGTGGCGGCGTTGAGCGTGGATCCAAACGGTAGCGTGTTGTTGAACACACCAAACGAGATCGGAGCGCCCGGCTCTCCTTCCGCGCGCAGGTTGAAGCGAATGCGGTCGCCTTCCGACACCGTCAGATCGCCTGGAACAAACAACTCCACTGGCTTCGCGGCAGGGGCCACCAGAACCTCGATATTGGCTGCGATCTCGCGCAACCCGTCAGAGGCACGGACAACGATGTTATAGGTTCCCGCCTGGTCGTAGCCGACGTTCCAACCCAAGACGCGGGTTTCCGGATCAAAGGCCGCATTGCCGGGCAGATCGTCAATCCAAACGACCACTTCGTCGTCGTCCGGGTCTGTTGCCAGGATCTGCAGTTCCGTTGTCTGGCCTTCGGTCAGGCGCAATTGCGTTGGCAGTTGCAGGAAGACAGGCGCACCATTGCCGCCATCCACGTTCAGCGAGAAGCGCTGGACAGCAACGGCACCACGGCTGTCGAATGCCTGTAAGATCACTGGAACTTGGTCATTTTCACCGGCGGGCGGCGTCCAAGTGACCTCGCCCGTCGCGGCGTCGATGGTCATGCCATCGGGGCCTTCCAAGAGGTGATAGATAACCGTCTGCGCGTCCGGGTCTTCGGCTTCGGCCAAGAAGGTCAGTTCTTCGCCAATCGCTGCGTTTTCAGGTGGGATCGAGGTGAAGACCGGCGGCGCGTTCGGTGCGGTGGTTGCGATCACCCCGGTCGAGAACGCAACGCGACGATTATCCGGCGTTTCAACCGTCACAGTCGTGCCGAAGGTGCTTTCATCCGGCGCTAGGCGACCGTCTTCGGGCAGAGATGCGGCGAGGTCGATCAACCACTGGCCCGAGGCCGTTTGCGACGACGCGTCAGTTGGGATGCCCTCGTATCCACGCTGTGGATCAAGCGTAAGCAACGCAGGCAGAACGATGTCGGTCTCAGACCGGTTGGTGATCTTGACCTCATAGCTCAGCTCACCCGTCTCACGGCTAAAGCGGGTCGACGTGAACTCGATATCCAGAACGGCAGAGAGATCGTCGATGCCGGTGAAGGTCGTAACATAATCCTCGAACATCCGCAGACCGTTGATCGAGGCAACCGATTGCGACACGGTCAGCGTGTAGTCATCCGCTGTGAGGTTGTCGAACTTCAAAAGCGCCGTGCGGCTTGCCGCGTCATAGACGACAGCGACAGGTGCTTTATCCCCGGTCACTGCGCCGGAGAGCGTGTAGTTCGCCAAATTGGCGACCGACGCGGCAGAGGTTGGATCGCCCGCGAACATGTCTTGGTCATAGGTGACCGCCAGAACCGAGAGCGGCAACGGGATCGTGGCCTCTGCTGGCGGGTTTGTCGCAATGACAGACGGGCTATAGGCCGGGGCGATCACGTCCACCTGGTTCGACTGGCTGATCAGAATCCGGCTGTCGGACGTGGTCGTGACCACATCACCGCGCGTGCCACCTTTGGCCAGCGGAACACGGCGCAGGGTCTCAAGGTCGACCATGGTCAACTCGGACCCTTCGACCTCTTCGCCCGTGCTCAGAATGCGGCCCGTGTTATGGGTCACAAACATCAAATCGGCGAGGTCGGTGCCCGCCTTACCAAAGGCAATCGAGTCGATCTCGCTGTCAAAGGTCAGCTGTGCGACCGCGCGCTGACGCTCGTTGAAGTTCACGACTTGCGCCCGGTCCGGCCAAGTCACCGCCCACAACATGCCGTAGTCGTCAAAGGCAAGCGAGCCGACGCGCAAGTTCTCGTCACGGCTCCACTGTTCGAACTCTTCCGTTTCGGTGTTGAAGGTGGAGATGCCCGCATTGGTGCCGACATAGATCAGACCTGTCGACGCCTCGATCGCCAGACCCATGGTGATGCCTTCACCATAGCTGTCGATCACGCCGCCCGTTGCCGCGTCCAGCTTCAGAAGTGCGCCGCCACCCGTGGTCGCCCAGATGTTTCCATCAGCGTCCTCCGCAAGGTTGAAGATCGGCACATCGAGTTGCGCCAGCAACCGCTCTGGCAACGCTTCGCCGCCGAACTGGTCAAAGACGTAAATCTCGCCACGGTTCAAACCGCCGGAGACCAGGATGTCGCCGGTGCTGAGTTCCAGCACCGCCATTGGCGCGATGCCACCGTTACTTTCGCGGATGCCCGTGGCAAAGGCACCACCAATGAAGGGGCGCAGAACCTCTTCAAATTCAGAAGGTTGCACCAACGGATCGGCGCTTGGGATCAGTTCTTCGGCAATGGTGAAGAGTTCATTGGTCGATGGCTGCGGTTGCGGCACCGGCGGTTGACCGAAGTTTGGCGGCGTCGTGCCTTCAACGGTCGCAGGCGCGCCCAGGTTGACCGGTTGGCCATCGGAGGTGACGGCAGAGCCATCAGAGGGCTCTTCAACATTGCCCGCGATATCGGTCGACAAAGCAAGGAACTCGTAGGTCTTGCCCGCTTCGCCCTCAAATATCCGCATGCCAGAGGCTTCTTCCAGACGACGCTCCCAGATGCGGAAGTCACCACCATCCTCGGCCACGTAGATCGTGACGTGCTTAACGCCGGAGCCACCCAGATCATCGGTCGATGACCAGTCGATCCGCCAATTCGTGGTGCCTTCGATCTGCTCGACCGAAATCTCGGTATCGGGCGCCTCGCCGTCCACTTCATAGATCAGTTCTTGGGTGTCTTCCGGCGCCGCTGTATCCAACAGCACACGGGCCGAGGCCGAAATGCGCGAGCCGGTTTCGATGTCTTCGGCCGGTTTGACCGTGTAAGTCACAAAGCCCGCGCCCTCGCCGCCGACCACATTCGGTGGCAAGAGGCCGCGCGACGTATCCTGGATTTGTTCGCCCGTTAGCGGGTCAATCGCCTGGATCACCCAACGCGCGGCGGCGGGGTCTTGGTAAAGGTCAACACCCGCCGAGACGCGGACGATAAAGCCCAGCGTGTCGGTGAAGTCGATCTCATCCTGATAGAACCAACGCCCTTCGGGCACGTCGATGGTGATGTTGCCGATCTTGATATCGCCCAGCTCGAACGTGGAGGCATCCACATCGTCATCCAGTGTCGTAACAATCTCGATCCGGTTGGCGTGGGTCGACGCTTGTTCGTCGTTCTCGAAGTTGACCGTGAAGGGCAGAGCTTCTTGCGCGGGCAGCCAGCCTTGGGTGTCAAAGGTCTGTGGACCTTCGATGTTGACGTTCTGCGCGATGACTGCCTCGTCCGCGTAATACGTCGAGAAGTCGAGCGGCACGAAGTCTTCGCCATCGACCGGGGCAGGTCCGTTGATTGCAAAGTCGGCAGGCAAGGCGGCGCCCCGGCCCTCAAACGGAACCCATGGGGTATAAAGGCGCACCGCCTCAAAGTGGGTCTGGTTGGTCAGGCCCAGGTCATAGTCTTCAAACTCGGGCAGCGCGGGCACCGGAATATCGTAGGTGCCACACTCAAGCGTATCGCGCGTTTCATAGAACTCGATCTCGGCCATCAGATCCGGATCGTGGCCATAAAGCGTGCGAAGCTGTTCGAAGAAGCCCAGGATATCCGCGTCCGAGCGAATGTCGGACCCGGCAGGCCCAAAGAGGATGCCGGAGGCCAGTGTCGACATCAGCGACAAGATATGCTGGCGTTCGCGGATGGGCGGCGTCTCATCTGCAGGGCGCAGGATTTCCGCTTGCTCCAGACCGGCGAGGTAAAGCTCCACCCAGGTGTCTGCATCCCCTGCCAAGGCCAAAAGCGCACCCGGTGCATCATCAGATGTCAGGATCGCATCGCGCAGGTCCAACGCCTCTTGCGTCTGGAACGCCACGAACTCGTCATGGGTCATCGACGTCGAGGCCGCAAAGACATGGAAGCGGAATGGAATGAACGGAATCGTGCACTCGTCAGGAACAGCAACGTTTTCGTTGTAGAGTTCCTCAAATGGGAACTCCGACAAGATCGACCCAAGCTGCGGATTGATCTCGCTGGCCTTGTCGACCACCGCGTCGAACCAATCGCCAACGCCTGCTTCGCCCTGCTCTTCAAAGATGTTGTCGAGGTCCGGGAAAATACTGCTCATACGCGTCCGGAAGGCATCGAACGCCTGGTCGTGCAACTCACGCAGACCCGGATAAGTTTGGATGTTGAAGTTGAACCCGGCAAAGCCGTCCGCAGGCACATCCAGCGCAAAACCGCGCGTCGTCAACTGCCCGTCGCGATTGACGATGCTTTCCAGACCCGCCCAGAAGACATCTTCGTTCTCGGACCCGGCGGCCCCATCTGGCGTGCCGCGTACATTCGTGAAGAAATCAAGGAACTCAAGGCCGTAAACCTTGGCGTTCAGATGCAGTTCTGGCGCGCCCACTTCGAAGTATGTGTAGGGCGCATCAAGGTTATTGAGGTTCTGAAGCGCGACCGAATAGGTCTCTGTATCACCCGCTTGAACGACGCGCGAGCCACCGATACCGATGGTGACATCGCCTTCAATCGCACGTTCGATCAGATACCGATAGGGCAGCACGGCCTGCGCGCCAGACGGATTGGTCACAACGATATCATAAAGACCGCGCGGCGCATCCGTGAAGTCAAACGTCGCGATAATCTCTGTCGAATCAACGACTTCCCAATCCAGCGGCGCAAACTCGGCGATGTTGGGACGCACGAACTTAACGGTCGCGTTTTCGGCAAACTGCGCACCTTTGATCCGGGTTGTGACGAACTTGCTGTCCCCGCCGCGGTCGCTTTGCACGTCTGTGATCACAAGCGGCAGTAGCTCTGCCAAGACCGTGACATCGCCGCCCTCTGGCGGGCCCGAGAAGTTGCGGATCGACAGGTAATAAACGCCCGGTTCGGTCGATGGCACAACGGCGACCAGATCGGAGGACAGCACGCCCTCATAAGTCGCATCGAACTGACTTGGCGTTGGCAGCGCGTCGTGGCGCAAGAACACCTCGTTCGACATGGTCGGATCGCTGGCCAAAAGGGTCACGCGCAGCGTTTCTTCTGGCGGCACCTCGATCCGGTAAAGCCGCTCGGCCCCGTTCGCGAGGCTGACTGTTGTCGGTGTGCCCAGCAGCAACTCGTCGACCGCGAAGTCGATGGTTGACGGCGAGGCGGTGGTGTTGTTCTGCTCCAGCTCTTTTTCATAGACCTGGTCGAAGATGTCAGTGCGCACAATCACACGGTAGCCGCCGGGTGTGGAGGCCGGCATCGTCGTCGTCAGTTCCAGCGTATAGCTTTCGCCCGGCTGCAACTCGCCCGCAAAGCCTTGGCGTCCAATCGGGCGGTCCATGATGTCCCAGGTGCCATCGGCACTGAGGAAGACGGAATCCGACCAGCGTCCCTTGGCAACCACGTCATCAGAGGTGTTGGTGACGGTCCACGAGATGGTGACCTCTTCGCCCGCGCGCGCGCTGGGTGGGATAATGATATCCGTGACTTGCAGGTCGGTCGGGGGCGGCAGCGTGACGATAACCGGCACATCGGTCGCACGGTCATTGTCGGCATTGTCGCTTTCAAAGACGGACCCCTGCCCGCCCTTCCCCGGATCAGTGACAACAAACACGTAGTACGCCGCGCCACCCTCGGGCGCCGTTGGATCAATCGGCAGATCCGTCGGCATCGAGAGGGTCCTTGTCACCTCATAGCTTTCGCCCGCGAGAAGCCCGCCCGTGTGGGTGCTAAAGCCCATGTACCGGTCGGCACGTGTATCAAGGAACGGATCACGGCTGATATAGATCGCGTCAGTCCAGCGGTCCTGCTGGAACGGCACGTCGCCGCCTTCGTTGGTTACCGTCCAGGTGACGTCAAACTCTTGCCCGCGCTCGACACGCAGCGGTGTGACGACACTGCTGACCACCAGGTTCGGCGCCACGTAGGGCGTGACAGTGATGCCCGCGCCAGTCGTATTGTTGCCTTCGCCCTGGAATTCCGCGACGATACCGCCCGCATCGCCGCCGATGCCGCCGAGACGCTCCGAAATGGTGGACCGCGCATAGAAGCTTTCGCCGATCTCAGTATCGGCCACAGCGAGGATGTTAAACTCGCCCTCGATCTCGAATGGCATCGTGACCGTGACGGTCGAGGTGTAGCTTTCACCCGGCTCAAGCACGCCATAGCGGCGCGTCGCGGCTTGGATTTCGCGACTTCCCTCGACCCGGCGCATCGCATAGTCGCCGTCATCGAGCGATGTATCTATGGAGAGATAAACGCGGTCCACCCAACTGTCCTGCCGGGTCACACGATTGCCGACATTGGTGACTTCGAACGTCACATCAAAGGTGTCACCTGCCGCCACGTTTTCCGGCACAATCAGGTTGGTCACCTGCAAGTCCGGCTCGCGGTAGACAACGTCCACTGCCTCGCGCAGCCCGGCGCCAATTGGGTCCTCAAACGCCACGTCGTTATGATAGAGTTCCGCACTGGCGTTGCTACCCGACGTGAAGGGCCAAGGGCGCTCGTAATCGGGCCGTCCGCCGCCAGGCTGACGGTTGGATTGGTCGGGACGGTTGGTAAAGACAAATACGAAGTACTCGCCTTCAATCCCGGCGGGCAACGTGCCCTCAATTGTGCGAGTATAGCTTTCGCCCGCTTTCAAACGCTCAGCATTGGAAATTACGACAGAATCCAGCAGTGTCGCGCGCGAAATCAGGAACTCAGGATCGCGTGTGATCCAGACTTCATCCACCCAATAGGAGGTGTCTTCCCAAACATCGACCTCGCTGTCGTTGGTGACTGTGTAGGTGACCTCGATCTTCTCGCCCGAGAAGAGCTCGGTTGAGGGAACGACCTCGGTCACCACCAAGTTCGGCTCTGGCGATACGACTTCGGTCTGCGCAACATCGCGGTTGTCGGTGTCGTCTGTGTCACCGCGCAAAGTGATGTCGGCGATCAGGAACGTGCCGTCGAGACCAGGCGCCAGCGTGAACGTCTCGGTGAACGTCATGCTTTCGCCAATGGCGATCTTCGGGCCGGAATTGCGTGTATCCAGAAGCGTCCACCGCTCCTGACCCGATACGTTGGTGGCCGGAACATCCGTCAAGTACAGCACCACACGATAGCCTTCGGCGTCCTGCGTGCCGTAGTTGGCGACGGTATAGGTCACCTCAAAGGTATTCTCGCCATCCACGCCGGCCTTGGCCGTTGGTGTGACGTCATCGACCACGATCGAGACTTCTGGGTTCACCGCAGGGGGCGGGTTGCCGATGATCTGAATGACATTCTGGCCCAGAAGATCCGACCCACCAGCACGGTAGTTCGACGAGTTCAACTCGTTCGGATCATCCGGGTTGATGTTGACCACGAGCGGGTCTTCCAGCACGGCCTCATAGGGATCGACCCAAGGCGTGATGAAGTAATTGCCCGACACCAGGTTGTCCGGCAGGTTCACCGTCTCAACGCGGTCATAGCCTGCGCCGACTTCGAGTATGCCATCATTGTACTGAATGGTCTTCAACAGGACATCGCCCTGCCCAGGATGCGGACGGTTCTTATCGACGGTCAGCCAAATCTGTTCGGTCCAAGACCCAATCAGCGTATCGCCCGAGCCACGGTTTGTGACCGTGTAGTTCACCGAAACCTGATTGCCTTCAAAGGCTTGGAACGGTGTAACGACTTCATCCACCACCAGATCGGGCAGTGGGAGTGGGTTCACGAAGAGCTCGTGCACGCCGACATTGTTGCCCTCGTTGGGCCACTCCGACATACGGTTGCCCGCATCGGTTTCAACCAGCAGATAAACCGTGCCCCGGAAGCGCTCCGGAATGCGGAAGAATGCCTCTTGGCTCAGATATTCTTCACCCGGATTCAGCGCGGACTCGTTCTGGAACGAACCGATGCGGATGTCGTCGCTCGAGACACGCTGATCCAGGGACAGGTATGCGCGGTCCGTCCAGTTCGGGATCGTCGTCGCGACAGGGCCTTGGTTGATAACCGTCCACCGCAGCGCGCCGGTGCCGCCCGCATCGACCTCATCCGGTGCAGTGAAGCTGGAAATCTGCAAATCTGGACGCGGCAGGACACTGACGGCCACTTGCGCGTCAATGTCGCTGGCGTTGTCATCTTCGGAGGTGTGTTCATAAACCGCATCGCCGCTGTCGGTGACGATCACGACCTGATAAACATCGTTGGTCTGGACGGGCAGCGTGATCTGCTCACGCCGCGTATAGGACGTACCAGCTTGCAGCGGACCTTCGAACGTGAAGGTGCCCACTTGGATATCACGGTCCGCACCAGTGACATCGCGCAAGAGCACGCGGTCCGTCCACGTGCCCTCGGCCGGGCCAGTGCCAGTATTCATCACCGTCCAAGTGACATCAATGGCAGAGCCTTCCGGTGCGGTTTCAGGCGCAAGCACTGCCGTGACAACGAGGTTTGGCGGCGGCGATAAGGACACATCAATCGCGGCGCTGGTGCCTGTATTCCCTTCGTCTTCAAAGACAAATTCGTATGGCACAGAATAGCCGCCGTTGCTGCGCGGTGTTTCGGTGCCAGGTGTCTCGACGATGAAATACGCCGGGCCGGTCCAGCCCTCTGGCAGGGTCAGCTCGACATCGCGCACATAGCTCGCGCCCGCCGCGACAAATCCAACGTGGTTGAACTGGCCCATAAAGATGCGGCCGACGCCCTCGGGATTGTCGGCAAGATAGACGCGGTCCGCCCATTGCTGTGCCGAGGTCAGGCCGATCCCCTGGTTCTGTACCGTCCAGCTGACGGCCACCGGCTCGCCGCTTAGACCTGTGTCCGGCACATCCACCGACGTCACGACCATATCCGCGTAAGGGATCGGCGAGACATCAAAGAACCCGTCAAGCTTCAGCGTGTTGTTCGCCTCAAACCCGTTTTCGAACACCTCATCGTCGGTGTCGGTGGTGATGTAGAGGTGGAAGCGGCCCGCAAAGAGCGCAGGCAAGAAGATGTCCTGCACTTGGGTGTAGCTTTCGCCGACGCCCAAGCCGCCCGTATGGACAAAGCGTCCGATCTCGAAATCATCTGCGTCGCCTAGGATATCGTCTTCGCTGACCCAGATCCGATCGGTCCAAGTGTCCGTGATGCCCGCACCCGTGCCGTCATTGCGCACTGTCCATTCGAAGGTGATCCGCGCGGGGTCGTCCACAGTTAGGTTGGGCGCAACCAGATCCGTCACCACAAGGTCCGCATACGGCGCCAGATCAATGCCCAGCGCGGCGGCGCCTTCATTGTCGTCCTCGTTCCCGGGCTCTTGCACCGCGTTATCCGCATCCGCGTCGACCAGGATGAACCAGTTGCCCGACACGGAAATCGGCAGGTTCACATCGGTGCTGAGCTCAATGGTTTCGCCCGGCTCGAACGGCAGATCCGGCGCAACAACCAGATCGGTCAGCAGGATATCGTCACCGTCCAGAACGTTATCCCGGCTAAGGTAAAGCCGATCCGTCCAACCGGTCGCTGCGGCACCTGCACCCGTGTTTTCGATGATCCAATCAACTTGGACCGTTTCGCCACTGGTTGGCGACGTGTTGCCCAGAGTGACGGATTGAACGATCAGATTTGGATGCTTGAGGTCGACGATGTCGCCGTCCAGCGTGTTGTTGGACTCGCGCCCGCCTTCGTACACATCCGAGAAGCGGTCCGACAGAACGCGGAAGTTGTAGTCGCCCTCTCCCAAATCGGGAATGGTGACATCGACCGTGACCTCATAGCTTTCGCCAACATCCAGGTTAAACGTACGCTCGATCGTGGTCAGGGTCCGTGTTGTGCCACCGCCCACGATCTGGACTTGATCATCCCAAGGCCCGCGCGCCTCGGCCTCGCCTGCGTTTGTGACGCGGAAGGTCAGCGCGACGACTTCGCCGGGAACAATGGCATCTGGCGCCGTGATCGTTTCAACAACTAAGTCGGGCGCAGGCGCGGCGGCCAGCGCAATTGCCGCGCTGCTTGCGCGCGTATTGTCTGCCGTTTCACCGCGCTCAAAGACCGCGTCAGACACGTTCGTTTCAACGACAAAGAAGTAGTCACCGACAAAGCCTGGCGGCAGCTCAAAGGTTTGCGCAACAGAATAGCTTTCGCCAACGCCCAGCGCGTCGTTGCGTGTCGTCGTTCCCAGCACGAAAACCGATCCCGCCAGCGTACCATCGGTGGACAAGTGCACGCGGTCCTGCCAGCCGCCTGTCGGTACAGAAACGGAATCTGGGCCCTCGTTGGCAACGCGCCACAGAACTTCAACGCTGTCGCCCGCCGCAAACGAACCGGTCGGGGCAACAACGCTTTGAACGGCCAGGTTCGAATAGGGCGACGTGAGCGAGACAAGTGCGACATCGGTGTTGTCGGCCCGCGTATCGGGCTCAAGCACCTGCAGACCGCTATCGGACTGAACAATCAAATAGGCATCGCCCTCGATTCCAACAGGCATCTCGATCAGCGACGTCACGGTGTAATCGGCACCCGTTGCCAGAACGCCCAGGCGCTGCACTTCGGTCAACAGTGTGTCACTCTCGTCCAGAGTGCCGTCGAGGCTAAGATAGACACGGTCCGTCCAATTATCGGCGCTTGTGGCAACGCCACCTTGGTTCGCGACCCGCCAACTGATCTCGCCCGTCGCACCACCTGTAAGGCTGGTGGGAACGGCAGTGATCTCTGCTAGCAAGTCAGCATAAAGCCGCTCCGTCGTGACGAAGTCAAATGTTGTCGTGTTGTTGTTCTCGGCCTGGCTGCGGCTCAGGCCATCGCGCGCCTCGTTCAGTGTGTCCAGACCCGACGCATTGCGATCGGCATAGACTGTGACGCGGATTGTTCCCGTGCCCGCAAGACCATCTGGCAGTGTAATTGTAACGGTTTGCGTATGCGATTCACCCGGCGCCAAAGGCTGGTCCTGTATGGCCACGGCAAAGTTGTCGATGGTGTTGCCGCGCGTGATGTTGCGGACGTTGATCCGGTCCATCCAATCCGCGGGCGTTGTGGCTGCACCTTCGTTGGCAACGGTCCAGTTAATGGTAATCGTGTCGCCAGACTGCGGGTCAACCTCGTCAATGGACACCTCGGTTACCACGAGGTCTGGGGCCGAGTTCACGACCAACGCGCTGTCGTTATTGGTCTCGCCATCTCCGGTTGGGTTGGCCTCGAAAACTTCGCCCAGGATGTCTGCGGTCACCCGGAAATCGTATTGGCCTGTGCTGTCTTCGCCACTGGGCCAAGCCAAGAAGACACTGCCGTCGCGCGATCCTCCGGCGACGATCGTGTCACCGGCGTCACGGCGCAGGTCCTCGCTGAAGATAACACGACCGGTGGACAGGTTCACAATCTCAACGCGCTCGCTGAAGGCCTCGTCCAGATCCTTGGTCCCTGTGTTCTCCAGGATCCATGTCAGCGCGACGGCCTCGCCCGGCGACCAGCCAGACGCGGGCACGGGCGTTATGCCAGTGACTTGCAAATCAACAAACGGCGCAAGTTCAACATCAATCGGCAGGGCCGCCGAATTGTTCAACTCGCCCGTGCCGTCCAGGTTCGCCTCGGGAATGGCGTTGTTCACATCCGTGCGGAATGTGATCTCCAAGGCTCCAACAGCCGTGTTCCCCGGCGGCAGCGTCAGCGCCACAGATTGCGTGCGCGTCTCGCCCGGTTCGAGATTACCATCCGCCGTCGCATCATACGGCACCACGACATCCGCAACCACAAGGCCATTGTCGGCGCGGCGGATCGTGACGCGCGTGTCAAACCCGGCCTCGGTCGGCGCATCGCCATCGTTGCGGATCGTCCAACTGACTGGGACCTGCCCACCCGACAAAAGAGTGTCCGTTGTGTCAAGTGCGACGCTCTCGAAGAGCAAATCAGGCGCGGGCTCGCCTTCCAAGCCGGTCAGCTCGACGGGTTCGGAAATCGGATTAGCGTAGAGATTGAAAGTGAAGGCCGGATCGAAGGACAAGTTAATCTCGCCCTCGACCAGCAAATAGTATGTCCCGGTTTCAGACACGGCGAATGTGTCGACATCGGTGGTTAATGCGGTTTCCCAAACCTCGCGCCCGAACGGGTCAATCAAGCGCGTGTGCTGACGGTAGTCGCCCGACACACCGTCATAGAAGAACCGATCGCCCGCAGTCGCATCAAAGCGGTAAATCTTCGTCTCGGGGCCAGGTGCCAGGGTGTCACTGATCGGTGTCCCGACCGTCAGTGGCGTTGCGGCGGATAGGTTCAAAAGATCAAAGCTAAACGCACCGGTCGCACCATTGTTTGCGAAGACATCAACCGTGTAGGTCCCCGCGACCAAGTCATAGACGGACGGGACATTGACCTGATCACTGTCCGTGGCCGAGAAGGCGCGTGCGTCGACCTGACCGCGTGGTCCCGACATCGTCCAACGGAAATTGCTGTTGTTGGGTGCGAGGCTGTCAAAATAGACAAGCGTTTCGTCAGTCAGTGTGAACGTGTACCGGCGACGTTCACCCGGCAGGTCCAAACTGGACGAAACAGGTGTTCCCAGCGTGACAGGCTCTTCTGTCGCGCTCAGCGGAATGATCCGGAAGTCATGCTGCGTCGCGGCTGCCGAAGCGTAATAGTAGCCATCAATAATCAGATACTGCGTGCCGTCCGCGTTCAGCGTGACGGTTGCCTGATCGCTCCGGGCGCTGACCGAGTTCAGGACCGATCCGCCATACTGGTTTTGGATCCGCCACGATCCGCTGAACCCGCCGCCAAGGAAATCCAAGTAGAATTGATCGCCCTTATTGCCGGTGAACTGATAAACCTGCGTCGCGCGGCCATCCGTGAAGCTGGTCGATACGGTCTCGCCAAAACCGATCACCGGCGCGTCCGCCAAGTCCCACAGCGCAAAGTGAATGACGCCCGTGGTCAGATTGTTCGAGTAGAACACAACCTGGAAATCGCCCGCGGGCACGGTGATCAGGCGCGGATCGCGGACCTCGTCATCGACGATCAGGCCCGATGGTCCAATAATCGAGTAACGCAGGTTCGTGTTGTTGCCGGTCTGACTGTCGAAATAAAGCTGCGTCCGCTCTGTCACTTCGAAGTTGTAAATCACGCGCTCGTTGCGCGTGTTAACTTCCGCAGCCGTTCTTTCCCCAAGGGCCAACGGATCAGCGACAACAGTGTCAAACCGTGGGTGTATCGTGACGTTATAGGTTAGATCGGTCGCGTTATTGTCGCGCCCTTCGACGAACAAGTAATACCGAAGCCCGGCCAGCCCCGTGTGGATCCGATCGGTGTTGATGCTGTCGGGGTTGCGGATGACCGTGCCGTCTTCCCGGATTAGACGCCAAAACGCGTTACTTCCGCCCGCCGTGGCGTTTGCCTCGACATAGATGTCTGTCGTCTCAGTCAGATCAAAGTAATAGAGCTTCGATGAATTGCCCGGGCTCAGCGTATCGGTCGACGGCGTGCCCAGCACCATCTCTTCCGCATCCGCCAGGTCAAAGACCGTCATTGCGTAAGAGCCAAGCTGGCTAAAGTTTGGGTGGAAAATATTCAGTGTGTAAGAGCCTGCCGCCAGCGTGTAGATCGTGTTGCCGGACCGGTCCGCACTATCGGTCGATGTAAAGCGGATTTGGCCGATTCCGGTCGGGCCGTTCAGCGACCAGTACAAGTTCGAATTATTGGTCCGCGCATCGAACACGACTTGTGTGGGTTCCGTGATCGTGAACCGGTACCGCTCTATCTGGCCATTCAGAGTGATATCGCCTGAAACTTCTGTACCGAACGTCAGTGTTTTCGGGTTAATCTCATCGGTCGCCGCAATCGCGACATTGTCGATGAAAAGGTTCATCGTATTCGACGCGCCGTTTGACGCTTGAATAGAGGCGCGCAGGTCTTCGAACCGCAAGCCTGTGATGACAAACTCGTTTATGACCGTGTGGTCGACGCCATCCAGTGTAAGAACAACAGTCCAGCTGATGCCTTGCGCCACGCGCTCCGCCGAAATGGCGAATTTGCCGGGTACACCTTCAAGGTCCGCCAGCGTGATGCCGAAATCGGCCAGAGGAATCTCGACCAACTCGCTGTTGTTGGCGTGGAACGAGACATGCGGTGTCGGCCCGTCCCCGCTAGATTGGCGCATGTCCAGCGCCACGCCGAAGGCATTGCTCAGGTTAGGCTCGGTGCCACGGAAGGTCAAAAGACCTGTGGGGCCGTAAACGCCGGAATCCGCCATCAAGACCGAGAAGCCTGTTCCGGGCTCCGTCGTTCCCGTGCCTTCGATCTCGAAGTCGAAGGAGATGTCAAAGGTTTCGTGCGCGCCTGGGCGGATGATATCGAACGCGATTTGGGAGTTTTGGCTCGCCGTCAACGCATCAAGCATTTGCAACACATTGGTGCCACCACGCAGAGCGACGGGGACTTCTGATCCGTCCTGATCCGCTGTTAAATGTGGAATACCCGTGCCGACTTCAAAGTCTTCCAGGGTCGCGCCGCTGGCATCTGGCCGCAAGGGGCTCGACAGTTGGAAGTCATATGCGGTGGAGCTGCTGGTCCCCGAGTAACCCTCCAGAATGAAGTAATACCGTCCCGTTTCCTGCGCGACAAAGCTGCCGCCCAGATCGAACCGTTGCGGTGCGCTGACTTGGAAGCCATCGCTATCATACACGCGCCACCGGGTTTGCGACGATTGCGGCGACTGCGCCGTCTCGACGGTGAAGGACTCCAACCGCTCCATATCGACAAAGAAGATGTCCGACGCGCGGCTCTCGTCGGGCAGGTTGTCAACCACACGGTCGTTGAAGAAAATCTCTTGCGCTTCGGCCTCAACATCGTGCAGCCGGAACGGGATTTCACCCGTCTGATCCGCACTCCAATAGACGAAGAGCCGATACTCGCCAGCGTCCACACGCAGGCCCGTCCCACCAGAGTTGTCACTTGCATCTGTCTGCGCGAAGTGACGCGCCGTTTGCACGGCACCGTTCGGCCCATAGAGCGACCACAACATCGACGAACTCCGCGTCAGCGGGTCCATCAACAATGTCGTCGGCTGCGTGATCGTAAAGTTGTACTGGATCAGACGGCCAGGCTCGGTGATATCGGCTGTCGTGAATGCGCCGAGCGTCAAATCCTCTTGGATGTAGGTCCCACGATCTGTGAGTTGGAACTGGAAATCAGAGCCGCCACCCGAATAAACGCGGCCTTCGATCAGCAGATAGAACGTGTCGGTCCGGTTAAGAACCTCGCTGTACCGGTCCGTCATAGAGGCAGAATTGTAAAGCTGCGTGCCATCTGCATCGACCAAGCGCCAGTATACGTCGCCGTTGCGCAGCTGGGAATCCATCAAGAGCGATTGCCCCTCGACACCCTCGAACTTGTAGATACGCGTTTTAGACGATGGATCGAGCGCGCCAGAGACGACATCGCCGATGGCAAATTCGGTGGCATCGGTCAGCTTCAGCAGATCGAAGTTGAAATCCCCAACTACACCGCCTGAGCCGCTGACGGTAATTGTATACGCACCCGGATCGAGGTTCAGGATATTGCCACTGTTGAAGTCCGGGCCATCGGTCTGGTGGAAGCCACGGCTGAAATACGTGCCCGCCGGCCCATCGAGCCGGATGGACAAGGACGTCAACGCTGTCAAAGAATCGATGTAGAACAGCGTCTGCTCTGTCACGTCGAACGTGTAAACCCGCGTCTCACCTGGGTTTTCGAGCGTGCCGGTGACCCCTGTCGGCACCAACGACACAAACGTTGCATCGTCACCGCCTGTCACATTCGGAGACACGCCGGACGTCGCTGTATCAAATGGCAGGTAGACCTTTAGATTGGCCTCGCCGCCAGTGAACTCGGTCTCCATGTTGTCAGCAATCTCGGCTGCGCTGCGCGCGACGCTCCAGACCCGCACGTCATCCACCTGACCGTGGAACTGGCCATGGGAGGTTGACGCCTCAGGGCTCCAGCCGATCTTGAACGAGCCATCACCGCCCGTCGGAGAGCCCGTCACAAATGTGGTGCTCGCACGCTCGACGCCATTGATGTAGATCTTTGTCGCACCGGTCGTTCGATCCAATGTGGCGGCAACATGCACCCATGTGCCTAATGGAATCTGGCTGCCACCGGTTTGAAGCGATTGGTTGTTCGTAGGGCTATTGGCCTGCCGCGCAGAGAAGTGCAAAGACCCATTATTTTGGATGTAAAGCGCGTAGTCCCGCTGCCCGGAGCCATCCGACTTCATCATCAACGGGGTCCACGTATCGTCGTACCGATCCAGTTTGACCCAGGTTTCCAGCGTCAGCGAGCCGCTGATGTCCGTCGTCGGCCCATCTGGGATCTCAAAATACTCTGCCCCGCGCAGGTTGGCCGCACCACTGCCGATGCGCCCGTCGACAATCGGACCGTCTGCAAGCCCTGGGTTGTCTCCGCCCAGCGTAATTGCAACAGGTGTCGTGTTCACTGTCACAACAGCAAAGGTAAACGTGCTCTGCGCGATGGCTGTGAGGTCAGGATCGCTCTCAAGGATGAGCGTATAGGTGCCGTCAAAGCTCAGCGTCCGGGCCGTGATATCGCCCGCATTTGCAGGCCCGTAAATCTGCCGCCCAAACGGATCAACGATCCGCCAGGTCATCTGCGTGGTCGACAACTGCTGCGCCGACATATCGACATAGATCTCTTGGCCAGCTACCGCTTCGAACTGGTACGCTTTTGCTGACCGATTTGGCGCGAAGCTGTCCGACACCAAGGTGCCGTCGGTTTCGACCTCAACCGCCTGTGCCAGGTCAAGCAAGGCCAAACCATAAGCACCCGTCGCAGCGGTGCTCGCATCAAAGACAAGCGTGTACTCACCCGCGGGCGCATCAAATACGAAGTTGCTTGTGTAGCTGGTGTTGCCGCTGTCGCGCAGGAGCCGCGACTCGCGAACGCCTTGGGGACCCGTCAGCGTTGCTGTCACGTCGCTCCGGTTGTTGAGATTGTCCCAATAAAGCTGCGTGTCTTCGGCCAGAGTGAAGGTGTAGACATGCGTCTCGCCCGCCTGGTCAAACGACCCACGGAACGCGCCCTGCAAGTCTGCGGTCACGTCAACAACTGTGCCGTCCAACCCATTGCCAGACTGGTCTGCAAACGTCGCGGACCCAGCGGCCTCGTCCATTGCCAGATCGACAAGCGCGGGTGTTGCAATGCCACTGCCCGCATAGAGGTCCGCGACCTCCTGTGTGGTCAGCGCCGCGTCCCAAAGCTGGAAACCCGCAAAGGCCCCCTCAAAGCCGAAAAAGCCCTCGCGCGACCGACCCAGAAGCAAGTCATTTGCGATGTCGATGCTGTCGCGCCCTTCGCGCAAAGCCCCGGTTGAGACCAGTTCACCATCCACATAAAGCCGAAGTTCGGAATTGGTGCGGTCGACGACACCGACCGCGTGGATCCACTCGCCCCAGGCAAGCGTGCTTGGGCTGTTGATCGTAAGCTGGCTCGTCGTATCGGCGCTGCCAAAATGCAAATAGCGACCATTGTTGAGCCACAGTGAATACTGCCGATTGTTTGAACTGCCGCCCGAGCTTTTGTTGACCAGCGCTTGCCATGTCGTGCGTGGGGGATCGGCGCGGAACGTGATCGCAAAACTGACATCACCGGTGATATTCGTCGCATCGCCGTCGATCTCGACATACTCAAAACCGGCTGACTGTTGCGCCGCGCCACCGTCAGGACCCGTCGCCGCATCATAGCCATCGGTCCCGCCACCGTTGGACAGATCGCCCACACGTTCCACACGCTGGGGTTGCTGCAATCGGAAGCTGTAATCGACTTGACCGCTCAGCGGCTCGTAAACATAGCCTTCGATCAGCAATGTGTAAGTGCCAGACCGGCGAAGCTCCCAAGTGTCGTAGTCGCGCAAACTGCGCGCTGCGATCTCAAGATTGCCCAGCGGATCGACCAACTTGTAAACCGGGGTCGTATTGATCGTGCCATTTTGGACCAGATCAAAGACGAAGCGGTCGCCGATGGTTCCGTCAAAGCGATACACATCGGTTTCGTTGCGCGGATTGAGCGTGCCTTCGACCAGCGTATCATACGCAATTTGCGTGCCATCCGCCAAATCCAAAAGGCGGAACGCGTAAGCGCCGGTTGTTGCATTGCTGCGGTAAACCGTGACCGTGTAATCGCCTGCCGCCGCTTTAATGGCGTTTGCGTTGCGATTGCCGGCATCGGCATTTCGCAGATTGATTTCCTGGTTCAGGCCCTCCGGGCCCTGGATGCGGAAGAGCGCAGCGCTGTCATTGGTGAAGCTGTCAAGCCAAAGAAGTGCGTCTTCGGTCAGCGAGAAGGTGTAGGTATGAACCTGCCCAGCTTTCGAGATATCGCCTGCAAAGGCATGATCAAAAGTGACGGCCTGCGGTTCTGGGTTGTCAGGTGCAGCGAGCGTGAAGGCATAGTTGCTGGACCGGCTCGCGGTCTCAACAAAGTACCCTTCAACCACCAGCAGATAGGTCCCAGCGACAGGTGCCGTCCGTTGTAAGTTGTTGTTGAGGTATACAGAGGTGCCAACCTGCTGACCAAAGGGATCGATCAGACGAACATACGCGTTATAGAACCCACCCGAGTTGACAATGTTGCTGAACGTAAAGAGCTGCCCCGCGTCCAAATCAATTTTGTAGAGATCAACCTCTGATCCTGGGTTGGCAAGGGTTGAGGACACCGGCGTATCCAAGGTGATCTCGGTCGCGTTCGCCACGTCGAGGATCTGAAAACCATAGGTCGTGCCAGCCGTCGTTGCTGTTGTGACGGCAATTTCATATGTGCCCGGTTGCACATCAAACAGCGCAAAGTCCGTGCCCCCGCCGATCTGGGCGATGTTGTATGTTTGATCCAGCCCAGGACCTGTGATGCGTGCTGTACCATTCCCAGGCCGCGTCGTCACATCCAAGACAAGCGACGTGGCGTCCGTGACGTCAAAGCTGTAGGTCTTTGTGACGTTTCGAACGGGCAGTTCGTCGTTAACAACCGTGCCAAGCGATATTGGCTGCGCTTCGCCGGTGGCTTCCAGGATGTTGATAGAATACGTTGCTGTTCCGGTGGTGTCCCGCGGATCCCCTTCGATCAGCAGCGTGTAGGTGCCCGCCATACGCGACGTGAACGACAGACCCTGGTCGATGCGCCCGCCGCGGAAAATGTCTTGACCATTGGGGTCAATCAGCCGCGCATAAATCGCGTAGAACTGTCCTGAAAAGGCTGGCAGGTCGATTGCGTACAACTGCCGTTCATCAGCATCAAATTGATAGATGTTTGTCTCGGACCGAGGCGACAGCGTGCCTGAGAACTCAGTGCCTGTCTGAACCGCTTCTGCATCGGCAAAGTCCAAAAGCCGGAAGCTATAGGCGCCGGTGCTGGAGCCAGACTTGTAGACATCCAACTGATAGCTGCCTGCCGCGAGATCCAACATCGGCGAGGCGCTGCCCAAATGGTTCGTGTCAGACCCGAAGAACCGCCGCGCGTAAACCTGACCGTCTTCGCCGCGCAGGCGCCAATAGGTCGAGTTGCCGCTATCGCTGAGCGCATCAAACAACAGCTCTTTCGCTTCGCTCAGCGTGAACAGGTAACTGTCGACCTCGCCCGACAGCCCAATCGTGTCACTGATAACATCCCCCACGGCCAACGGATTGCCTGCCAAGGGCTCTGCCGGGGTGCTAGAGGGGTTGTTGATCGTGAAGGTAAAGCTTTGATCCGCTTGGCCGGTGAAGCCATCGATCATCAACAAGACGGTCCCGGTCAAGTTCATCGACTGCGATCCAAAGCTCGACATATAGTTCGGGCCGTAGATGCGTTCACCAGAAGGATCAAAGAGCCGAATATAAGGATTTCCGAGGATCCGCGTGAAGCTCAGAACATCGCCTTCGGTGACATCAAAGCCGATAATCTGTGTCTCTGTGCCAGGTGACAGCGTGAAGGACACCTGATCGCCATAGGCAGCCGTCTGTTGCGCTGCGATCTCGAAGAAGCGGAAGCCAAAGTCGCCCGTCGCACCGCCAATGCCATCGACGTAAAGCGTATAGTCGCCCGCAAACAGCGTCCGCACGACACCGCCCGACGTATACCCATTGTCCGACTGATCAAAGCGCGTGTTGCTGACAACGGTTCCGTACTCGCCAACAAGGCGCCAGCGCATATCTGACCGTAGCGTCAGCGCGTCGAAGTAGAGATCCGTCTCCTCCGCCAACGAGAAGCTATACGCTTTGACCTCGCCAGGTTCTGCGATTGTCCCATTGACGTCTTCGCCCAAGACCAGACTCAATGCCTCTTCCGCCTCGGGTGCCACCAGAACGGAAAAGTTCACTGGACTGCTTTGTCCATAGAAGCCTTCGACGAGCAGAAGATACGCGCCCGTTTGGGGCAGAACCAATGGGTCCAAGATCGCGCCGTTCATTGCGGACCCAGACCGCAAAACAGATCCATCGGGGTTGAAAATCCGGTAGTACGCGCTGCCCCCGCCGACACCCAAGAAGGTGACATTCTGATCGGCTACACCGTCGAATGTGAATACTTGCGTCTCGCTGCCTGGGCCTGCATTCAAGCGCCCGTCAAAGCCGTTGCCCGACGCGTCAGGCACAATGGTGCCGCCGGCTTCGTCAAACCCAAATCGCAGCGCCAATTCAGGCGTCGGCGCGTCAAGGGTTTGGTCATATCTGGCCGAAATTTCGCTGGCGCTTTGCGCCTCGCTCCAGACACGGAACTCATCAATGGCGCCGTCGAGATTGTAGGTGCCATTTGTCTGGCCGCCAATCTGCAGTGGCGACGTCGATTGGTTTACGCCAGCGCTGTAAGCCTGCTCTGCCGCCAAGACACCATCAACGTAAAGCTTCAGCCCGACCCCGTCATAGGTTGCCGCAACATGTTGCCATTGACCCAACGTGAGCGGCGCCGTCACGCGTTGGCCCGCCGCGTTCCACTGGTTTACCCAGAAGGTAATCGACCCATCGGTCTCTTGGTAAACGCCCCAGCCATCCGTCCAACTGGTGGTGGAGGTCTTCATTGCAAAAATGTCGTAAAGCTGGGCCGCGTCCGGCCTGATCCACCCCTCAACGGTAAAGGTATCGCTGCGTAGCGCGACATCGTCAGCCACCGTCAGAATATCGCGCGACGAGTTTCTGAACTCTAGCGCCCGGTCGGTCGCATCGTCGGCGATTGGCGCGCCAGACACAGAGCGACGGAACTGTGCCTCTGCCCCTTCATCGTCCAGCGTGCCCTCAAAGACATCGCCTTGCGTCAGCGTCTGCGCCGACGCCTCTGTCAAAAACTGAACGCCATACTGGCCGCGATCATCCCCGTTCGACGCAAGCGTTAGCCGATAGTCGCCTGCGACAAGGTCACGCGCGGAATCGTAGTTGCGATCTAGATAGTAGAGTTCGGTTCCGTTGATCACCGTGCCACTTGGGCCCGTGAGGGTCATCCGAATGGACGCCGTGGTCCGCAAGACATCCACAAAAATGCGGGTGTCTTCCGTCAGCGTGAAATCGTAGTGGTGCTGCTGGCCTGGTTGATCAAATGCATCAACGAACGCCGTATCAAGCGCGAAGGCTTCAACTTTGTCGACGACCTGCTCAACGGTAAACTGGTAGTTTGCATCCGATGAATTGGAAATTCGGCCCTCAAACAAGAGCGTATAAACACCGTCCTTTTGAATCGTGAAACGGTTCACATCGGACGAGGTATTGAATGTCGTGGGGCCGAACACAGTCTCCCCATCAGGATCGACCAGCTGCCAATACGCAGTGCCCGCACTAAGTTGCTGCGCATCGAAGAAATAGTCGGTGCCCGCAATACCTTCAAATTGATAGAGCGCGGTCTCGCGTCCGCCATTCTCCAAAGTGCCAGTTACTGGTGTGCCGGG
The DNA here is from genome assembly GCA_963922415.1 of uncultured Aliishimia sp. Classification (GTDB taxonomy): domain Bacteria; phylum Pseudomonadota; class Alphaproteobacteria; order Rhodobacterales; family Rhodobacteraceae; genus Aliishimia. The sequence continues at coordinate 4,858 of CAWUIP010000016.1, read as the reverse complement.
AACAACATTGGCCGCGTTTGCCGTGTTGAGAAGACGGAATTGGTAGTCGCCGGTTGTATCGCCAACGCCGTCGACGGTCATGGAGTAGGTGCCCGCCTCCAGCGCGATGATTTCGCCGCCTTGTGCACCATCGGCCTGGTCAAATCGTGTGGGGGCCACGATCTGTCCGCCAGAGTTCGACAGCGCATACGTGAAGTTCGTATTTGGGGTAAGCGCATCGAAGACAAGCTGACGACTTTCTGCCAACTCAAACGAGAAGAAATCCGTCTCGCCCGGAACATCAATCGATCCCGCGACAGGGATCAGATCGGCCGACAGCAACAGCCTCGGCTCAATCGTGTCCACGTGAAGCCCACGCGTTAGCGCCGTAGAGTTCAAGATTTTCCGTTTTCGCGCACGCGCAATTAAGTCCACGTTGCGCCCAGAAATCGACCGCATGGTCTTGTCAAATAGTGTCATCGGATACCCCAACCCAAAGACTAAAAATTGTATTCAATACCTTGTGAGTGTGCACAAAAAACGCTTCAAATCAACGAAAGGATTGACCCGCCGCGTGCCGGATTGGGCGCGGTACGTAGATCAGAGCGGATACTTTCAAAATGAAAACGTTGTACTATTCCAGCATTTTAGCGATCGCCTGTTCCCTGGGTGCTAACCCTTCTGTTTTTGCTCAGGAATTACAGCCCGTCAGGTGCCTGATCGAACCATATGAGGTTTCCGATTTTTCCGCTCCGACAGCCGGGATCTTGGCTGAAATTGCAGTGGATCGGGGCGACAGCGTGGCTGCTGGTCAGTTCCTGGCCAGGCTTGACACAACCTTAGAGGAAATACAGTTGCGCCAAGCGCAAGCACGCGCCGAGAGCTCCTTCGCCATCGCAGCGCGTGAGTCGCGTTTGCAATTCCTGGAGGAACAGGCCGAACGCTACCGCGCATTGTCGGAGCGAAACGTGACTGCGCAGATGCAATTGGACGAAGCCATGATGGAGGCCGAGGTCGCACGACAAGACTTGGAAGAAGCGCGCTTTGACGCGGTACTCGCAGCAGCGTCCGTCGAGGAATACAAAGCGATTCTGAATCAAAAAACGCTCACAAGCCCAATCGATGGCGTCGTGGTCTCGCGCGGTGCGAGCGTTGGAGAATATCAAGATGGAACCGAGCCACTGCTAACCATCGCGGTTATGGATCCCTTGCGAGTCGAGGCCTTTGTTCCAATTGACTACTTTTCCAGTATTGCTGTTGGACAAACTGTAACCATCGTTCCAGAAGCGCCAATCGGTGGCCGGTACCCAGCGTCGATCGCAGTGGTCGATCGTGTCTTTGACGCAGGAACTGGAACTGTCGGTGTTCGTATCAATCTGCCAAACCCGGAAAACACTCTGCCGGCGGGCCTTCGGTGTCGTGTCGAGTTCTGAGGTAATCCCAAATGGCTCGAAACCCTACTTCCAAAACGTGACCAACCGCGCTGCAAGCGGTGTTACATTCTGCCTTTAACTGACGGTCCAGGGTGGCAAGCACGACAGTCTTGCGCTCCACTGCGCGGCACATCTCTTGAAACAAGAAACGCCCGATCCCAATACCGGGCGGGCGCTTACTTCCGTTGGTTGCGGGAGTAGGATTTGAACCTACGACCTTCAGGTTATGAGCCTGACGAGCTACCGGGCTGCTCCATCCCGCGCCAATTCGGAGCCTGTTCGTACGCCTATGGCTTGGGCTTCGCAAGGGGGTTTTGTAATATTTCTATGACAGGCACCAGATTTCTGCACCCGCGGTCAGAGCAATGAGCTTGTGCTTTATGTGTTGCTCGTTGCTTCGAGATTCGCTGGCGGTTCATCGCGGTTATGAGAAAACTCGATCTCGTCCAGACCGGCCGTTTCGGCGATCGGCTCATATCGATCCTGGTGGCGCGGCGATCCAGCGCGCGCCACTTTTTCTGCCAAATCCAACGAGATCAACGCATCCATTGCCAGTTTGAATCGAACATCGCTGTCGGACCGACGCTTTAGTTCTGCGACGTCCCACTCCAGAACATCACTGTCCTCGGTCAGAACTGTCGTCGCGGACGCCCGGTTTCCCGTTAGGTAGCCGACCTCGCCCAAGAAAATTCCATCAGGCAGAAAGAACCGGTCCCCAAACTTCTCGACGGCGACAGACCCGTTCACAATGTAATAGACCGATTTCACCCGCGCATTGTTTGTCGTCAACACATACCCAGATGGCAAAGTTTGCCGCGTGGCCGCACGCATTAACTTGCGGAAGTCGCCGGGCGGCAGGATCTTAAAATGCGCATAGATGTCGCGATGCCGCCGTGGAATGGACAGGGGAGACGCGCGCAGCCAGAGCCCAAAAAGCCCAATCACGTTTGCCGCGCCCATTGCGATAGACGTCCAAATCGCAACCCATTGGGGGGTATCTGTCACAATCGCATAGTACCAGATGTAAAGGCCGGTGCCGATCATCACCAAAATGCGCAAAGCCACTTGGTTGATCGTAGCGTATCCAAGGCAAAACGTTACGCCAGCCGCAAAGACGACGTAATCCGAAAGTGAAAGGTCTTCGAACAAGATTTGCCCCTTTGTGCCGCCACTGATGCGCGAATGCCCGCCAGAGGTGCCGTGTAACTAAATTCAACAAACTTTACTTTTAAGGGCTAAACACGTGACCCTTGACTGTCATGTGACTTACATCACGCCTTCAATGCGTTCAATCATCCCCTGCAAGTTCATCTAAGTCATCTTGGGACAACTCAAAGTAGTCAATAAGATCAGAAACAACCCGTTCTTCCAAAAGCTCCGGGCGCTCCAGGAATGTGACGTAGAGACCTTCAAAAGCCAAAAGCCACTCGCCGACATCCATGAATTGATCCACGGACGCCGTGCTTATACCCGCGTCGTCCAACCGCTCTAGGCAGGTTTCTAGCGCTTCGATCATGTCGTCTTCTGTCATGGGTTTCGCCGCCTCCGTGTTGGCCGTGGGTTCCGTACTACGCCTGGGCCTGAGACTGGGTATGCCGTGCGCACATCGCCATTCTGTTTGACCACGGCTTCAATTGTGACGCCATCTACGACGCCGGAAATAACCAATTCGCCCCGCCGATGTGCTGGTTCTTTCACCTCGCCAGTACCGGCAACGGCTTTAATCGCCGCGATGATTTTTGCGTCATCCCAACCGGGCGGAAACTCTGTCTTGCCAGGTTTCCCGGTGCCCGCCCGGTGCCCGCCGCCCGAGCGGTCGCCGCCCAAAATGTGGCGCGCGCGATCTTCTGGCACATCAACTGTTTCCGGTGTGTGAGGGTTCCGGATCGCCGCGACGTGGCGCGCTACAAACCGTCGTTGTCGTCGTCTGTTGCCGCGAGACATCTGCGCGATCCACCGTTCAAACGTTCCACCGCAAAGGCACGGTATCGTCCCGTGTGGGCTATATCAAGCGGGTACGAGGAACAGCCGGAGCTTCATAGTTTCTGGCAAATCCAGATGAGACATGAAACGATGGCGCGATGTCACGAACAACTGAAACTCTTACCGATCGGTACGACACGGCGGCGCCGCTTTGGGGCGACAAGATGCGCAAGCTTGGCTACTTTGACGGCTATTGCGCGTTTTTGAACCGGTTGGATGTGCCCGCTCCGGCGCAAGCGGATGTGATCGACATCGGTGCAGGCACAGCGGCGTTTGCCGAGGCCTGGGTGACCACCGTTGGAGCGCCCCGGACGATGACCCTGTTGGAGCCGAGTGCCGCGATGATGTCGCGCGGCGCGCGCGCATTGAGCGCCCACGGCATTGTTCCGCAAACGGCAGAAGGGCTTTTGGGGCATGTCACGCCGCCACCTGCGGATTATGCACTGGCAGCGCATGTGATCGAACACTGTCCCGACCCGCTGGAGGCCTTGCGGCACATGCACGCCCTTCTCCGGCCCGGCGGAACCCTGTCCCTGGTCGTTTCAAAACCCCACTGGTGCAACGCGATCATCTGGTTTCAATGGCGTCACCGCACGTTTGGCGAGGCTGAGATCTGCGATCTGGTGCGCGCGGCGGGGTTTGACATCGATAAACTTTTTGCCTTTCCGAGCGGCCCCCCGTCACGGACCAGCCGTGGCGTGGTGGCCCGACGCGTGTGACACGCACGTTATCTCGAACTCTAGCTCCATACACACAGCGCATGCCGCCAGCGCAGACTCAACGTTTGTGACTTGCGACTTGGTCAAACACGTTACTGCGCACGGACAAGACGCTTCATCGCTTCGACCATGGCTGCATCATATGGCGTTTTTCGCCGGTGCGGCGTCATCAACGCGATCTGTAGCGGGATTGAAAACCGATCGCTGAGGACCCGGCGCAACTGACCCGATTGCATATGCGCAGCAGCGCAGATATCTAAACAACCTGTCACGCCATGTCCTTGCAAGGCCAAATTCAGCTGCGCCGCCGGATGGGACACGCCAATCGCCTTTGAGAACACGATCCGCGATTTCGGATTAGAGAGCGGATAGCCAAAGGGCGGCTTGCGCTCTGTCCCGACAATCGCCGGAAGTTCGGCAAGTTTTACAACATCTTCCGCGTCGTCCTCCGACACCAATTGCGTGTTGGCCACAAGGATTGCGGTGGCGCTGCCCGTCCAAATAGTTCTGAGCCCCTCGCTTTCTTTCAGCGAGGCGGCAATCCGCAGAAAGTAGTCCCGCGCGAACCGGCTGTAATCGATGAACTCATCTTCGGCGAAGATCTTTACGTCAAGGTCGGGGTGCCGTTCCGCGAGATACCCAATGGAAAGCCCAATGCAGGTGCTGGCCACTTCGGTCGGCACGCTAAGGCGGCATGTTCCCACTAGATCATCAGAACTTTCGGACCCAAGCGCCTGGTTCAAA
>CAWUIP010000015.1:0-43890 GCA_963922415.1 uncultured Aliishimia sp. | reverse complement strand
ATGGATGTGACGGCGCACCTTTATGCGCAGCCCAGCCCCTCAACTGTCTGGCCGGATGCACGGATCAAAGGGCGCACGACGGGTGCGTCTGGATTTCTGGGGGGCGAAATCAGCGTCGTTGGCGCTTGGCGTCCCTCTAAGACGTCGAAGGTTGAATTCGGCGCAGCAAAGTTCCTGCCGGGGCCTGCCTATGAGGACCGCAGTTCTGCCAGCCGCATCTTCGCGCGCTATTCCATCTTTTTCTGATCTTCGTCTGAGGAGGCTTCCATGACTTTCACCAAATATATCTCAGTCGGTCTTGTGGCGCTTGTTCTTGGCTCTGCAAGCTGGGCAGAAGACACAGGTTTATATGCCGCGCCCGCGCCGGATGACGCAGCCTTTGTGCGCTTCATTGGCTTTGAGAACACCGCACAAGCGGACTTTGCCGGGCATACCTTCGACCTTCCGCAAGAGCGGGGCGCTTACATCGCAATCTCTGCGGAACGCTTGATGGGTGTTGAGCCTGGTCAACACGTGTCGCTTGTGAAGGGGCCCAACCAAACAGTCGAAATCGCGGAGCCTGGGCGCGACACACGGACCAAGGTGCACTTGTTTGTCGTCAATGCTGGTGCCGCACCTGTGTCCTTGAAGCTCGCCGATGGATCGATGACGGTCATCGAACATGTTGCTCCTGGAACTGCGCAAAGCCGTGCAGTCAATCCGGTTTCAGCCCGTCTGGCACTTTTTGCCGATGGTCAAACAGAGGCGCTTGCCGCGTTCGATGTGGCGCTGCGGCGTGGTCAGAACCTCAGCTTCGTTGCCCGCGCCGAGGGCGCTGAGGTGGTCGAGCACCGGTTCGGCCCGGTCGTTCAATAGATCCAGTTCCTACGGAGCACAGCCAATGGTCTTTTCCAGCGCGATCTTCCTCTTTGGATTTCTGCCAGCTTTTCTGGGCCTCTACTACGTGGTGCCTCCGCGGTTGCGGTCTGGCGTCATTCTTGTCGGCAGCTATGCGTTCTATGGCTGGTGGCGGCTTGATTACTTGGCGCTGATCTTTGGGATGTCATTGGTCAGCTTTTGGGCGGCGCGTGTGGCATTTCATGCGCGCCAAGAAACGACCCGTGCCTGGGCGGTAAAGCTCGGGGTTGCCTTCGATTTGGCGGTGCTCGGCTACTTCAAATACACCATGTTTGTCATGACAGGACTGTCGGATCTGTCGCGCGCGTTGGGCGGTGGCGACATTACGATCCCGGCTATCATCCTGCCCATTGGGATCAGCTTTCACACATTCCAATCCATCAGCTACATCATCGATGTCGCGCGCAAAGACGCACCACCTGCGCGCAACGTGATCGACTTTCTGGCGTTTGGCGCACTCTTTCCGCAACTGATCGCGGGCCCGGTGCTTCGGTACAAAGATCTCGCGGCACAATTCGTAGCCCGGACGCATAGCTGGCAAAAGTTTCTGCAAGGCATCTGGCGGTTCAGCCAGGGCTTGGCGCTGAAAGTGCTGATTGCAGATCAGATTGCGCCGCTCACGGACCGGCTCTTTGCGCTCAGCGAACCAACACTCGCCGAGGCTTGGCTGGCGGCGGCGGCCTATTCGGTTCAGCTACTCTTCGACTTCTCTGGATATTCCGCCATGGCCATCGGCTTGGGCCTCATGATCGGCTTCCAATTCTGCGAAAACTTCAACGCGCCTTACATCAGCCACTCCATCACAGAGTTCTGGCGCCGCTGGCATATGAGCCTGTCCAACTGGTTGCGCGATTATCTCTATGTCCCCTTGGGAGGCAACCGGCGGGGCCGTGCGCGGACCTATGTCAATCTCTTCCTGACTATGGTTTTGGGCGGCCTCTGGCACGGCGCCAACTGGACGTTCATTTTGTGGGGTGCGTGGCATGGAGCATGGCTGTGCCTTGAACGGTGGATGGGGGCCAAGGCCGGAGCGGGTGTTTGGCCAAGAGCCATCGCATGGCCTCTGACGCTCATTGTTGTCATGGTCGGTTGGGTTCTCTTTCGGTCAGAGACCATCGCCCAAGCGTGGGGCCTCTACCAAGGTATGCTAGGCCTCCAGGGCTTTGGGGTCCGTGCGCATGTGGAATGGCAAATTGCGCGCTCTGAGTGTCTTGCGCTTTTGATCGGCATTGGTCTGGCCTGCATTGTCCCGCGACTTCCACAAAGCACGAAAGCGCTGAATTCTACGCTGAGAAACGCTGGAGCCTCCGCGCTGCTGGCAACCTCCACCATGGTGTTGCTGGCGCAATCCCATTCTCCCTTCCTCTATTTCCAGTTTTAAGGAGCCGGTTATGTCACAGGTCATTCCAATACCTTACGCAGATAAAGTGGCCGCAATTGCACTGATCTTCGGCGTTGAATGTTTAGGGGTCGCCGCACTTGGCAAGGTCACAGAGAACATCTCTTGGCGTGGCGTTTTTACCGGCGACACACAATCCGACATAGAGGCGCGCTATGCAAAGGATCATTGGCTCAGCGCGCTGTCTGTGACGACAGTTGGCGCGGTACGATACGCGGCCTTTTCTGAAGGAAGCGCTGGCGTCTATGTCGGTCGCAATGGTTGGTTGTTTTCGACCGAAGAGCTGACGCACGATCCGAAGGCTGCGACCCATATCGAGGCGGCCGCAGACCGTGTTTTGCATGTGCGAGATGCGTTGCGCGCACGCGGCATTCAGCTTTTGCCAGTCCTCGTGCCGGATAAGGCTGAAATTTATGGCGCCAAGTTGGACGCGAACCTCGCCGCTCAGTCGAAGGCGAAGCGGGACATGTTTGGCGCGGCGCTCGCGGCGCGCGATGTGTTGTTCTGGGACACCGCCGAAGCGTTGCGGGTCGCAATGGCGCAAGGTCCAGTCTTCATGAAAGACGACACGCATTGGTCACCCTCGGGTGCGCGCATAGCTGCGGAAACAACGGCAGCGGTGACCCATCAACTGGGCCTGGACCTTGCAAAGGCCAATGTCAACACGTCAGTCGGGCCGTCGGTCCCGTTTGACGGCGATCTTCTGTCGTTTGTGCCGACGGGCAATTGGCGTCCATTCGTCGGCCCCGAACAGGCTTCGATCCAAGTCGTACACACGCAAGTCGAAACAGCAGCAGGTCTCTTCGGTGACGCCGAGCCAGAAGTCGCTTTGGTCGGAACAAGCTTTAGTGCTCGACCAGAGTTCAACTTCCTTGGCTTTTTGCAGCAATCGTTGTCGGCGGATGTCCTCAACTTCGCGCAGGAAGGGCGTGGGCCCTTTGAACCTATGGACGACTTTCTGGCGTCCGACGTCCTGCAAAATTCGCCGCCCAAACTCGTCGTTTGGGAAATCCCCGTACGCTATGTCACAAAGGATCTTGCTCCATGAAGCGCGTCTTTCACTCTATCGCGGTCTTAGCCCTCGCAACCTGTCAAACCGCATGGGCTGCTCCCTATTGTGCAGATTTGATGGCTGTCGATACGCTCCCCAAATCGTATCAAAAGCGTGGTCCTTTTTACTTCGACACGCAATCTTCCTGGATTGTCGGAGCCGACCAACTCGACCAGGACTTCGCACTGGGGGCCGAGGCGACGTTTTTGTTGCGCGAAATTGCTAAGGCCTTTGAACGCGCCGGCACGCAGCTTGTCGTCTTGAGCGCCCCGCCGCGGCCACTCTTTGCACCGGCAGAGGTTTTGGCGGCGTCCGGTGCGCCGGCCACCTATGCGCCGCAAGATGCGGCTGCCGCATTTGGCGCATACATTGCTGCTTTGAATACTGCCGGCATCCCCGCGCCAGACCTTAGTCAGTTCGCGGAAATGGAGCGGGCAGGCGACTTTTACTTTCAACGCGACACGCATTGGACGCCGTTTGGTGCATACCTGTCTGCGCGACAGCTTGCTGAGACGCTTGCAGTGTCCATGCCATCGGCGCCTCCATTCACAGGGTCCCTCACAGAGAAGGGATCTTTGAGTGCTGTGGTCGAAAAAACGTGTGGCACACGGCCAGCACCGGAGACCGTGGCCGCTCCTATCTATACAAAAACCGGCGCACTGCTGGGCGCCAGTGACAAAGGGCAAGTTGCGCTTGTGGGGACAAGTTTTTCTGACCGTTACAAACGGGACGCGTACCAAGTGGCTGATGCTTTGTCGTATGTGCTGGACAAGGACGTGGTGAACGTGTCGTTGACCGGAGGCGGGCTGACCGGAGCGATGGTTGCCTTTCTCAGCGATTCCGCGCTTGATCTTTCTGTTTTCGATTATGTGGTTTGGGAAACCCCGTACACTGCGCCACTCACCAACGCGGCCGCACTAAGACAGGTCCTGGGCCACTTACAGGAACAGGCCTCGAGCACGAGTTCAGAGTTGGCGACTTTTGACATCGGCGCAAAATGGGAAAACCTGCGCATCGGTTTTGACGCGTCAGAGTTTGCAACCCTTTCCCTGACGCTTCCCGGCGTGCAGGTCGGACAGGTGTCCATCGAATTGATATCCAAAGCTGGTGACAAGCAGCGTTACAAGTTGACCAAGTCGGCTCGCGTTCCAGCAAAACACCGCGATGATACGTGGGTTCTGGCGCTGACCGGTTTGCCAGAGCCAAACATTGAGCGTCTCAAAATCAAAGTCTCTGATCCGGGCGAGAGAGGGCAGGGCACGGCCCTGCTGCTCAAGTAATTCGTCTTCAATGGGATAGTGCCGACTATACTAAAGTATAGTCGGCTATACGCCCGCTCATTCGTGAATTTAACCAGACTAGGTTACGACACCGTCCGTATAGGTCGATCTAAGGAGAAGCGTCTTGTTCAGAAATTCACTCTTCGGCGTCGTGTTCGCGTTGTTACCGTTCGCCTGCGTTGCAGGCGAATTGCCCGCACCCACGGAAGACGTCGTTTTGACGATTTCCGGCGCGATAGAAAACCACAATGGAGACGGTTCGGCGCAGTTGGATCGTACGATGCTTGCAGCGATGCGCGTGATCGAACTTGAAACGACAACCGTGTGGCAAGAGGGGACACAACGCTTTACGGGCGTGCCGTTGAAGGACATCTTGGCGCTGGTTGGTAGTGATGCGGCCAGCTCTGTTGCCGCAATTGCGCTCAATGATTACCAAGTCACAATTCCGGTCGCGTCGATCGAAGATGACGTGCCGATTGTCGCTTTTCTGATGAATGGCGAGCCGATGTCACCGCGCGATAAGGGCCCCCTGTGGATCGTCTATCCTTACGATTCCGATGAAAAGTACAGAAATGAGGTCACCTATTCTCGGTCCATTTGGCAGTTGGACCGGTTGAACTTGACGCGGTAGGGGGACATGTCCGAACAAAATCGAACAGTGCGAGACTCGTTCCGGAAGCTGGTGCTTCCGGGCGTGTTTATTGGCATCAGCCTGGTTGCATTGATCACCGTTTTCTTTGTGATCACTGCGCGCTTGGCGGATTTGCGCGATACGCCCTCTGACAATCTGACGTGGTCGCTGTCGCAAGTTGAGGTCGATGTCTTGAAGTTGCAGCACACGGCCCAACGCCTTGGTTCGACCGATGCATCTGACCTAGATACGCTGCGCCGCCGCTTTGACAATGTCTACAGTCGCGTTAATGGCATCACTCAAAGTCCGCTGTTTGCGCAAATGCGAGACGACGCCAAGTTTACAGCAGACTTGCGACGCCTAATGACGCAGTTGGACGCGGCCACACGGGTCGTCGATCTGCCCAATGCTGAGCTTTTGGCCAAGATGTCTGACGTCCGCAACCTTACGGACGGGTTCACCGAAGATGCCCGGTCCTTGTCGTTGCGGGGGATTGAACTGGCCGCCGCTGCGTCCGACCAAGAGCGCGGCTCTCTGTCTTCGCTGCTAACTGTCGTGGAGCTTATCACCGGCTCTGTTGTGTTCGTGTTTTTGGGCATTTTCTTCTACATGCTGCGACAGGCAGAAGAGGCTGGTGAAATCGCAACGCGCGCATTTAGAGCGAATGCGCGTTTGAAATCGACCTTTGATGTGTCACTAGATGCAATCGTCGTTGCCGATACAGATGGGCGCATTTTGGAGTTCAATTCGGCCGCGGAAGAGGTTTTCCAGTTCTCCGCCGAAGACGTCATTGGACAGGAAATGTCCGAATTGATCATCCCGGAACAACATCGCGCCGGACATCGGGCCGGCATGAAACGGTACCGCGAAACAAACAGGCCCGTTCTGGTGGGGCAGGGTCGCATTGAAATTACCGCGCTTCGCAAAAGCGGCGAAGAGTTCCCAATCGAAATTTCCATCGGCCGCGCAAAAGATGACCGCGGCGACATCTTCATTTCCTACGTTCGCGACATCACCCAACGCGTCGAGGGTCAGAAAGCGCTTTTGGAAGCGCGCGACGAGGCGGTAAAAGCGGAAGAGGCAAAGTCAAACTTCTTGGCGGTGATGAGCCATGAAATGCGCACACCGCTGAACGGTGTTTTTGGCGCGATTGATCTTTTAAAAGCGACGAAGGTCAACAAAGAACAAAAGCGGTATCTGAACATCGCGCAGCAGTCGGGTGAAATACTTCTGGGTCATGTGGACAGCGTTTTAGACGTCACCCGGCTGGATTCTGGGGTGATGGATCTGGTGTTTGACCCGATTGATGTTGAAAAGTTCTTTAAAGATATCGTCTCTGCCAACGCACCCGAGGCCGCGAAAAGGAACAATAAACTGAAGCTTGACCTGGGCCATATCGAAACCGGATTTATTGAGGCCGACAAGCAGCGGGTTCGGCAGATTATCTACAACCTGTTGGGCAACGCGCTCAAATTCACGGAAAATGGATCCATCACACTCAAAGCGTCAGTGACACAAATCGCAGACAGCGCAGGACAGTTGAATGTATCGGTCAGTGATACAGGTGTCGGAATTCCCGTCGCAGAGCATGCCCGCATTTTCCAGCGGTTTTACACGCACGAGAAGTCTTACGACCGGAGGGCCTCGGGTGCTGGCCTTGGCCTGGCCATCTGCAAGCAATTGCTTGATCTCATGGACGGCACGATTGACGTCGAAAGTCGCGTTGGCGCGGGCACCACATTCACCGTTCAAATTCCAGTCAAGATTTTGGCGGATGTCGGGAGACAAACGCAAGAAGGTCGGACGGACCAGGCATTGGCGCGCCTGGATGGGCTGCGCGTTCTGTTGGCGGAAGACAACGAAATCAACCGGTTGATCGTGCGACGCATGTTAGAATCATCTGGCGCTGAAGTGCAGGAAGCTCACAACGGTGCTGAAGCTGTGACAGCAGCAAACGCAGAAGCGTTCTCGGTCATTCTCATGGACATTAGCATGCCGGTTCTAAACGGTCTGGACGCGGCGCAAAATATCCGAAACGGCGCGGGGCCAAATGCCAAAAGCCCGATCTTGGCCTTGACCGCGCATGCGCTGGACGAAGAGCAAGAGCCGATTGTTGCGGCGGGTTTGCAACCCGGGCTTCGCAAGCCGATCTCGCGCGCGGCGCTGGTTCAGGCGTTGGCGGAATTTGTCCCCAATCCCACCGAAACCCGCGCGCAGCCGAGCAGTGAAGAAACGCCGCTGGTGGACATTGAAATTGTCCAGGGATTGCGCGATGTGTTCGACAAAGACCGGCTTGAAGCCATGTTGGCAAAACATCACGCAGAAATCGAAGCCATGTTCGCCAGTGTCGAAGCCGCGCCGCACCCCGGCCCCGAAGCAGAAATTGCCAAAGTTGTGCACAGTTGCGCGGGCGCGTCCGGACTTATGGGCGCAACCCGGTTGCAATCAGCATTGAGCAAGCTTGAGACGGCGGCCAAGACCGACACCGACACGGCCGACGCGCTGACGGCACAGGTTGCCACGGTGCGTCAGGTTTGGGCCGATACCAAGCCTGCCTTGCGTGCCGCGCTGACGGACGACACCTATCCTAAAGGATAGACAACCTCTCTTATTCCCCAAACTCTACCTGATAGAGCGCGTCATATGACGCCCCACCGGCCGTACTGTCCGCGCATCCAAACTGCGCATCCCGCGGCCTCGGCGGAGACCTGAATGAACATTCGACATGAATGTCCACACTCTGAACTGTCCTTTGCGGTATCGGCTCCGCTGCGCCTGGTGCTGCGCAACGGTGAGACGGTGACTGTGAAGAAATGGTCCTTGTCCGGCCTTTGGGTGGACGAGGGTCTACCCGACATTCAGGACCTCGCACTGTCGATCCCGTTTCAAGGTGTCGATGTGACGTTCCCGATCAACCTGACCGCGGCTGAAGACGGGCACTACGCCTTTAAGGATCTGACAGTTCGACAGCGCGAGACGCTGTCGGCGTTCTACCAGGGGGTCATGACAGGGCGCATGGTGAGTACAGGCGATATGATTTCTAGTCTGGACACCCCCGTAGACCTTGTTCCGATGTCCGAAACTGACGCGGAAAAAACGGCAGGACTTGCCAAAGAGCGTCCGCGCGCGCTGCGGGTTCTTTGGAACGTGACATATTATCTTCTGCTGATCGCGACGCTTGGCGGGTTTCTGGGCACACAAATCTGGTCGCGTTTGTCCTATGTGAACTTGCAGCACGCGCGATTTGTGGCCCCAATCACCGAATACGTCGCGCCAGAAAGTGGTCACGTGTCGCGATTTTATGTCCGCGAGGGCGATCAAGTCCGGACAGGTGAAATTCTCGTGCGCATTGAAGATCCTGACCGCGAAAGTGATGTTGAAGAGGTACGAGCAGAGGTCCTTCTGGCCGAACGGCGATTGCGCGATGCGCAGGAAGCATACACCACAGAACTTTTGACGTCCCAGCAGTACGGCGCACGCCTGCAAGCGCGTTTTGCCCGGTTGCGGGACCCGTGGCGTATTCTCAATCCAACACCGCGCGCATACCCGGCGCATATCCAATCTGCATGGCTGGACGTGCAGGCGTTCGCGCGGGGTGAGGACACGCCAAACAGCAACTTTTTCGCCCTTCTGGCCAACCTGAAGGAAACGGTGACGGACCGGGAACTGGATCTACGCCGTTGGAAGCGCGAATTGCGGCACCGGAAAGCTGCTGCAGATGAACTCATCATTCGCGCCCGTTCGCCCGGGACGGTTCAACACATCCACGTTGTCCGAAACTCTGCTGTCCAACGCGGTGAGTTGATCATAGAGGTCGAAGCCAACACAGCGCGGGAGGCGGTCGCCTGGCTTGACGAAAAATTTGCGGCCTCCGTGCACGTGGGGATGCCCGCGGATATTGCATACAGTTTCCGGGGCGAGGCCAAGCGCGTTGCAGGCCGCGTGGTCGACATTCAAGCGGGCACTGATGTGAGCAAGCCAGATGACTTCGGCATCATTCTGACAATCAAGGCTGACGATGTGGGCGTCAGCAATTCGCGCAAATGGTTCCACCGCAACGGCCCAGCTAAGATCAAGCTGGACCGCTCTGACCGTCTGCGTTTCTGGGACGGGTGGTTCGATGGACGCGCCTAAAACCACCGCCGCCTTTGAAAAGCACCTTGACCGTTGGCTGGGCTCACTCGCGGGTCCGGCGCCACGTGGCCTAGCCAAGTGGAATTTCGCGCAGATCACGCAGATGTCTGGTCTTATCGGCGTACTGACGGCTGCGATGGTGTTTTTGCCAAACAAGTTTTTCGAGCCAGACCTTATTCAATTCACATTTGTACTGGGCACACTGGGCATGTGGCGGTTCGGCTGGTGGTTCACGCATGCGGTACGCGCCGAGATCTTCAAGCGCTGTGTTTGGCCGGGGCTGCGGCGGCGCGCAGACGCTGTTTGGCAATCGGGCTGGCGACCGGGGCGGCTCCACATCCAGATGACAACGTATTACGAAGAACCTGCGATTACACGCCGGGTCATTGGATCAATCCTGGGCCAGATCCGCCGCGAAGGTATTCCGACGACGCTGTGGGTCGGTACCGGGTCGTCTTACGACGAAGAGATCATTACCGCCTTTGTGCGTACGCACGGCGCGGATATCGACGCGGATCTTGTGTTTCTGCGTCAAAACCAACCTGGCAAGCGGATGGCCATCGGGATGATTTTGCGGGCGATGAACCGCGCAGGCATCCGTCCGGACGATCTGATCATCTTCATGGATGGGGATGCGGTCTATGGCAACGATGTGCTGGAAAAGACGTGCTCTATGTTCGGGGCGGACCCAGAGCTGCAAGCCCTGACAACGGATGAAGAGGTAATCTGCTATGGGCCCGACTGGATCCAGAGTTGGCTGAGTATGCGGTTCGCACAACGCAGGCTTGCGATGCAAAGCCACGCGCTGTCGAACAAGGTGCTCACGCTGACGGGACGGATGAGCGTCTTTCGCGCGCAGCATATGCTTGATCTGCGCTTTATCCGCACCATCGAAGCCGATCATCTGGACCACTGGCTGTGGGGGCGATTTCGGTTCCTGTCGGGTGACGACAAAAGCACCTGGTATCACCTGCTGTCCAAGCACGCGAAGATGACCTATGTGCCCGACGCCTGCGTTTATACCATCGAACAGATCGAGGGTTCTGGCACCGCCCGCATGGTGCAGAACTTTCGGCGCTGGTCCGGCAATATGCTGCGGAACGGTGCGCGCGCGAT
Organism: uncultured Aliishimia sp.; assembly: GCA_963922415.1. Taxonomy (GTDB): domain Bacteria; phylum Pseudomonadota; class Alphaproteobacteria; order Rhodobacterales; family Rhodobacteraceae; genus Aliishimia. The sequence goes on along the minus strand of CAWUIP010000015.1, from coordinate 33,382 downwards.
CTCGCTGGGCCCCCGCACGGTAAAGCCCTTCATCTGGTGGTGCTTGGTTGATCAACGCATCGCGATGTGGACGATGCTTGTTAGCCCGACACTGGCGGTTCTGACGCTGTTCATTGACCCGGCCTACATTCTGCATTGCCTGATCTGGATCGTGCTCAGCCGAACCGTGCTGTGTTTGTTTCTGTTCCGGTATTCGCGGAGCGTCGACCTTAGCTGGCCATTCATTTTGTACTTCAATCAATTGATCAATGCCGGGGTGAAAGTCTTTATGATCTTTCACCTCAGCAAGCAAAAATGGTCCAATCGGGGAAACCAGTCGGCGGGGGGTGGCGCATCATTTGTGGACCGCGTTCAGAACGTCGTCGCCAAAACACAACTCATCAGCACAGTGACGGCCTTTGTCGTCGGGCTTGCGATCTATATCGGCCTTTTGGAGGTTCCGGTTGGATGGTGAGGACGCAACCAAACCGCCCAGACCCCGCGCCCTGAGAGACCGCAACATCTGGGACAAGACAGCGCAATAACAATAACGATAAAACTCTCACATCACCTCAATCGGCGCCGGCCAGCGCCGATTTTTTTGTGGGATAGGCCCAAGTATGCGAAAGGATAGCTGCGCCATACGATCTAGGCGCCGCCTATGCTGGCGCACATATTACTCACTGATTTCATTGGTTTATTCACGCAGTCACAGCAAGTGAGAGGCGTGAAATGTTAGATAATTTTGAAATGAGTGCGATGTCCAACTTGATGCCGCAGCTTTATGTCGTTCAAGACAAACCTGCGATCAGCGTCGTTGGATTGGGATACGTGGGCGCGGTTTCCACAGCCTGCCTGTCGTCTCTGGGCCATCGCGTTGTTGGGGTCGACATCGACCCATCCAAAGTCACGCATATCGCTCAAGGAACAGCTCCAATCCACGAAGCGCAATTGGGCGAGATGCTGGCCGATGGCGTCGAAAAAGACTTGGTCACCGCCACAACAGACTTGGTTCAAGCCGTCCTAGACACAGACGTAACCTTTGTGTCCGTGGGCACGCCCACAGCCGAAGATGGTGGCTGCGATTACCGCTATATCGAAGCCGCAGCCCGCGCGATTGGCGAGGCGTTGGCGCTTAAATCAGACTTTCACGTCGTCGTCATGCGGTGCTCTATCCCGCCCGGGGCGACCATGAAAGTGATGGCGCCGATTATCGAACAGATGTCAGGCAAAACCGCCGGTGTCGGTTTTGGAATCTGCTTTAACCCAGAGTTTCTGCGCGAAGGCGTTGCAGTCGCGGACTTTTTTGCGCCCCCCAAAACAGTCATCGGCGCGAGCGATACGCGCAGCGCGAACATCGTTTCCAAAATCTATCGCGACGTCGACGAAAACATCATCACCACCAGCATCGAAACAGCCGAGATGGTGAAATATGTCGACAATGTTTGGCACGCGACCAAGGTCTGTTTTGCCAATGAAATCGGGCGCTTGTGCAAACCGATGGGCGTGGACAGCCACCAAGTGATGGATATTTTCGTGCAAGACACGAAACTGAACCTGTCGCCCTATTATCTGAAACCCGGGTTCGCCTATGGCGGCAGTTGCCTGCCGAAAGAGGTACGCGCGGTTGCACATCTTGCCGAAGCGCACGGTGTCTCGCTTCCGCTGATCCAAAATCTGGGCACCTCTAACGCGCAGCACATCGACGCCGCGCTGGAGATGGTGCGCGAAACCGGCGCAAAGTCCGTGGGCATTCTGGGCCTGGCGTTCAAACCTGGCACAGATGATCTGCGCGAAAGCCCCATTCTCGAGGTCATTGCCGCGCTCAACGCCGACGGCGTTGACGTGCATATTCATGACCCCGCGATCACGCGCGATACGCAGCTTGGCCCGCAGCTTGCCTATGTGCAGCACGGCACGCCATGGATGCAGGCTTTGGCGGAGGATCTGCCGAACATGCTCTGCGATAGCGTGGAGGAGGTCGTGCACCGCACTGATGCTGTGATCGTGACCCATGCGCGCGACGACTACCGTGACGCAGTGGCCAACGCGGGCGACACGCCGGTGATTGACGTCGTGCGCCTCTTCCAAGACGCGCCAGAGACGCCCCAGTACCAAGGGATCGGCTGGTAGGGCCGATCTCCCTTAACCCCTTCAGAGAGAATACAAAATGACAAGTACAACAGAAACCCTCTTGCAAGGAACAGGCGTTGCCGACGTGCTGACGGGCGGCCTATCGGCCGACCTGATTGTCGGCTTGGCCGGTGATGATCAGGTGGTGGCCAATGGCGCAAGTGACGTCATCTATGGCGACTTTGTGGATGCGAACCTTCTTGCCGGGACATCCGGCAACACAGGGTTTTCGCACTACGCCGCAACGGGTGAATGGAGTGTGACACACACCACGTCTGGCATTTCGACGATGACACAATCGGTGTCGACAGAGCTGGGCGAGGTCTACTCGATCTCCTTTGACCTCGCGGCGAACTATGCATCTGGTGTGACCTCTTCCACCGTCGAAGTTGTCTGGAACGGCCAAGTCTTGGCCACCTACACAGCGTCTAGTGGCAGTTTCGGCACGCAGACCCTGACGTTTGCGGGCACGGGTGCAATTGCGGAGCTGACGTTCCGCGCGGTCGCAGATGCGGCGCCAACGGGTCCGGTCATCGATACGTCGACGCCGATTTTTAACTACGAAAAGACGATGGCGATTGGCGGCACTGACGTCACTGTGAAGGCCTTTGCCGAGGGGCAGGCCAACATTTACCAGGTGATCAACGGCACGCTGCATGTGTTCGATCCGCAGGCGGGCACCTACACGAAGGCCGGGTCTGATGCGACGGTCACCGTGAACGCCATCGGCTACAACATCGAAGATGACTTGATCTATGGGATCGCAGTGTCGAACGGGACCGATAGCCTCGGCCAGGCCGTGTCCAAAAGCGATCTGATCATGCTGGACGCCGTCGGCGACAGTTATCGGATTGGCGAGACGCCCTACCGGTCTTGGACCGGTGACTTCGATCAGAACGGCAATCTATGGGCGTTCCAGTCCAGCATGGATCGGCTCACCATGATCGATGTCAGCGAGGTGGATGGCACCGGTGCGGTCGCCTCCCAGACCTTCAAGTTTCCCAAAAACATGGTCACGGACCAGCTGTGGGATGTGGCCTATGACGCGATGAGCAACTCCTTCTTCGGGGCCACGCGCCCATCCAGCGAAGGCGCGCCAAGCCTGCTCTATCAGATCGACATTTCCGCCGTTGCAGCGGGTGGAGAGCCGGTTTTTGAGACCACGCAAATCACCGGCACGCGGATCAATGGGGAGCTTAAGGCCGGCGTTCCCGCCATAACCTTTGGTGCGGCCATCCATGATGCCGACGGCAACCTCTATATCGCGGGCAACAGTGGCGACCATGATATGGACAACAGCACCGGAAGTTCGGGCGGCATCTACAAAGTCATCCGCGACACGACGACCGGCACGGCAACATTGGAACTGGTGGCCAGTAGCCCTCGCTCCTCGTCGAACGATGGCACCGCGGACCCTCGCGCCATGGACCCTTTCACGGACATCGACACATCCTCCAGCGTTTTGCTGCGGGACGTCAGTCTCGAAGTGACCAACGCAGGCGCCAATTCCTACAATGACGCTGTGCTTGCCGGGGCTGGGGCCGATATGGCGCAAGGCGGGATCGGCGAGGACACGCTCTCTGGCGAAGGCGGGAACGATACGCTTGCCGGCGGCGACGATGACGACGTGATTTACGGCGGGCGCGCCCCCTCTGGCGCGGCCACAGGGAGTTACATCACCTATGACGCGCAAGGAAACCGGTATGACGCCTATGGGAACCTGCTGCCCGAAGACAACGATGACCTCTCTGGCGGCGCGGGCCAAGACTACCTGCATGGCGGTTCTGGGCACGACGTTCTGGATGGCGGCGCAGGCGGCGACAACCTGATCGGCGGCTCGGGGCTGGACCGGCTGTACGGTGGATCGGGCGACGACACGCTGTCTGGCGGATCCGAGGCCGACGTCATCGCTGGCGGCGACGGCAACGATGAACTGGTGGGCGGCACCGGGGCTGACAGTCTTTTGGGCGAGGCCGGGCGTGACCTGCTTTTGGGCGGCTCTGGCGCAGACACGCTCGACGGTGGGTCCGGCAATGACCAACTCGATGGGGGCGTGGGCAATGACCACCTTGACGGTGGCCAGGGCGACGACGTCCTCAAAGGCAACTCTGGCAACGATACGCTAACATCATCGCAAGGCGACAACAGCTTTGACGGCGGGGCGGGCGACGACCACATGACCGGTGGCTCGGGCATCGATACGATGATCGGTGGGTCCGGCGATGACACGCTGAAAGGTGAGGGGGCCCGAGATATCCTGAAAGGCGGGTCAGGCAATGACCGGCTTGAGGGCGGCGACGACAAAGACAAGCTGTATGGCGGGTCCGGGAATGACGTGATCCTAGGCGAGCAAGGCAGCGACTACATAAATGCTGGATCTGGCGACGACGTGGTCGAGGCCGGTGCGGGGCGCGACAAGATCCTCAGCGGTGGCGGAAATGACATTCTCAGCGGCGGCGATGACGCGGATTGGTTTGTCTTTCGGTTCGACGATCAAAATGGCGGGACCGATACGATACTGGACTACACCTGGAACGCTTACGAACAGGATAGGTTGGACTTCCGAACCATGGATCTGCTGTCTGGGGGGCTCAGCGAGGCCGACTGGATCGCATCACATATGTCAACGCTCGGCAATGGCGACGTACAGATCAGCCTGGCCAACTACAGCCTGGTACTGATCGACCACCTCGATTTGGGCACAGACCACTTCGATCTGGTCGTCAGCGGGCTTCAACTTTAACCCATAACGGGAGGCGGGTCAGAAGAGGCCCGCCTCTTTCGCGATCATCGCCGCATGCGTGCGGTTTTTCGCATCAAGCTTGCGGCACAGGTTTTTGACGTGCAGCTTGATCGTGACCTCTTGCAGATCGACCTTGCGGGCAATTTCCTTGTTCGACATGCCATGCGTGAGGCATTCCAGCACTTCCAACTCCCGGCTGGAGAGAACGTCGCGCATGGGATGCGCATCCTCCGGCGTCTCTTGCGTCATGAAATCAACCGGCGCGTACTGCTCTCCCATCGCCATGAAGCGGATCGCATTGACAAGCGATTTGGCGGGCACAGTCTTCGGCAAGAACCCTGCCGCCCCTTGTTCAAGGGCGGCCTCCGCAATGGCCTTATCTGCTGTGCCGGATATCAAGGCGACAGGTCTCGGCCGCACTGCCTCCATGATCTGCGCCAGCCCGTCGAGCCCCTGCATGCCTGGCATGTTGTAATCCAAGATCACAAGATCAAATGGATCATGCGTCCGCAGCGCGGTTTCAACGCCAGTAAAGTCGCTGCATTGGATGACCTTGAAGCCGTCTTCCCGCTCAATGAATGCTGCGATCGTCTCGCGGACGAGTTCGTGATCATCTGCCAACAAAATGCGCATTAAGGTCCCAACATGGCTGAGCTATCTTTGTCGTCTACCACATTTTCCTTATTGGTTTGAAGCTACTGCTTTGTAAACGCCGGCAAACACTCAATCGGACTTGAACACTGAGCGGCTGATGTGCGTTGCGTTTGATGGGGATGCTGTGGCGCATCAGATCGCTTCGCGGCGACAGGCGTTTCAAACTGCGGTGGGCGGAAGCAGGTCGTGCAGCACAAAACAGTTGAGGTCGTGACATGGGTCAGTCGTTGGAGCGCGCGGATGTGTCAAGTTGGCACGCTGGGTTGTGGTGACACAAGCGCAACCCGAGGCGCCGAATATCAGATGGTTAACGCGCGCGCCGATATTGCGCTGCCGAGCTTTCCGACCCACCCAACAGCGCAAGCATGTCATGAAAGGACATTGGGCGCGCGATATAGTACCCCTGCAGCCGGTCACAGCCGAGTGCCGTCAGCAACTCGAACTGTTCGGACGACTCGACGCCTTCAGCCGTGACGCCCATGTTCAGTGCGTTGCCGATTTCGATGATCGAGCGCAGCATTCGCAGGCTACCGTCGTTCCGCGAGATCGGCTGAACCAAACGGCGATCCACCTTTATTCGATCCGGTGCGATCCGTTGCAGCGCGACGACCGACGCACGTCCACTGCCAAAGTCATCTACTTCAATCGCGATGCCCAATTCGCGGAACCGATCAAGCTGATGCAAGAACGCGTCGTCTTCCTCTTCCATGAAAATCGTTTCGAGAAGTTCGAAGACCACGCGTCCGGGATACGTTTGAACATGGTCGCGGATGGCGTTTGTTTCGCTGCCATAGACGCGCCGTGCGCTGACGTTAAACGATAACGAAGGTACCTCAGCCGCCCCCTGAAAGGCTGCGCTACACTCCACTATGGCCTTTTCAAAGATCATCTCATCGATCTTCGATGTCAGGTTCAACTCTGTTGCGACAGATAAGAAAACGTCTGGGGTCAAGATCCCATCTGTCGGATGCGCCCAGCGTGCAAGCGTTTCCAATCCAACAATTTTGCCGGTTTTGGGATCCACTTGTGGCTGGTAAAATGGCACAAACTCAGAGTTTTCGAGACCTCTCAAGACATCGTCGGCCAGCCGTTTATGCCGGCGCATCTCCCTAAGATCAGACTGATCAAATATTCCAACTTGGCCGCGGCCCTCTCGTTTTGCTTTGTAAAGCGCGACATCTGAGTTCTGCAGCAATGCTTCCACAGAAGAGATGGGTGTATGCGCCAACCCAATGGACGCTCCAAATCGACACTCTTTGCCTTCAAACTGGGTTGGCTGAGACAGTCGCTCCAGCAATCCCTTGGCGAGATCGGTCGGGCGTGTACTGGTTTTGGGAACGCGCAGGACCACCACGAACTCATCCCCGCCGATCCGCGCAACGATGTCGCCATTTTCGACCAAGGACAAAATGCGTTGCGAGGTTTCCAACAGGACATGGTCGCCCGCTGCGTGTCCCATGGTGTCATTGATCTGTTTGAATCGGTCGAGATCGATATGAAGTGTCGCCAAACTTTGCGTGTCGGGCCGGTAGCGGACGGCCATCTCTTCAAGCTGGACATTGAGGTAACGCCGATTTCCGAGGCCAGTGAGCTCGTCGTGCAACGCTTGGTGGGTAATTTCTTGGTTCGCTTTTTCGAGCTTCAGCGAATACTCTTCCACGGCGCGCCGCTGGCGGACCAATTCAGTTGTGTCAAGACGCACGATGACCAGATCGCCGTTCTCGGCCCGGGACCTCAGAAGGCGGTGATGGATGTCGCCTGCCATTTCCAAGTCCTGAACCGGGATCTCTACTTGGGCCGCTTGGTGTTCATCCGAGCTCCATTGGTCTTCATTCCCGATAGCGGGCACGATTTTGCCTGATTGGATGGCAAGAGCGCCGACCTCGGTCCGATGCATACCTGCTTTGAGGTCATCATCGTGATCTGCCATGGTTTCACGATACGCGTGGTTCCAGACAACAAGACAATCGTCAGAGTCGTAGATAACAAAGGGAGACGGATACGCGTTCAAAGCACCAATCAAACGCGCTTCCACGGCTTCTGCCGCCCGTTTTTGACGTACGAGTTCAGTTAAGTTCAACCGAACGACGACATAATCTCCAAATTCAGTCCGAGATCTCATCAGGCGATGATGAACATCTCCCTCCAATTCAACATCGTGAATCGGTTTCATCAGCAACACATCACTGAGAATGGATTGTACCCAAGTTTCTTCGCGCCCTTTTGCGTCTGGGTAGCGGTCATGATGCGCCATCATCAAAAGGACGTCTTTTAGATGCATCCCTGCGCGCAGCTCGCTCCGCCCGTCGGTAATCGAGTTCGCGTAGGCAGTGTTCCAAAACACCAAATACAAGTTCTCATCGTATAAGACGATTGGATCGGGGTAGGCGTCCATTGCAGCGGCCAATCGCGCGCCAAAGTCGAGGGATCCTGGGCTGCCGCTTGAGCGGTTGGACCAAGGCTGGATGGACAGGCATACGTGGCGTTGTGGCGAAGAGGCGTCCGAGAACACGGATTTGGTCAACGACGCTCGACAGGTTTCCCCCGTCTGAGTGACGAATATCGCACATTCTTCATGCGCCCACCCGTCCTCTGGCGGATCAATTGCCAGTCGAACAAGGTCGTCCACCCAATCCTGCGCAGAATTTGTCTGGGTGCCGTAGCAGTTCGCGTCTTGGATCTGCTGGGCGATTTCCTCTGGTGCGCCAAAGAGTTGGGTAAAGGCTGCGTTGGCGTAGGCAAACGTGAAAGCTTTTCCCGCGGGATCATAAGTGGCGATAACAACCGCGTCCCGCGACTGCTCCAAGAATGCGCTCGCAATGGCGCTCAGATCATCTGGTCTTCCTGGCATGCGGTGCTTCACGTACGTACAAACAGTGGCGCCACGTGCGCCTTAAGTCGGCCTACGATGTGCTGGAAACCTGCAGAAATTGTTTATGTGCTTCGAGAGTTTGCGTCGCGTTGTCGTAAAAACCGAAACACTTAGCGGATCTGGCGCAACGGGGACGATTTACACGAGGGCCATGGCTTGCACGTTAAGCGTTTTTGACCGCCGGGGAGGCTTTTCAAAGATGGATCTCTCAGATAAGCCGCGCGGCATGAGCATAGATAAGATCGATACACGGGCCATCGGACTGGATGTTGGATTGGAGTTTTCGCGCTGGCTCACGGGTGCCGAAAACTTGCACTACGGCTATTGGGACGGTCTCGATATAACCGCCGCCAACCTGTACCGCGCTCAAGAAGCCTATACTGAGAAGCTGTTTTCCCTCTTGCCGGACGGGCCGTTGCGCATCTTGGACATCGGCGGTGGTGCAGGCGAGACGGCACGCAAGCTGATTGCATTGGGGCACGCTGTCGAGATCGTTGTCCCATCGGCACTTTTGGCGGAAAGATGTCGTGCAAATGCGCCCAACGCGACGGTGCACGAGTGCACTTTCGAAGAGTTTGAGAGTGCGAACACGTTTGACTTGTGCCTGTTTTCGGAAAGTTTTCAGTATATTCCTCTCGATTTTGGGATCCCGCGGTGTCTGGAGCTGCTCACTGACGCAGGAACCATTATTCTGGCGGACTGTTTTCGCTCAGATACAGTTCGGATGGAGGAAATGCGTTCTGTCGTTGGCGGTGGACACCCCGTCAGTGGCTTTCGCGCCGCTTTGGCCGCGTGGCCAGTCGATGTGGTTTACGAAGACGACATCACGGTTCACACGGCGCCGTCGGTCGAGATTGAACAGGGACTCTACAACGTGATTGGTACCGCGTTGCGCCTTGTCGACGCAGAACTCGAAATCAAGCGCCCGCGCGCACGTTGGGTTCTCGACAAGTTGCTTAGGTTTATCATGAACGAACGCAAGCGATCGCGCCTAGATCAGCGTCTGAATGAAACGACCCGAAACCGCCATGTGTTCGCGGAAAACAACGTCTACCTGATGATGAAACTCACACGTCGCGCCGAGAGCGTATCTAAATAAACTTGTCTCGAAAATGCCCCGCGATGTTTCGTGATCTCGGGGCAATTTCGGTGTGTCATGTCTCAGGTTAATCCCAAAACGCCTTACGTGGCGCGTGTATTTTACCTGGGCGCGTTTCAAGACGGTTGGACGGCATGGGCTAGGTACGCCAGTCCAGGAGCCGCCGCTCTATCAACCCGATGAGACCGCTCACGATCACGCCAAGCAGCGACAGGATTACAACCCCAGCAAAGAGCCGTTCCAAGTCATACAATGAGCCCGCCTCCAGGATATAGGCACCAATTCCAAATTCGGCGCCCAACATCTCAGCAGCGACCAGCAAAATGATTGCAATGGCCAAGCTGATCCGAAGGCCAGACAGAATACCCGGCATCGCACCAGGCAGCACGATCTTGCGGACAATCGACCACCAGGACAGCCCAAAGCTTTGGCCCATGCGGATCAGCGTTCTGTCTACATTGTCCACGGCACCGTAGGTCGCCACCACCGTCGGTGTGAACGTCCCGAATGCGATAAGCGCATACTTTGATCCCTCTCCGATGCCGAACCAAATCACAAACAGTGGCAGCAGTGCGATCTTTGGGATTGGAAAGATCGCGGCGACCAAAGGGACCAGACCCGATCGAATATACGAAAACAGGCCGATCAACACGCCGATGCTGATCCCGATGCTGGCTCCGATAGCCGCGCCAACAATCAGCCGCGACAGCGAGAGGCCGAGATGCTTGAACAATAAGCCGCTGTCGTAGAGTTCGCGGAACGTCTCTAGCACATCAGACGGCTTGGGCAGGGTAAGGGCCGAAATCCAGCCTGCCTGCGTGCCCCATTCCGCGATCAAAATGAGCCCGACGAAGACGGCGACACCGACCCACCGGCGTGACTTGGGCGCAAACCCGCCGCCGCGAAACGCGACCGATTTCCCGACACTGCCGTCAGACATGAAGCAACTCCGCATCTGCCGCGCGCGCCTCGTCCCGCATCAAATGCCACAAGTGCTTTTGATGCGCGTCAAGGTCAGCGTCGCCAAACTCGCGCCTCTCCAAAGACTTATCGATCTCCACAATTTCGCGGATGCGCCCGGGCCTGCGGGATAGAACGACAACGCGGTGACCCAGCCGCACAGCCTCTGCCAGGTTGTGGGTGACATAGACGGCGGTAAAAGGCTGGCGCGCCCAAAGGTCGACAAGATCATCCATCAAAAGTTCACGCGTCTGACTGTCGAGCGCAGAGAGCGGCTCGTCCATCAGCATCACAGCCGGGTTCACCGCCAACGCACGGGCAATAGCCACGCGTTGCTTCATACCGCCGGAAAGCTGTTTGGGCAGCGCGTGCGCGAAATCAGAGAGCTTCGTCCGGGCAAGCACGTTGTCAATGATGCCACGCGCCTGAGCCCCCGTTATCCCATGATCTTCCAGCACAAGCGAAACATTGCCCGACACGCTCCGCCAGGGCAGCAGCGCGAAGTCCTGAAAAATATAGGTGAGGGGGTTCAGGCACCCATCTGGTGCCTCGCCCAGTTGCAAGACGCGCCCGGCGGTGGGGCGCTCCAATCCGCCGATAAACCGCAACAGCGTGGACTTGCCACAGCCTGACGGTCCGACGATGCACACGATCTCTCCACTGGAAATGTCCAGCGAGATGTCGCTCAAAACGTCGAAATCGTCATACGAATGACTGATAGTGTCGAGGCGAATGTCCATTAGGAACCACCAGCGGGACCGAAGGATGTCTTCGGCCCCGCCACGCGCGACTTACGCGCCAAGGATATCGACATAGGTTGTGTCGACCACTTGATCGATGGTGATGTCTGCATCCACCAGCCCTTCAGCTTGGAACCAGCTAAGCTGATCTTGGACGGACGCCAGGTTGAGGGCCGCGCCTGAATTCAAGCGCATTGTGCCATTGATGATTGACGGTGCAGCCTTCTCACGGGGGCGATCTGTATAGACATATTTATGGATCAGATCGACCATCGCGTCTTGATCGGCGGTTTTGTCGATCATTGCCGACGCGTAGTCGTCAACGCCTTTGGCAAAGCCAGACAAGAAGTCTGCCGTCTGTCCGCGTGCATCTGCCGCGTTTTTGGCAGAGGTGAAGACAGTGGTGACTTGGTAGTCGGGAATGTAGTCCGCCACATTGCCGATGATATGGACGGCGCCAGAGCCGGCAAGGGGCTTGGCGATGTGCGGCACGATGGACCAACCATCCACTTGTCCCGACTTTATCGCACCGATGATCGCGCCGACTTTCTGGAGCGGCGTAAATGACATTTCGATCCCCTCAGCCTGTGCCATCTTCGATCCCATGTAGTGGAAAGAAGACCCAGCTTGGGTGACGGCAAATTTCTTTCCAGCAAGGTCCTTGGGCGTCGTCACCCCAGCTTGGAAGGCGGCGTCCGAAGCCAAGAATTTTTGCCCATCAATGCCAGCCTCTTCGCTTAACGCGCCGCCGATGACTTTGATCGCACCCTTTTGCGCCAGGCTGATCAACCCACCAGAGATGGCTGTCACGGCATAATCGACATCGCCCGACGCGATCGCGACCGCCATAGGCTGGGCAGCCTGGAAAAACTCGAACTCCACATCCAGCCCAGCTTGTGCGAAATAGCCCCGTTCGAAGGCGACAAAGCTGCCGGAATGCGACGTAAAGCGGAGCGCACCAACTTTGATTTTACGATTGGCGGCCAATGCAGGTGCGGCCAAGCCGCTCGCAGCCACGGTGCCGCCCATCAGGGCCAATGCCTTGCGGCGGTTGAGTGTCGTCATGATCTCCTCCCTTTCGATCAGTCCTACGATTTTAGTTCAGCTTCTATATCCTCTCGGAGCAAGTCACGTGCGGCCCCCTGGTTTTTGGTCAGTACCGCGGTGAGCAGGGCCTGCTGACGGGCCTTGCGCGCCTCCCAGTTCAATTTGCCTTCCCGCATCTGCGCCAACCGGAAACGTCGGCTTTGGTCAAAGAACTTGCGGTGCAGATCGATCAACCTGGGGCTTTGGCACGTCTCGATAAGCGCAAACGCAAACGCGCGGCAGGCTTCGTCCCACTCCAGGGCTGTTAGGTCATCTGGCGTCTCTGCCACGGCCCGCTCCGCCTTTTGAAGCGCGTGATGGGCCGCAATTACGCGCCCCTCCCAGGCCACATCGCCCTGTTCGATCGACCGGGCAAGCGCCACGCGCTCCACTTCAATCCGAACCAGCTGAATGTCGCGCAGATCTTCTTCGGTTGCGGAAGTGACACGAAATCCGCGTTGCGCGGTCGCTTCGACCAGGCCCTCCGTCGACAGGATGCGGAGCGTTTCCCGCATCGAGTGGTTGGATCCACCGTAGCGCCGCCGCAGATCATCGATCTTAAGCTTTTGGTCCGGAAGCAGCGTGCCAAACGCGATATCGCGCCGAAGCGTCGAGGCCAGCAGCGCTACAATTGTTCCATCATCCGATGTTTTGCTGGAGAAGATCATTTATGTTCCGCAAAAACAAAAATATTGGATATTTTTCGGATGTGATGAGACGCCTGTCAAGCCAGTGCGCGCGTCTCAAGAGAACTGCGACGTGCATTGCGACCCTGTCATGCAACGCCACCGGCCTTGGCACGCTCAGGACAGCCGTGTGTTGGAACGCACTCCATGCTGCGTCACTGAAGGTTGGGGGCCGTGGTGGTCAGGCTTCGTCGGCTGGAAAGTCAATGTGGAGGTGATTGCCATCGCAGTCTTCGACATTCACCTGCAGGATCCCCGCGTCCGGAATGTGAACCACGTCACAAGCAAGTCCGGCAGCGTTTAGCTTGGCTGTGAAGGCCGCATAACCCGTCGCGGCAAATGCAAAATGCTCGATTTTCGGCTCAATCGACGGGCACGCGGCATCGACGTGCACAAGGTGCACAACAGGCTGATCACCCAGATACATCCAAGCGCCCGGGATGCTAAAGTTGGGGCGCCACCCGTTTTTGAGGCCAAGAAATGTCTCGTACCATCGGATCATCTCATCGACCTTGTCCGTGCGGACGTTCACATGGTCTAGGCGTTTAAGTTCCATCGCGAAGCCTCCCTCAAGCGTCGCATACTCTCCTGCAGGACACCACGCTAGGTGTTTTGTTGCGCAAGCCGGGCCGTCGCTCCGACACGTGATCGGGACAAGCCCGGTTGCACAGGTGCTCTCGTCTCAGGTGCGTAAGGCTTTGCGCATAATCGCATCGCAAACTAGAACTTGGCGCAGTGCGCGCGTCCCTCCGGCGCTGAGGCCATTGAGAACTGGCAGCGCGACACGACGACGAAAGAGGAGGACCGACAATGGCCCAGGCCTTGGTGTTAGAAGAAAAGCGAAAACTGGCGCTGCGCAATATAGAACTCCCGGATGCGCTAGGCCCTGGGGATGTTCGGATTGCAGTGCATACGGTCGGCATTTGCGGCAGCGACGTGCACTACTATACGCACGGCAAAATTGGTCCGTTCGTCGTCAAGGAACCTATGGTCTTAGGGCACGAAGCGTCTGGGATCGTGACAGAGGTCGGAGCCGACGTCGTCCATCTGGCGGTCGGCGATCGGGTCTCTATGGAGCCTGGCATCCCCGATATGACCAGCCGCGCGTCAAAGCTTGGCGCCTATAATGTCGATCCGTCTGTCCGGTTTTGGGCAACACCCCCCGTGCACGGATGCCTCACACCGTCCGTCGTTCATCCCGCCGCCTTCACCTACGCTCTGCCAGAGCAGGTCAGCTTCGCAGAGGGCGCGATGGTCGAACCCTTCGCAATCGGCATGCAAGCGGCTGCAAAGGCAAAGATCGTGCCTGGGGATGTGGCGCTTGTAACCGGGGCAGGGCCAATCGGCATCCTATGCGCCCTTGCCGCACTGGCAGGCGGGTGTTCACGCGTATTTATTTCAGACCTCGCAGAAGAAAAGCTGGCCCTTGCCGGCCAGTACAAGAATATCGTCCCCCTGAATGCCAAAGACTGTGACGTTGCCGCAGAGGTCGCACAAGCAACGGGTGCTTGGGGCGCACATATCGCCTTTGAATGCACGGGGGCGTCCGCGGCCGTCCAAACGGCGCTGGATGCCGCTGCGCCAGCAGGGCGAGTGGTTTTGGTTGGAATGCCCGTCGATCCAGTGCCTTTTGACATTGTGACCGCGCAGTCAAAGGAGCTGCAGGTAGAAACGGTGTTCCGCTATGCCAACGTCTTTGACCGTGCCCTGGACGTCATCGCGTCGGGCCAGGTGGATCTCAAGCCATTGATCTCGGCCACTTATGACTTTGCAGACAGTGTCGCGGCATTTGATCGTGCGGTCGAAGCCCGCCCGCAGGACGTCAAATTGCAGATCAGATTGGCGCCGGGCGACTAGGTCGCCGGCTTCGGCTTCGCCTGCCGCAGTCGCGCGACGGTCACACGCGCGTCGCTTGTGTCTTTGACGCGTTGAATCTTCAACTTGCCGAGCGGCGGAAGGTTCAATTCACGCTCGCTTGCGATGGTCTCTCCCAGGACCGCAAGAACAGCGTCCACAATCGGTTTTGCAACGGACTTCTTTGCGTCCGTCCGGGCGATCACGGCGTCTACGAGGTCGTTCTTGCGCAGGCTGGGTTGCGTCAAGCTCGCAGGGCGCGCCGCCACAACATGAACACCCTCGACCTGCGCCGTCGGCACCTCGGACGCGGATGCAGTTGATACCCCTTTTGCCTTGGGCGTTGCTTTGGAACTGCGCGGCTTTTTGGGAGCAGTCGTTTCTCGAGGCGTGGTGGTTTTGGCCATGAGTTATCCCCAATATTGTGTCGCTCTGTGGATAAATATACGAAACTTAGTATGTTTTGGCTATTGCACACTTGACCGGCGGTTCGGTTTTTGAGCACAGTCACTGCCGAATAGAACAAAGCTCTACTTGGGGGATAGCTATGCGCAACCTGGCTGCTTCACTTGCAATTTTCGCGTGCTTCGCAACGTCTGCCACGGCTGGCAGCCTGGCCGATCCAGTCGTCCAGCCGGAAATTGTCATTACAGATACCGAGCAAAGCTCATCCTCCGCGTTGGCGGTAATGGCGGTTATGCTCGTGGCTATGCTGGTCGCTGTCAGCGAGTAACCCGCCACTTCGCCCACCTTATCAAACGCCGTGGTGACCCTGTCCCACGGGCCCGCTCACGTAGTCAACCAGCAGTCTTGCAGGCAGACGCACGGCGGCGCGCAGAAAAGACAAGAGCCGTCACGGCACCGCCCAACAGGCCAAGGGAGGCCGGGAGCAGGATGGGCGTAGTCTGGTAAGTAATCGAGAAAGCAGCGCTTGACTGAAAGAAGGGCGAAGCCTGCCCATCCGCGAAAAACCCTGTCGCAAATCGATCTGTCACGGTGCTGGTATAGTCCAAGCGTTCGCCGCTGAAGATGACGCCAAAACGATGTGTTCCACGAAACGCATCCAGATCCTGACCCGTGAACTCTAACACCACGGGCCCAGGGCGCGAAATCGTGACGGCGTCGCGTGTGGTACATCCGAAAGAGTTGACGTCCACCGTGCAAGTGTCGGTGGACACATCGAAAGTTCCGCGATCCATGTTGTCGCGGAAGAGAGTTGTTCCCGGCTGCCCCGGTGGGACGCCAAAAACAAAAACATCATCGCTCAGCTGGAAAGCGCCGGTAACCTGCGCGTCTGGGTCGGCCAGGTTGTCGGCGCCGGTATACCGGGCGAAAACCGCAGCGCTTAGGCTGTAGTCAATGGAAACCGTGACCTTCTCGAGCTGACCATGCGTCGCCGCGTCAAAAGCGGGCAGTGCAGTTTGAAAATTTATGACGCCTGTGTCTGTTTCTCGGTCGTTCACAGTTGGTCCGAACTGTTCATACCGCACGTTGAACGGACTGAAATTCAAGTCGTCCAAATCGAAGTCGAGCGTGACGGTGCCTGCGGCTGCCGAGGTGGTGAAGAGCAACGAGGCAAGGGCGACCTTTGCCGCCATGGTAAAATGACACATCGCAAACGAGCCCTGTTGTTATGGCCAAAAGCTTAACAACGCGCCCGAGTCGCCGCAAAACGAAAACGCCCCACAACCCTAGGTCGCGAGGCGTTTGATCTGATTTTTAAGCGGATTAATGCGCAGTGGCACCGACGCCCGAGTCTTTGGCGGCGGCCGCCGCGGCCGCCGCGGCCTCTTCGGCGGCCTCATCCCATTCGATCGCTTCCGGCGTTTCGATCAGGGCTTGCTTGAGCACCTCCGATACGTGCGACACGGGGATGATCGTCAGCCCGTCTTTCACGTTGTCAGGGATTTCAGCCAGATCCTTTTCATTCTCTTCCGGGATCAGAACCGTCGTGATGCCGCCGCGCAGCGCCGCCAGCAGTTTCTCTTTCAAACCACCGATGGGCATCGCATTGCCGCGCAAGGAAACCTCGCCCGTCATGGCGATGTCTTTGCGCACCGGAATGCCCGTCAGGACCGAGACAATCGATGTCACCATCGCCAGACCCGCCGACGGACCGTCCTTGGGCGTCGCCCCGTCAGGGACGTGCACGTGGATGTCGAGGCTGTCAAACTTCGGCGGTTTCACCCCGATCTCTGGCGCAATGGAGCGTACGTAGGACGACGCTGCGTCAATGGATTCCTTCATCACATCGCCCAGTTTACCGGTGGTCTTCATACGGCCTTTGCCAGGCAGTTTCAGCGCCTCAATGTGCAAAAGGTCACCGCCCACGGATGTCCAAGCCAGGCCCGTGACGACACCAACCTGATCCTCGGCCTCCGCGAGCCCATAGCGGAACTTCTTCACACCCAAGAAGTCATCAAGGTTTTCTGGCGTAACTTCAACGGTTTCCGCCTCTTTCTTGATGATCTTGGTAAGCGACTTCCGCGCCACCTTGGCGATCTCACGCTCCAGATTCCGCACACCCGCCTCGCGCGTGTAAGTGCGGATCATCTCGCCAAGCGCTTCATCCGTCAGTTCAAACTCCTTGGCTTTCAGCCCATGGTTTTTGATCTGCTTGGGGATCAAGTGCTGTTTGGCGATCTCGGTTTTCTCGTCCTCGGTGTAGCCCGCCAGCGGGATGATCTCCATCCGGTCCAGAAGGGGCCCCGGCATGTTGTAGGAGTTCGACGTGGTCAGGAACATCACATTCGACAGGTCATATTCGACCTCAAGGTAGTGATCCATGAACGTGCTGTTTTGCTCTGGGTCCAAAACCTCCAGCATCGCCGACGACGGATCGCCCCGGAAATCCTGACCCATCTTGTCGATCTCATCGAGCAGGATCAGCGGGTTCGTGGTCTTCGCCTTTTTTAACGCCTGGATGATCTTGCCAGGCATGGAGCCGATATAGGTCCGACGGTGGCCGCGGATCTCGCTCTCATCCCGCACGCCGCCCAAGGAAATGCGGATAAACTCCCGCCCCGTCGCCTTTGCGACCGACTTACCCAGAGAGGTTTTCCCGACGCCCGGAGGGCCAACAAGGCACAGGATTGGGCCTTTCAGCTTGGAGGAACGTTGTTGGACGGCCAAATACTCAACGATGCGCTCTTTGACCTTCTCAAGGCCATAGTGATCATCATCCAGTACTTTTTGAGCGCGGCCCAAGTCTTTCTTAACGCGGGATTTTACGCCCCATGGGATGGACAGCATCCAGTCCAGGTAATTGCGCACCACGGTCGCCTCGGCGCTCATGGGCGACATGTTCTTCAGCTTCTTAAGCTCAGCTTCCGCCTTTTCGCGCGCTTCTTTAGAGAACTTGGTCTCGCCAATCTTGTCCTCCAGCTCCGCGATCTCGTTAGAGCCGTCTTCGCCGTCGCCCAATTCCTTCTGAATGGCCTTCATTTGCTCATTCAGATAGTATTCGCGCTGGGTGCGCTCCATCTGCGACTTGACGCGGGTTTTGATCTTTTTCTCGACCTGCAGCACGGACAACTCGCCCTGCATCAGGCCATAGACTTTTTCCAAACGCTCGCTCACGCTCAGCGTTTCCAGTAGGTCCTGCTTCTGGTCGACTTCAATGCCCAGGTGCCCCGCGACAAGGTCGGCCAGTTTGGCCGGTTCGGACGTCTCAGCGACTGTCGCCAACGCCTCTTCCGGGATATTCTTTTTGACCTTGGCGTAGCGTTCAAACTCGTCTGCCACCGACCGCAACAGCGCCTCTGTCGTGGCCATATCGCCAGGCATTTCAGTCAGATACTGCGCGCGGGCTTCGAAGAACACATCGTTTTCAATGAAGTCGGTGATGCGGACCCGTGCGATGCCTTCGACCAGCACTTTGACCGTGCCGTCGGGCAGCTTCAAAAGCTGTAGCACATTGGCCAGCACGCCAGCTTTGTAGATCCCATCTACGGCGGGATCGTCATCGGATGGGTCAATCTGGCTCGACAGCAGGATCTGCTTGTCGTCTGCCATAACCTCTTCCAATGCCTTAACGGATTTCTCGCGGCCGACAAAAAGCGGCACGATCATGTGGGGAAACACCACAATATCGCGCAGCGGCAGCACCGGGTACGAAGCGTTTAGCGGCTCTTGCATGCTCTATCCTTATAATTTGGCAAGACAGCGAGGTCCCTATTCAAGGCAACCCTTAGCCATCTCCGGTTTACGGAGAGTTTACCTGTGGTTCCGCCCTGCCAGTTTCAAGCCGAAAAGTTAATGCATCATGGCGAGGCCGGCCAAAGGGTGCAACGGGGCATTATGTCTTTCAGCACAGAAAGCTGTGGAAATCCGTGCTTTGCTGGGCGCGCATCAGTGGGTTCTCGTCTAAATCGAACTTCTCATAGGCAGAATTGTTAACCTATGGTAGAGTTGCCCGTACCATTATGACTTAAAGGCAAATTTATGAAGAAAATTTTGATTTTTGGCTTGGCTGGGGGGGCGATTGTCGTGCTGGCAGCTGTGCTTTTCGTCGGATACGCCGAGCGTCCTGTCCGAGCTTTTTCTGACGAACTTTCAACACTCGCGCCGGACGTGGAATATTCTGAAAGCGTAGCCGCCCCGCGGCCAGAGGCCGGCCTAGAGGCGGAAATAGCTTCGGAGGCTATGGAATCCCTTCGGCCAGTGCCGCCTGCAACGGCCCTTGCGCCGCCCCCGACAGCCGGCGCACCGTCACCGACGCCACCGCGCGTTTTGGCGCGGGCATCGCGCATCTTTGGGGCGGAGGCGCAGTTTCCACCGGAAGGCTACCTGGCCTATGGCATTTTGGCGTTTCCAGGGCGCGCGACCGCGACGACCATGGACCGACATTTGATGATCTGTGACAGCTTCCTCACCAAGATCAGCCATGTAAGCGAGCTCCCAAACATTCCCAAATCACAGCAGATTGTGACCGTTTGGCCGATGCAAACGACGGAAGATGCGAATGTTGCGAACTCCGTATCGCGCTCGGTCACATGTGACATTGCTGTTGCACGCTATGGGCTCGCCCTGGCGCAGCGCCGAATTGACGAGGCGAACGTGGCAAAGCCCGGCGCAATTGGAGAAAGCCGCGGGCCATTCTTGATCGCGTGGAACCCGGCTCATGCGGTAGGGGCCTCGGACCAGCCAATTTTGGTCCATGATTTAAGCTATGTGCGCTCGCCAGAGCAGGCGGATGACGCCATTCGGCGCTGGACACGTCACATTCAAGCTGGCCCGCCCAACTGGGGCGCGCCCGGTACAGTCGAGTCCGCGCGGCTTAGCCTAAGGAACTGGGCCGATCATCACGGGCCGAACGCGCTGGGTGTCTTGGCCAGCATTCTGCCGAACAAATAGGGGAGGAGAAGACCATGGGATTTGCATCAGCAGCGATCGCAAAATTCAAAGTTGGTTTCATTTGGGTGATTTTAGGGGCCATCGCAACACTCTTGGTCGTATTCGTGTGGGTGCAGCCGCTCACGACCGAAGGTCAAAACCTGCTTGCAGAGGTTGTTATGCTTCCGTTTTTGCTCATGGCGGCAATTGCAGCGGTTCGCCGAAAGGCGCCTGCGCCGCCAACCGGAGGCCCGCAAGGCGCAAACTCCCCAACGCCGTCAGGATCGACGCCGTAACGGGAGAGACGCAAAACCAAAACGGGCGCCCGCGCTGGCAGCAGCGGACGCCCTAATAATCAAACAAAAGCTACGCCAGCAATCAGGGCAACAATCGCCCAACTGGTCGCAAAAATTGCGAAATGCATTGTAGACATCCTTTTACCTCACTCTAGTCACTGTGCGGGTTTCAGGCAGAGCGGCCAAGTGTGGAATACCTGACCTGCAGCCTCTGTCATTCACCCCATCCAGTCGACGCCCCAGGACGCCTGCAGGATGTGATAGGCACCTTAACAAAGCGTTACCGAGGCGCGCTGTGATTTGGGTCACCGCCCGCACGATTTTGCAAAAAGTTTCAGATCTTGGAACCTCACCTGTGGGCTGGAACGCCTGTGTGAGTCCGGCAGACGGTGTTCGATTGTGCAAACCAGAACAGCAGATCTTCAGACTTCCGAGAAGCGCGCCAGATGATGGGTAATTGCGAACGCCGGTATGTTCTTGGTGTGCTGTGCCAGTACGAGACGGCGGTGCGGATTTTGAGTGGCGATCCTTTGACGGCAGTCAAAACTGTGATGGTGGGGCGTCAGCCAGTGTGCAGCCAAAGTTCTGCACGTGCAGCACTCCGTGAATGACGGCGCCAAAGCAGGTCGCACCACAACGGCCTTGTTCAAGGTGGTGTATCACGCAGCACTTTGTCGACGCCCTGTAGGCGTAATGGCGGAATTTCGCCTTGAACCCTTCGAGGGCTGCAACTAGTAAGACGCAAATTTGGACGGCCGCCCCTTGCGGGCGGCCCGATTGTTATGAAAGGCGCAAAGATGCAAGTCACCGAGACGCTCAACGAGGGGCTCAAGCGGGGATATTCCATCACGGTGACCGCCGCCGAGTTGGAAGAGAAAGTCACCCAAAAGCTGACAGAGGCGCAGCCCGATATTGAAATGAAGGGCTTCCGCAAGGGCAAGGTACCTTTGCCGCTGTTGAAAAAGCAGTTTGGCCAGCGGCTCATGGGCGAGGTCATGCAAGAAAGCATCGACGGCGCCATGTCCCAGCATTTTGAGGACAGCGGTGACCGCCCCGCGCTGCAGCCCGCTGTCAAGATGACCAACGAAGATTGGAAAGAGGGCGACGACGTCAATGTCGAAATGACATACGAGGCGCTGCCCCCAATCCCCGAGTTTGACATGTCCGCAATCGCGTTGGAACGGCTGGTGGTTGCCGCCGATGATGCGGCCGTTGACGAGGCCTTGGGCCAATTGGCGGAAACCGCGCAAAACTTTGACGCACGCGACGAAGGCGCGGCAGCCGAAGACGGCGACCAAGTCGTTCTCGATTTCTTGGGCAAGGTCGACGGCGAAGCCTTTGAAGGCGGCGCGGCGGAAGACTACCCGCTGGTTCTGGGGTCCAACTCGTTTATCCCAGGTTTTGAAGAACAGCTTGTCGGTGTGGTCGCGGGGGAAGAGAAAGACGTGACCGTCACGTTCCCTGAAGCGTACCAGGCAGAGCATCTTGCGGGCAAAGAGGCCGTCTTCACCTGCACAATCAAAGACGTGAAAATGCCGGTCGCCGCCGAAATCAACGACGAGATGGCCCAAAAGTTTGGCGTCGAAGACTTGGCTGCGCTCAAGGCGCAAATCACAGAGCGTCTGGAAGCAGAATATGCAGGTGCTGCGCGCGCTGTGATGAAGCGGACACTGCTGGACGAGCTCGACAAAACCGTTGTGTTCGATCTGCCGCCATCGCTTGTCGAAGCGGAAGCCAAGCAGATCGCTCAGCAGCTTTGGGCCGAAGAGAATCCTGACGCGGAAGAACAGAAAGATCCGTCTGAGATCGAGCCCACCGAAGAGCACAACACGCTCGCCGAACGCCGCGTGCGGCTGGGGCTGTTGCTGGCAGAGCTTGGCCAAAAAGCTGAAGTTGAAGTGACGGATGCCGAAATGAGCCAAGCGATCATGGCGCAAGCCCGCCAGTACGGCGATCAAGCCCGTCAGTTCTTTGAATTCGTTCAGCAAAACGCGCAGATGCAACAACAAATCCGCGCGCCGCTTTTCGAAGATAAAGTGGTTGATCACATCTTTGAGAACGCAAACGTTGCCGAGAAATCTGTCTCGAAAGATGATCTGCAGAAAGCAGTCGAAGCGCTCGAAGAAGAGTAAGCCTTTCGGCTCACGTTCTTTTCCCAAGAAAACCGCGCTCTGCCAGGGCGCGGTTTTTTCATGTGCGCATGCTCAATGTCACGGGGTCACGCGTGGTGTTTTTCCCCTGCAGCTGCGTCCGGCTTCGTTGCTACCTTCGTTGCAACAGGTGAAGGAGTGTTAAGATGTTTCAAAAACCATTGGCAGAGGCCTTGGGTACGTTTGTTCTGGTCTTTGGCGGGTGCGGCAGCGCCATTTTTGCGGCGGGCGCGGCGGATGTGGGCATCGGTTGGCTTGGCGTCAGTTTCGCCTTTGGTTTGACTGTGCTTGCGATGGCCTATGCGGTCGGGCCGATTTCCGGTGGGCACTTCAACCCAGCGGTCACTCTGGGTTTGACATTGGCAGGCCGGTTTCGGGCCGCTGATCTTGTGGTCTACTGGATTGCCCAGGTCATAGGTGCGGTGCTTGCAGGGCTGCTTTTGTGGCTGATCTTGTCCGGTCAAGCCGGCTTTGCAGGCACAGGCGGGTTTGCAACCAATGGCTTTGGCGAGGCCTCGCCGGGTGGTTTTGGTCTTGTCTCGGTTCTTGTGGCCGAGGTCGCGCTGACCGCGATTTTCTTGATCGTTATCTTGGGCGTGACAAGCCCGCGGGCAGATGGCGCCTTTGCGCCCATCGCAATTGGCTTGGCGTTGACCCTGATCCACCTCGTTTCGATCCCAATTTCGAACACATCCGTAAACCCCGCGCGGTCCACAGGCGTGGCGCTTTTTGCCGAGGGCCCCGCTTTGGCGCAGCTATGGGTCTTCTGGGTGGCACCGCTTGTTGGTGCGGCTTTGGGGGCCTTGATTTGGACCGTGATTGATGCTGGCCCAGACGAAGGCGACCTATCCGTCTAGGCCAAAAAAACACCCGCGGGCCAAGGGGCACCGCGGGTGTTTTCTATTTTGCCAATGCGTCTGCTTACGACGCAGGCTGTTCCTCGTTGGTCCCGCCTTCGTCGCCAGCCGTTGGGCGCGGCGCATCACCGTCGTCATCATCCGACGCAGCGCTGCCAATATCGTCGAAGAGTTCTTGGATCTCGAACTCTGCGGCGGCTTCTTCTTCAGCGGCCAGTTCTTGGATCGACTTACCGGCGGCTTGCAACTCGGCTTCTTCTTCCGAGCGGGCCACGTTCAGCTTGATCTCAACCGAAACCTCTGGGTGCAGGCGTACGCTAACGGCATGCAGACCCAGTTCTTTGATCGGCTGTGTGATGATCACTTGCTTTTTGTCGACGCTGAAGCCTGCTTCGGTCGCAGCCTCTGCCGCGTCGCGTGGCGTGACAGAGCCGTAAAGGCTGCCCGCGTCCGACGCTTGGCGGATGATGATGAACTGTTCGCCATCCAAGCGCCCGCCAAGATCTTCGGCTTCGGACTTGGTCTCCAAGTTGCGCGCTTCAAGCTGCGCTTTTTGCGCCTCAAAGCTTGCAATGTTGGACTCAGAGGCGCTCAGCGCTTTGCCTTGTGGCAGCAGGAAGTTGCGCGCATAGCCGGGCTTCACGTCGACCACATCGCCCATCTGACCCAGTTTCGCCACGCGTTCCAGAAGGATAACTTGCATGTCTAACCCTCCTTACTTCACAGCGTAGGGCAACAGGGCAAGAAAGCGGGCGCGTTTGATGGCGCGGGCCAGTTCCCGTTGCTTTTTGGCCGAAACGGCAGTGATGCGCGACGGCACGATCTTGCCGCGCTCGGAGATGTAGCGCTGCAGCAGACGTGTGTCTTTGTAGTCGATCTTGGGCGCGTTCTCGCCCGAAAACGGGCAGACCTTGCGGCGGCGGAAAAATGGTTTTGCAGCCATGACTTAGCCCTCCCGACGTTCGCGACGTTCGCCACGGTCACCGCCACGATCGCCACGGTCACCGCGATCCCCACGGTCGCGGCGGTCGCCACGGTCGCGGTCATCGCGTTTTTGCATTTGCACGGAAGGTCCTTCCGCGTGGGCGTCGACTTTAATGGTCAACACACGCATCACGTCTTCATGCAGACGCATCAGGCGTTCCATTTCCTGAACGGCTGGGGCAGGGGCGTCGGATTTCAAAAACGCATAGTGCCCTTTGCGGTTCTTGTTGATCTTATAGGCCATCGTCTTGACGCCCCAGTATTCGGACTCGACGATTGCGCCGCCATTATCAGACAGCACTGTGCCAAAATGTTCGATGAGCCCCTCGGCCTGCGTGTTCGACAGGTCCTGACGGGCGATCATCACATGCTCGTAGAGAGGCATGGGATCGGTTCCACTTCTATCAAGGCGCATTTCAAAGGCGGGGCATGTGTCCAATCGCGGCCCCGACACGAGAGACTGCGCGGTTCAGTATCGTGCGAAAGGATGGCGCTTTATACACAGGCGCGCCTTGGGATCAAGAGCATTCCGCACGTCCTGGCCGCCATCCGCAGATGCGCCGCAAGAACGTCTTTGGGTGGGCGCAGTCGTGTCTCAATTGTGCCCTGATTGCCCTGCAGGTTGCATCCGCGCGTGTTCTATTACAGCGCCCCGATCAGAAGGACGACGCCATGGCCACTTTCGATGCTGATTTCTCAAGTCGTTTTCGCGAAACGTCGCCGACGCGCCTTAAGTTGCAGTTTGACGAAGGGCTGCCCGCAGTGTTGCGGTTCCTTAAGCAATTCTGCGGCATTTGCCTGTCCTTCGCGGGCCTGTTTTTGTTGGTGTTTCCGTTTGGCATGACGACGCCAACGGAAGTCCTTAGCAAAATGATGGTCGCTTTGGTTTTGGGGTTTGTTGGCGCAGCACTCTACCAGTCTGGTCGCGCGACGCGCGCGCCAGAGCTCGAAATCGATATGGCCCGGCGCGAAATACGCGTTGTCCGTTGGAACGGTGCCTCGCATTCGCTGGCTGCGCGCCGCAAATTTACAGATCTGACCCGGGCGGAGATCTCCGACAGCGAAGTGCGGCTTTGGGACGCTGACGGGACCCTGCTGACCGAGATTTCTGTTACGGATACGGTGGCACTCGGGTTGCTGCGTGGCGCCCTGCGCGAAGAGGGCGTTTTGGCTTAGCACCTCACGCACTATTGTTCACACACGCGCAGGGTCTGTGGACCTGTGTCTATTGCCGAACAGTTAAACTGTGCCACCTTTAGAGGGCGATTACCTCAAAGGAGCTCCTCTCATGAAATCCGCCCTGTTGGCCGCAGCTTTTGTGCTGCCCGCAACTGTTGCTCTGGCCGCTGACAAATACGTCTTGGACGCCAGCCACAGCCAAGTCATCTTCTCGTACAACCACCTTGGCTACTCGACCACGTTTGGCATGTTCTCCGGCTTTGAAGGCGAGATCATGTTTGACCAAGCCAATCCAGCCGCCTCCAGCGTGGCGGTCTCCATGCCCGTGAAATCCATGTTCACCGGCTGGGAAGCCCGCGACGGTCACTTCATGTCCGGCGACTTCTTTGGGGCCGAAGATGGTGACTTGGTCACGTTCACATCGACCTCCATCGAAGTGACAGGCGACAACACGGCGCTGATCACCGGCGATCTGTCGATGAACGACGCCACAG
The DNA here is from genome assembly GCA_963922415.1 of uncultured Aliishimia sp. Classification (GTDB taxonomy): domain Bacteria; phylum Pseudomonadota; class Alphaproteobacteria; order Rhodobacterales; family Rhodobacteraceae; genus Aliishimia. The sequence continues at coordinate 7,282 of CAWUIP010000015.1, read as the reverse complement.
TTTCTGTTGTGCTGGACGCAACGCTCAACCAAGCGGGCCAGTTCCCCTTCGGACCGAACCAAGGCAAGGACTGGGCAGGCTTTGACGCGACAACAACGCTGAAACGCTCCGACTTCGGCTTGGGTGCCTTTGCACCTGCCGTGGGCGACGAAGTTGCTGTGCAAATCTCGCTTGAGGCGATGAAGGCCGAATAAGCCGAACCGGCACCCATAAAGAAACCCGCCGGAGGCTGCTCCGGCGGGTTTTTTCTTGCGCAATTGGCCGATTTACTCGGATGCGCGGGTCGCTGTTACCTCAACCATCACCTCAACTGCAAAGCCCAAAGAGCTTTCGTCCGGCATGTTTTGGCCAATCCCGAAGTCCAGCCGTTGCAGCGTGACCTGACTGCTCATCGACGCGGTATCGCCGTCAAGGGTGAGCGAATAGGGCAGCGACACCGGAACGCTTTGATCGCGGATCGTCAGCATCCCTTCGGCCATATAGCCATCCGCGACGGTCAGGATATCGGCTTTGAACGTCGCTGTGGGGAAGGTTTCGGCGGCAAAGTAGTCATTGCCCAAGGCTTGATCCGTGACCGACCCGAGGGTGAGCGATCCGATAGAGATGGTCACCTCAACCTCGCCTGCTTTGCCCTGGGGCACATCGGGGTCAAAGGTAATGGCGGCGGTCCAATCGGCAAACTCGCCGGCGACTTGGCCGCCGAACTGGGTGGTCTCGATGGCGATCTTGCCGTCCGTGACGGTCCAGTCCGAGGCAACTTCGACCAGTTCCGCGGCGGCTGGCGTGACGGCGGCGTGCGAGGAATAGACACCCATGCCCGCGCCGATGCCCAGTGCCAGCGCCCAAGCGCCCAGGGCCGAGACAATTGGGACCGCGCTGTGGTGATGCGGCTGAATGCCAGGCAGTGGCGGCGTGCCGAACCACATCCGGCGCAACGTCATATCGCGGTCAACGAAGTGGTGTTTGAGCGCGCCAGCCACATGCAGGAAGATCGACAGCGCCAAAACCCGTTCAAAGACGATATGCAGCCCCGCAAAGGTCGCGGCAATGCCCTCATCCTTTGGCACGAACGGCAGGTTTTGACCGAATGGCCACCAGATCGGGGCAAACCCCGTGGTCGCCGCGTGGTGGATCCAGCCCGACAGCGGCACCAGCACAAGCGAGCCATAAAGGAGCCAGTGGACCGTTTCGGCGGCCCAATGTTCCATCTTGCGGTCGGGGTTCATTGAGCCCGGTTTGGGCTGCGACACGGCCCACGCAATCCGCGCCAGTGCCAGGAAGAAGACGAAGACCCCCAGCGTTTTGTGGATCGAGAAGAGGAAGGCCTTCTGGGCCAGCGCCTCGGAGGTGTCATAGGGCAGGCCATTGGCGACGATCCCCAAGGGGATCAGCGTAATGATCAAAAGGGCGATGACCCAGTGAAACCACTTTGTGACAGTGCCGTAGCTTTGGGATGAATTGGCGGCGGACATGAGCTCTCTCATACATGGAATAGACGTTACGCTAACATCTATAGAACCTGCATTATTCACCAAGCCCTGATCTTGCACAGATGGCGTGCGTCAGCGCGGGGAGTGGGGGGCGCTGACGCACTTGAAATGTCTGGACCGTCCGGCGCAAAGTTGGGGTGCTCATACCGCCGACGCCTCCAGACATGTCGTCCGTGAGTGGGTGTTGTGACCTGTTCGCGTGCAGCCGCTTTGCACCTGAAATGCGATGCTGTGGCAAACACGGAGTGTAAATTCTACTAAAACTAGAATCATGGGTAGCATAGGTTTTCGCAAACGCCAAACCATTTGGGGCCAGACCATTGCGCCGCGCTTTGGGGCGGCGTATCCCAGCCGAACCAGACAAAAGAAGATCGGGGAGGGACCATGTCCGTTGCATTCATGTTTCCAGGGCAAGGCGCGCAGACCATCGGCATGGGGGCCGCGCTGGCCGACGCCTATCTAGAGGCAAAAGCCGTGTTCCAAGAGGTGGATGATGCGCTGGGCGAGGCCCTTTCAGACCTCATCTGGTCGGGTGAGCAGGACGACCTGACCCTGACCCGCAACGCGCAACCGGCATTGATGGCAACCTCGATGGCCGCGATGCGCGCGATGGAGGCGGAAGGCATCGACATCACCCGCGCCGCGATGGTGGCGGGGCACTCGCTGGGCGAATACTCCGCGCTTTGTGCCGCCGGTGCGATCTCGCTTGCCGACACTGCGCGTCTGTTGCGCATCCGAGGGGAGGCGATGCAAGCGGCAGTTCCACCGGGAGTGGGCGCGATGGCGGCCCTGTTGGGGTTAGATTTCGCAACTGCAACCGAAGTGGCGAGCGAGGCCTCGGGCGGCGATTTGGTGTGCCAAGCCGCCAATGACAATGACTCAGGCCAAGTCGTTGTGTCGGGTCATCGCGAAGCCGTGGAAGCGGCGGTCGAGATCGCGAAAGCCAAAGGCGCCAAGCGCGCGGTGATGCTGCCCGTCAGCGCTCCTTTCCATTGCAGCCTCATGCAACCGGCAGCCGACGCCATGGCCGCGGCTTTGGCAGATGTAGATATTCAAGCCCCCCGCGTGCCGGTCGTTGCCAATGTCACGGCCCGCGCCATCACGGCGCCCGATGACATTCGCACCCGGCTGGTGGAACAAGTCACAGGCTCGGTCCGGTGGCGCGAAAGCGTGGCCTGGATGGCCTCGCAAGGGGTAGCCGAGCTGTGGGAAATCGGCGCGGGCAAAGCGCTCTCCGGCATGGTCCGCCGCATCGACCGGTCCGTTGCCACGCGCGCAGTGGGCCAGCCCGAGGACGTCAAAGCGCTCCTTGACTAACCGCATCTGCGGCGCGCAATACCAATCACACGCATTCACAGACCAAAACTGAGGGCAAGATGTTCGATCTGACAGGAAAGGCGGCGCTGGTCACAGGCGCATCCGGGGGAATTGGCGCGGATATTGCGCGCGTCTTGCATGGCGCAGGCGCGACCGTGGGCCTCAGCGGCACGCGCGAAGACCCGCTCAACGCGCTCGCCGCCGAACTGGGGGAGCGCGCGCATGTGCTGCCTTGCAACCTCAGCGATCCAGAGGCGGTCACGGCCCTTCCAAAAGCCGCCGTCGAGGCGATGGGCAGCGTCGATATCCTGGTCAACAATGCCGGGATCACCCGCGACAACCTCTTTATGCGGATGTCGGACGAGGAATGGCAAAGCGTGATCGATGTGAACCTGGGCGCCACGTTTCGGCTCTGCAAAGGCGTGCTGCGCGGCATGATGAAGGCGCGCTGGGGCCGAATTGTAAATATCTCATCTGTGGTGGGGGCCACGGGCAATCCAGGCCAAGGCAATTATGCGGCGTCCAAAGCGGGCATGGTCGGCATGTCCAAAAGCCTCGCCTACGAGGTGGCCAGCCGCGGGATCACCGTGAATGCGATTGCGCCGGGCTTCATCGCCACGGCCATGACCGACAAGCTGACCGACGACCAAAAGTCTGCAATCCTTGAACAAATCCCGTCAGGCCGCATGGGCGACCCGGCCGAAATCGCAAGTGCTGTGCTCTATCTGGCCAGCCCAGAGGCCGCCTATATCACCGGAACCACCTTGCACATCAACGGCGGCATGGCCATGTTGTGACCGCGCCGAAAGCGTGCGGGAGGAAGCCTTGCCATCTGATAAAGTTGTGCTATAGGCGGCGATAATCGTAGCCGGAAATGCCGGTTCGGCACCCTGGGGGCAGTGCGCTTTTAGGGAAAACCGCGTCCCACGGGCGCATGAACAGGCCACCCTGACAGGGGGCAAATTTTGGGGTCGCAACGGGCCCTGACACGAGAATGAGGACTTTGAGAGATGAGCGACGTCGCAGATCGGGTAAAAAAGATCGTAGTAGACCACCTGGGCGTGGAAGAAGACAAGGTGGCCGAGAATGCGTCGTTCATCGATGATCTGGGCGCCGACAGCTTGGACACAGTCGAGCTTGTGATGGCGTTCGAAGAAGAATTCGGCATCGAAATTCCAGATGACGCCGCCGAAACGATCCAAACGTTTGGCGACGCGGTGAAGTTTATCACCGAAGCGGCGTAAGCTGCCAGTTACATCGCGTTTAAGGGCGTCTTTCAGCTTGAAAGGCGCCTTTTTCGTGTTTTGCGGGAATTTGGGGCTGACAACCCGCAAGCCGCTGTGCATGCTGCTGAAAACAAAACGCGCAGAGCAGTCATGCGAACAGTTCCAACCATCAATACGTCGCGCCTGACCTTACGGGCGTATTTGCCCCAAGACTTTGACGACTATGCCGCGATGTGGGCCGTGCCCGAGGTTGTCGCCTTTGTGGGCGGCCAGCCATGGTCGCGCACTGCCGCCTGGACCGCCTTTCTGCGCAATGCAGGCCATTGGCAGATGACAGGCTTTGGTCTGTGGGCCGTAGAGCCGCATGGCACCGGCCACAGTGTTGGGCAGGTCGGGTTTTTCTATGGCGGGCGCGATTTGGGCGAAGACTTCGACAGCGCCCCCGAGGCCAGTTGGATCTTCCACCCAAGCGCACAAGGCCGCGGGTTTGCGCGCGAAGCGGTCTTGGCGGCACATGATTGGTTCGATCGTGTGATCACGGGACCTTTGGTGTGCAAGTTGCAGCCCGAAAACACCCGCTCGCGCGCTGTTGCGGATGCGATGGGATATGATCCGTTGCGCCTTGCCACGTGGGATGGAACGCCCTCGCAACTGATGCTGCGCAAATCGCCCCCAGGATCGCCGCGCAACTTAATGGCTGGGCCCGAGGCGACGCAACCGCACGGCAACTTGCATTAGCCTGCGTATCCCAGCGTGTGCCCGCCGTCGCAGGCCGCGCCAAGGCTTGCTCCGCCCTGTAGAGGCAGTATAGAAGCCTGGTTCAAGGACGCGGGCCTCGTGCACCGCGTTCGCAGAAAACAGGCGGAAAGAGGGAGCGCACATGCGCAGAGTGGTTGTTACCGGATTGGGATTGGTCACACCTTTGGCGGATGGCGTCGAAGCCAGTTGGAGCCGTATTCTCGACGGCCAGTCGGGCGGGGGCCCGATCACGCAGTTTGACCCCGAGGGCCTGGCCACCACCTATGCCTGCGAAGTGCCGCGCGGGGATGGCTCGGACGGAACGTTCAACGCCGACGCCTACATGCCGCCCAAAGAGCAGCGCAAAGTGGATACGTTCATCCTATTTGGCGTCGCCGCCGCCCAGCAAGCGGTCGAGGATTCGGGCTGGATGCCGGAAGATACCGAGGCGCTGGAACGCACCGGCGTTCTCTTGGGCTCGGGCATTGGCGGGTTGAACTCCATCGCCAACACGACGCTTCTGATGGAAGAAAAAGGCCCGCGCCGGGTGTCGCCTTTCTTTGTGCCCGGCGCGCTGATCAACCTGATCTCGGGTCAAGTGAGCATCAAATACGGCTTTAAGGGCCCCAACCACTCGGTTGTCACCGCCTGTTCGACTGGCGCGCATGCCATCGGCGATGCGGCGCGGCTGATCAAGCTGGGCGATGCGGATGTCATGGTTGCGGGCGGCGCAGAGGCGGCGATCTGTAAGATCGGCATCGCGGGCTTTAACGCGTGCAAGGCGCTGTCGACCAAACGCGCCGATGACCCTGCACGCGCCTCGCGCCCCTATGACGCAGACCGCGATGGCTTCGTGATGGGCGAAGGCGCGGGCGTTGTCATCTTGGAAGAATACGAACACGCCGTGGCGCGCGGCGCGAAGATCTATTGTGAAGTGAAGGGCTACGGCCTTTCGGGCGACGCCTATCACATCACCGCACCGTCCGAAGACGGCGAAGGCGGTGAGCGGTCGATGCGGGCGGCACTGCGCTCTGCCGGGCTGGAGCCATCGGACATTGACTACATCAACGCGCACGGCACCTCGACGATGGCGGATGTCATCGAATTGGGCGCGGTGGAGCGTCTTTTGGGCGATCACGCGGGCAATGTGACCATGTCCTCGACCAAATCGGCCACGGGGCACCTTCTGGGCGCGGCAGGCGCAATCGAGGCGATCTTTTCGATCCTGGCGATCCGCGATCAGGTTTGCCCCCCGACGATCAACTTGGACACACCGGCGGTCGAAACCGCCATTGATCTGGCCCCCAACACCAAGCGGGAGCGTAAGGTCGACGTCGCCTTGTCGAACTCCTTCGGCTTTGGCGGCACGAATGCGAGTGTAATCTTCAGCAAGGTGTAGGCCTATGTGGCGGCATATCGCCTCGAACGCATTGACGGTCCTGGTTCTTGCGCTCTTCCTGGTGGGGGGCGTGATCCTGTGGGGGCAGGGGCAGTATCGGGCCGAGGGTCCTTTGGAGAGCGCCATCTGTCTGCAAGTGCCGCGCGGCGGTACGATGACGCGCGTGAGCGACGATCTGGAACGCCAAGGCGCGATCTCCAGCGGGGGCCTCTTCCGCGTGGGCGCGGATTATGAAGAGAAGGCCGATAAGCTCAAGGCGGGCTCTTTCCTGATCGAACCCGGTGCCTCGATGCAAGAGATCGTCGACGCCGTGACGCGTGGCGGGGCCAGCACCTGCGGCACCGAGGTGGTCTACCGGATCGGCGTGAACCGTCTGCGCGTCCAAGTGCGCGAGTTGGATCCCACCACCAACCGCTTCGTCGAACGCGCCGAATATGACGTGGGCGAAGAGGATGCGCCTGCCCTCTATGAAGAGGTCAAGGCAGAGGCCGACACCCGCTACCGCATCGCGCTTGCAGAAGGGGTGACCAGTTGGCAAGTGGTCGAGGCGGTCAAGGCGCTGGATATCCTCGACGGCGCGCCTGGTGATCTGCCGCCCGAAGGCGCGCTGGCCCCCGACAGCTATGAAGTGCGCCCCGGCGATGACCGTGCAGCCTTAGTGGCGCAGATGACCAGCGCGCAGGTGGACCGTGTCAGCCAGGTCTGGGCCAGCCGTGCGGCCGGTCTGCCGATCGAGACACCGGAAGAGTTGCTCACGCTGGCCTCGATCATCGAAAAGGAAACCGGGATCGCCGAAGAGCGGGGCCAAGTGGCCTCGGTCTTTGTGAACCGTCTGAACCAAGGGATGCGGCTGCAAACCGATCCCACGGTGATTTATGGCATCACTAAAGGCCAAGGCGTACTAGGGCGCGGCCTGCGCCGGTCGGAACTGCGCGCGCGGACGCCTTGGAACACCTATGTGATCGAGGGCCTGCCACCCACGCCCATCGCCAATCCCGGCCTGGCCAGCCTAGAGGCCGCCGCTAATCCGGAAAACACGCCTTATATCTTCTTTGTAGCGGACGGCACCGGCGGCCACGCCTTTGCCGAAACCCTGGCAGAGCACAACGCCA
>CAWUIP010000014.1:0-45713 GCA_963922415.1 uncultured Aliishimia sp. | reverse complement strand
CGCTCTTCGATGCGATCACGACATCTGCGGCCAAGGCCAAGTTGGCCCCTGCGCCAGCGGCGGCGCCGTTCACGGCCGAGATGGTAGGAATCGGACAGTTCATGATCGCCTCCAGCATGGGCTGGTATTCGTCCCGCAACGTCCGCTCGAGATCAACATTGGTTGCGTTCGCGCGGTCGCCCAAATCCTGGCCCGAGCAAAAGGCGCGCCCTGCGCCCGTGATCACCAAGACACGGGCCGTTTGCCCGGCAGCGCGCGCGGCAAACGTGATCTCGGCCCGCATTTGCGTGGTCAGCGCGTTCATTTTGTCGGGACGGTTGAGCGTCAGCGTGGCCACGCCATCGCGCTCTGCTAATGTTATCGTTTCATAATCCATGATCTGACCCTTCCCGTCCGTGATGGGTCATAGATAACAAACCGTTCAGTTCAGAAAAGAGGTCCGGTACGTCACTCGTCGAGAATTTCGCGCAATCGCGCCTCCTCGTCGGCGCTGAGCCCCTCGCTGACCGGCCCTTTCGACCGACCCCGCACATAGGTCACCGCCCCAAGTGCCGCGATGAGCAACATCGCCGGGCCTGCCAACCACAGCGCCAATGTCGAGCCGGATTTTGGCGGGTCCATCAGGACAAATTCACCATAGCGTTCGACAAACCAACCCCGCACAGCCTCATCGGATGCGCCCCCCGCGACCAATTCGCGGATTTGGCGGCGGGCGTCTTTCGCCCAATCAGCGTTAGAGGAGGCGACAACTTCGGATTGGCATTTCACACAGCGGATATCGTGATCCAGCGCCCGCGCGCGCGCCTCGAGCGCCGGATCCGCGAGCATTTCGGCAGGCTCCAGAGCCGCCAGCGGCGCGGCGAGGCACACTACAAGAAGGATCAGGATCGCTCTCATTCCGCAGCCACCGGTTTGGGCGCGGCTTTGCGTGCACCCGCAGCCACGCGGAAGCGCCGATCACTCAAGGACAAGAGCCCCCCCAACGCCATCAGCCCGCAGCCAATCCAAATCCAGTTCGTCAGCGGCTTGATATAGGTCCGCACCGCCCAGCCGCCGTTCGTCTGCGGATCCCCGATCACCACATAAACGTCGCGCAACAGGTTGTAATCAATGGCGGCTTCGGTCGTGGGCATTTGCGCCACAGGGTAGACGCGCTTTTCAGGTTGCAGCTTCGCGATCACGCGCCCGTTTTGGGCAAGCGTGACAAAGCCCATGGTGGACAGGTAATTCGGCCCCTCCACACGCTCCACCTTGTCGAGGGTTAGCGTGTAGCCGCCCACCTCGAACGGGGTGCCGATCTCGGCCACGCGGATATCTTCACTTTGATACGACGTCAGCCCGGCAATCCCCAGCATCGCGATGCCCAGCCCAATATGCGCGACCGCCTTGCCCCAATCGGCACGCGGCAAGCGGAAGAGCCGCGCGACCGACCCGCCCTGCCCGGTCCGTGACCACAGATCCAGCGCTGCGCCCATGATGATCCAGGCCGCGATGAGGATGGCCAGAGGTCCGATCAGGCTTTGCTTGGTTTGCATGGCCCACACAAGCCCGCCCACAGCTAGCGCGAGGGCCGCGATGTAACGGAACCGCCACAGCCCCAGCTTTGCGCGCTTCCACGGCAGGACCGACCCGATGGGCAGCAAAAGCCCCAAAGCCAGCATGAAGGGCGTGAAGGCCGCATCGAAGAACGGGGGGCCAACGCTGAGCTTTCGGTCAAAAAACATCTCGGCAATGAGGGGCCACATCGTGCCGACAAAGACCACAAAGCAACTGACCGCCAATAGGACGTTGTTGGCGACCAGCGCGCTTTCGCGGCTGACCACAGCAAAGACGCCTTTCGCCTCCATCGTGCTGGCGCGCACCGAAAAGAGTGTCAGTGCGCCGCCCATGAAGACGGCCAAGATGATCAAGATGAACACGCCGCGTTCAGGATCGTTGGCGAAGGCGTGGACCGAGGTCAGAAGGCCCGAGCGCACAATGAAGGTGCCGATGAGCGAGAACCCAAAGGCCAGAATGGCCAGCAGGATCGTCCAGCTTTTGAGCGCCTCGCGCTTTTCCACCACGATGGCCGAATGCAAAAGGGCCGCGGCCAAGAGCCATGGCATGAACGACGCGTTCTCGACCGGGTCCCAGAACCAAAAACCGCCCCAACCCAGCTCGTAATAGGCCCACCAAGAGCCAAGCGCGATGCCGATGGTCAAAAAGACCCAAGCGGCCAGCGTCCAGGGTCGCACCCAGCGCCCCCAAGCGGCATCCACACGGCCTTCGATCAGGGCAGCAACGGCAAAGCTGAAGGCCATCGAAAGGCCCACATAGCCGAGGTAAAGAAACGGTGGATGGAAGGCGAGACCGGGGTCCTGCAAGAGCGGGTTGAGATCCTGCCCATCAAAGGGCGGCACCGCGACACGCTCGAACGGGTTCGAAGTGAAGAGAAGAAACGCCATGAAGGCGACCGCGATGGCCGATTGCACAGCCAGGACCCGCGCGCGCAGCGTCGGCGGAAGGTTTCCGCCGAACCAAGCCGCCATCGCGCCAAAGAGCGTCACGATCAGGATCCACAACAGCATAGAGCCTTCGTGATTGCCCCAAGTGCCTGAAATCTTGTAAAGAAGCGGCTTCGCGGAGTGTGAGTTTAGGATCACCAAACGCAGACTGAAGTCCGACACGATAAAGGCCCACATCAGCGCTGCGAAGGAAAAGGCCGTGAGGATGAATTGCAGGCTCGCCGCAGGTTCGGCCACGGCCATCAGGCGCGGATCACGCATGTAGGCGCCCCACATGGGCACGATCATCTGCACAATGGCGATGCCAAAGGCAAGGATCAGGGCGAAATGACCAAGCTCAGTAATCATGGGTTAGGTATAAACCGCCCCGCCACAGGCGCCAATGGTTTCGCGCGATATGCCGCAGACGTGAGAGCGGGGCCAACCGTGCTTAGGCCAGCCCCGTTGAGATTGCTATGCCGCGCTGCGCCGCCAGTCATCCAGGGCTGGATTGTCCGTCGGCTCGATGGTTTTCAGCTGCAGGGGTGCGTCTTGCGCGGTGTCGGCCACGCCCAATGTGTTTGATTGGGGCGTGTCGGCTTGGGGCGCATCTGTTTTCGGCGTTTCTTCTTGAAGCGCGCGAATTTCGCGAATATTCTCCAGCACAGCCGGCGCAGCGGCCACGGATTGCGCAATCTCGCGCTGGAATTGCTGCGACTTCACCTGGTGGCGCGCGCCAAAGTAAAAGCTGACAATCACGCCCAAAAGCCACCAAAGCGGCTCGGGCACCAAGGCGATGCCCTGCATGCGTTCGGAAAACCACAAAGGCGAGACCATGGCCGAGACGAACAGGCCCAGCGTGCCCAAGGCCAAAAGCGGGCGCGGCAGGCGGTTCACACCGTCCATAAACCGGTCAAACCCGCCCTTCTCGGTCCGTTGAAACTCGGCCCCGTGCTGGCGCATGGCCTGCATCTGCACCTCTGTGCCGCTCAAGTTGCCCGGATCAGCGGTGTCGCGAATGACGTCCACTGTGTTTTTCACCACATTGCGTCCGCTGCCAAAAAGCAGCCCCAAAATTCCATCAATCAGCCCCATGCTGCGATCCTTTTGTTAAATTCGGTCCGGCTTAGGTGGTAACGCGGCGACATGAACTCTTCGGCGCGCTTGATCCAGCCGCCTTTGCCGCCCTTGCGCGTGCGCGCATACTTGCGTGACGCGGCGCGCCGGTCGGCCAGGCGGAAATAGTAGTTGCGCCGGGCAATGGCATAGGCATCTGCGATGTGGTTGGGCGCGGCCTGAGCGGCTGCCTTGGCCGCGGCACTGGTCTTGGGCCCGATGGCGCCATCAACGCTGACCTCTTGGTCCATCAGGTTCAAGAGCCTCTGCAGGATCTTCACCGCGTTGCCGCCCGCATTCACATACATATCAAAGACTGAGGCTTGCAGCACCTGTGGCAGCGCCGCGATGCCCGGCTTTTCAAAGTAATATGTGATAAAGATATCCGTGGCTTGCGCCCGGGTGAGACGTTTGACATCCGCAGGCGTGATCCGCCCGTCACCATTGAGGTCCATCCCCAACCGGCGCATCGTATGGATCGTCACACCCCAGTTGGTCGCCCCGCCCGGATCGTCGGGGTCATTCACATACCCGCCTTCGCGCGCGATGATCTCTTCGGCAATTTCCCGTACCGTCGGCATGCACAGTTTCCTTGTCGCACAGAAAACTGCTCCCCCATCCCGAGACAGCGGGTAAGGTTATCTTAAGATCGGGTTAAAATCAGGTTACCGAAGCGCGCGGTGGTCAGGTTTCGGGTTCTTGATAGACGCCTTGCTCTTTGAGTGCATCTATGACCTCAGCCGGCATGTAGGTTTCATCGTGTTTTGCTAGGATTTCAGAGGCTTCAAAGATGCCGTTAATGTACTTTCCGGTACCCACCATGCCTTCGTTTTCAGAAAAGAGATCCGGCAAGACGCCTGTAAATGTCACCGGCACAGACGCGCCACCGTCGGTTACGGAAAAGCGGATGGTCTCGCCCTGACCGCGCACGATAGAGCCTTCTTCCACAAGCCCGCCAATGCGGAACACCTCGCCCGGGCCGGGCGGTTCGGCCATAATCTGGCTGGGCGAGCGAAAGAAGTTGATCCCGTCGCGCATCGCGTAGCCAATCAGCGCCGTTGAGGCCGCCAAGGCCACAAAGGCCAAGACGATCACTTGAATACGGCGCTGTTTTTTCAGGCTTTTCATTGGCTGGGCGACAAGACCTTATGGAAAGACCGGGGCCAGCATCAGCCCCTGCGTTTCGAGCAAGTTAAGCATCAAGTTCGCGTTCTGCAACGCTTGGCCGGAGCTGCCTTTGGTCAAATTGTCGAGGGCGGCGACAATGATCGCGCGGCCTGGGATGCGATCCCCAGTGACCCCGATATGGCAGAAGTTCGAGCCGCGCACATCATGTGTCGAAGGTGTGTCGCCAAAGGGCAGAACCTGGATAAAGACCTCATCCGCATAGGCCGCCGTCAATGTGGCATGCACATCCGCCGCGTCGCCAGACACATAGCAGGTGGCCAGAATGCCCCGATTTGCGGGGACCAAGTGCGGCGTGAATTGCACCTGCACGGGGCGGCCCGCAAGTTGCGAAAACTCTTGGTCAAACTCGCCCAAATGCCGGTGTGTGCCGCCCACCGCGTAGGCCATATAGCCTTCGGAGGCTTCGGCATGCAGCAGATGCTCTTTCACCGACCGGCCCGCGCCAGAGACCGCGCATTTCATGTCGATGACGATCTGATCTAGGTCGATCAGCCCTGACGTGATCAGAGGCCGCAGCGCGAACTGACCGGTGGCCGCGTTGCAGCCTGTGCCCGCCACGAGCCGGGCGCCCGCGATGTCGCCGCGATAGAACTCGGTCAGGCCATAGACCGCCTCGCCCTGGATCTCGACCGCGCTGTGCGGGTTGCCATACCACGTCTCGTAGGCCGCCGGGTCCCGCAGCCGGAAATCGGCCGAGAGGTCCACGATCCGCAAATCGCGCGGCAGGGCCGAGATCACCTCTTGGCTGGTTTTGTGCGGCAGGGCGCAGAAACACAGATCGATGCCTGTCCAGTCGATCTGGTCGATGGTCACGAGGTCCGGCAGGTCAAGATGGCGCAGGAAGGGATAGACCTGGGCCATGGTTTTTCCGGCTTTGGAATTGGCGGCAAGGGCTGCGATGCGCATCCCGCCATGGGTCGCGATGAGCCGGATGAGTTCGGCGCCTGTGTAGCCAGACGCGCCAAGGATAGCGATATTTTTCATATTTTATCTCAGTCGTTTACAGATCAGTCTTCAAGCGTCATAGAAGGTGATCTGTCGTCGCAAAAACTGTGTGGCCCGGTCACTAACGCGCGCGGCATCGCCGGTCGTGACAAAGCCTGCCGTGCTGTCGCCCAGCATATCTGGGTGTCGGTCCAGATAGTCGGCAAGGCTATCGGCCACCAACGTACCTTGGCTGAAGACCCGCACCTGGGGTCCAAGAGCCGCCTGAAACGCGTCGTGCATCAACGGGTAGTGCGTGCAGCCTAAAATCGCGGCCTCGGGCGAGGGCATCTTACGTTTGAGCGCATCGACATGGCTGCGCACAAGAGCTTCGGCCAGGATCATATCGCCGTCTTCAATCGCATCGACCACGCCGCCACAGGCCTGCGCCTCCACATCCACGCCGATCGCGCGAAACGCCAATTCGCGCTGGAACGCGCGACTGGCAACTGTCGCGGGCGTCGCAAAAAGGGCCACGTGTTTCACGGCCACTTCGCGCGGGGGGGAATTGTCGCCCCAGTGCCGTTCGGTCAGCGCCTCGATCATCGGTACAAACACGCCCAAGACGCGCTTGCCCTCGGGCACGCCCGCCTCTTGCATCCGGCGCAGCGCGGCGGCGGACGCCGTGTTGCAGGCCAGGATCACCAGATCGCAGCCTGCCGACCACATGTCACTCACGGCAGATTTCGTCAGATCATGCACATCGTCCATCGTGCGCACCCCGTAAGGCGCATGGGCGGTGTCGGCGTAGTAATAGAGCGGAACGTCCGGCAGCCGTGTCGCCACGGCATCCCAAACCGTCAGGCCCCCAAGGCCAGAGTCAAAAATTCCAACTGCCATGTCAGCGATGTCCGTCGAGCGCCCGCGTTCGGCTTAGGCGCGGTGGTTTTCCTCAAATTCGAACCCCAAAGCGTTGGGGTTTGCCACGTTTGGCGTCAGCTCATACGTGGATCGTCGGAGGAAATCCATCATGGCCTTACTGTCTTTGGCCAACGGGTCCAATTGGTCACGGCCCAGCGGCTTGCCGATAATCACCTCAACGGGCGCGTCGACGCGCTTTTTGAATTCCTTGATCAATAGCCCCATACGCAGGGTGTAATGCATGTGGCTTGCGATCTGGAACAGACGCGAATTGGTGCCCTCAAAGAAGATCGGCACCACGGTCGCATCCGATTTGGCAATCATCCGGGCCGTGAAGCCGCGCCAGCGCGGGTCAAGCGGTTTGGAGAACGGCTTTTGCGCTGTTGAAACGGTCCCGCCTGGGAAAATCCCAATGGCGCCACCCTCGGCAAGATAGGCCAAGGCACGTTTGCGTGTGTCGATGTTCAGTTTGACCGCCTCTTTCGTCTCATCAAACGAGATCGGAAGGATGATGCGGTTCAGATCTTCGGCCTTGCGGAACACGCGATGCGCCAAGATCCGGAAATCACCGCGAATGGTCGACAGAATGTGGCCCATCATCAGGCCATCCAAAATGCCGTAGGGGTGATTTGCAATCAGAACCAGCGGGCCTTCGCGCGGAATGTCGTCAAGCGTGCCACCCGCGATCTTGAGGCTCAGCCCATAGCGTTCGACCATCACTTGCCAAAAATCACGGCCCGCTGCGACTTCATCTTCATAGCCTTCGGCACGTTTGATCAACCCGATGCGCCCGGTCGTGTTCTCCATCAAACGGATCATTGCCCGTCCGCCCTTACTTTGGGCAGAATGCGCATAAGTGATGTCGCGTACGACATGACGTTTCGACGTCATGAGGGCTCCTCCGGTGTTGAATGCACTAAATGTAGTCTGCGATGGGCCGTCTGCAAAGACAGTTTACCGGAAATATGAACAATTCGTAAGTGGGTCACTCGGCGGCTTTCGCCAAGTTGGCACCGCCCGACCGGATCACGGCCAGCAATTCTTCTCGCCTTTTAGCGGCTTTAGCCTCGTTTGCCTGCTTGACCGGGCCAAAACCACGGATCTGCAAGGGCAGTTCGGCCAAGGCCAAAATTGCGTCGCGTGTGCTGTCGGTCACAAGCGGCAGAACCTCTGCCATATCTGCCTCATATTGCTTGATCAGCGCCCGCTCCATCCGGCGCTCTTCGGTGCGCCCAAAGGGATCCAGCGGGGTGCCGCGCAGGTATTTAAAGCGCGCCAGCCACGGAAAGACCCGTTCTATCCAGGGGCCAAACGCGCGTTTCGCAGGCCTGCCATCGGGCCCTTCTTTGCTGAGCATGGGCGGCGCCAGGTTGTAGGTCATCTTGAAGTCGCCCTCAAACGTGCCTTCTGCCTTGGCGCGCGTGTCCCGCAAAAGCCGCGCCACCTCGTATTCATCCTTATAGGCCAAGAGCTTATGGTAGCCCTTTGCTACAGCCTCTTTCAAAGCGGCATCGGCGATCCCGTCGACGAACTTGCGATAGCGTTTGGCCAGGCGCGACGATTGATATTTGACCAAATGGTCAGCGCGGAAGGCGATTTTGTCTTCAAGCGACTTGGGCATTTGCACCACTTTCGGGCTGAGCAGTGCTGTGGCATCTTCGGGATGGAGCACCGCCCAACGCCCAATCTCAAAGGCGCGCAGGTTTTTCTCCACAGCCGCCCCATTGAGGG
This sequence comes from uncultured Aliishimia sp., assembly GCA_963922415.1. Taxonomy (GTDB): domain Bacteria; phylum Pseudomonadota; class Alphaproteobacteria; order Rhodobacterales; family Rhodobacteraceae; genus Aliishimia. The sequence continues at coordinate 37,350 of CAWUIP010000014.1, read as the reverse complement.
TGATCGCCTCGCGCAGCGCGTCCAAGCTGATGGGCAGAAGCCCCCGCTGCCAGGCCGCGCCAAAGATCATCATGTTGGAAAAAATCGAATCGCCCAATGTCGCGCGCGCCAGTTCGGTTGCGTCAAAGAGGTGCAAATCCTCTTGCATCCGCGCCCGCAGCGCCACTTCCAACTGATCCGAGGGCAAGGCGAACTCGGTATCGCGCGTGAAGGCGCCGGTGATGATTTCGTGGCTGTTGACGACCGCGCCGGTGCGTCCTTGCTGGGTCAGGCCGATGGTCTTGGCGCCCGCACTGACCACCAGGTCTCCGCCGATGAGCGCATCGGCTTCGCCGGTTGCCACACGCACTGCGCTTATGTCGCTGGGCGCTTCGGCGATACGACAGTGGATATGCACAGCACCGCCTTTCTGCGCGAGGCCTGCCATCTCCATCATCGCGGCCCCTTTGCCGTCGATCTGTGCCGCTTGCGCCATCACCGCCCCGATGGTCACCACGCCGGTTCCGCCAACGCCCGTGACGATCACGTTCCAGGTGCCAGAAATGTCCGGCAGCGTGGGCGGCGTGAGTTCGGGCAGCGTGAGTTCTGCCGTGGCCTGCTTTTTCACGGTTGCCCCTTCGAGCGTCACGAAGCTGGGGCAGAAGCCTTTGACACAGGAAAAGTCCTTGTTGCAGGAGGACTGATCAATCGCCCGTTTGCGGCCCAATTCCGTCTCTGCAGGGACGATGGAGACGCAGTTCGACTGCACGCCGCAGTCACCGCAACCTTCGCAGACGTCTGTGTTGATAAAGACGCGCTTGTCGGGATCGGGGAAGAGACCGCGCTTGCGCCGCCGCCGCTTTTCCGCCGCACAAGTCTGAATATAAACGATAACTGAGACGCCAGAGCGCTTTGCAAAGTCCTCTTGCACAGTTTGCAAATCCGCGCGTTCATGCGCGGGGACGCCTTTGGGCAAACGATCCAGGTCAACGTCTTCTTTGTCGTCATAAACAACGGCCACATGTTCGCAGCCCATCGACCGCACCTCGTCAACGATGCGGTAGGGCGACAGATCGCCGTCATTGCCCTGCCCGCCGGTCATCGCGACCGCGTCGTTATAGAGGATCTTGTAGGTCATCGTGGTGCCCGCGGCCAAAGCGGCCCGGATCGCCAACACGCCGGAGTGGTTATAGGTCCCATCGCCGATGTTTTGGAACACGTGGTCGCGGGTGGAGAACGGCGCCTCACCAATCCAATTCGCGCCTTCGCCGCCCATATGGGTGTAGCCCAGCGTTTCGCGGTCCATCCACTGCACCATGAAGTGGCAGCCGATCCCGGCATAGGCGCGAGAGCCGTCCGGTACTTTGGTGGATGAATTGTGCGGGCAGCCCGAGCAGAAATAGGGCAAGCGTGCCGCGATCTCTTCGGCATTATCGGCCCGGCGGGCTTCATCCAACGCCGCCATGCCCGCGCGCAACCCATCGGTGTCGCGCCCCTCTTCCTGCAGGATTTCGCCCAGCTTCTGGGCGATCCAATGGGGGTTGAGGTCACCGTGGGTCGGGAACAGCTCTTCGCGATGTAGGCTTCCCGCGCCGCCTTTGTACCAGCCATAGACGCGCCGGCCGCGTCGGTCGTCAAAGATCGCCTCTTTGATCTGCACCTCGATCAGCTTGCGTTTTTCTTCCACGACAACAATCAGATCGAGCCCTTCGGCCCAGGCATTGAAGCCTTTCATATCAAGCGGAAAGGTCTGCCCGATCTTGTAAAGCGTGATGCCCAAACGCTCCGCTTCGTTTTCGTCGATGTTCAGCAGACTCATCGCGTGGATCAGATCGAGCCAGTTCTTGCCGGCCGCAACAAACCCGATTTTGGCGCCGGGCTTGCCCCACATGCGCTTATCCATCTTATTGGCATGGGAAAACGCCTCTGCCGCGTAGCGTTTATGCTTGATCAAGCGCTCTTCTTGCGCGTGACGATCGTCCACCAGGCGGATATTGAGCCCACCGTCGGGCATATCAAACTCGGGCGTGACAAAATCATAGCGCCCCAGCGCGCTTTCGATCACGGCGGTCGCTTCGATGGTGTCTTTCATGGTCTTAAGACCGACCCAAAGCCCCGCAAAGCGCGACAGCGCATAGCCGTAAAGCCCGTAATCGAGGATCTCTTGCACGCCTGCGGGCGAGACAATCGGCAAATAGGCATCCATCAAGGCCCATTCCGATTGATGCAGCACAGTGGAGCTTTCGCCGGTGTGGTCGTCGCCCATCGCGACCAAAACACCACCAAGCTTTGACGTCCCGGCCATATTGGCGTGCCGGAACGCGTCACCGGACCGGTCCACGCCCGGACCTTTGCCATACCAAAGCGAGAAGACCCCGTCGAACTTGCCCTCCCCACGCAGCTCGGCCTGCTGGCTGCCCCAAACGGCTGTTGCGGCCAGATCTTCGTTCAACCCCGGCTGAAACAGCACATCCGAGCCGCGCAACAGTTTCTCGGCCCGGCTCATCTGCATATCAACCGCGCCAAGTGGCGACCCGCGATAACCGGTCACTAAGCCCGCTGTATTCAGGCCTGCCGCCACGTCGCGCGCTTTTTGCATCAGCATCAGCCGCACCAATGCCTGCGTGCCATTGAGCAGCACCTGGCTTTTGTCTAAATCGAACCGGTCATTCAAAGAGACTTTGGGCTGTGACATGGCTGGGCTCCTCCCGTGCTCCGGCTGTGACGCGATGACAGAGACTATAGGTCATAATTCCTGACCTGACTAAACATTTTTTCTCCGCTACAGTACGTTAGCGATATCACATATGAATCTGTGCGATAGGTCGCAACGAACGATAGGAAAGTTGCCGAAATGGACTGGGACAAGCTTCGAATATTTCACGCTGTGGCGGATGCGGGCAGCCTGACACATGCAGGCGACAAGCTCAATCTCAGCCAATCCGCCGTCAGTCGCCAGATCCGCGCCTTGGAAGAAGCCCTGAACGCGACGCTCTTTCACCGGCATGCGCGCGGCTTGATCCTGACAGAGCAGGGTGAGCTTTTGTTTGACGCGACATCGGCTATGGGACGGCGCCTGGAAACGGCAGCGGCGCGCATTCGTGACAGTGAAGAAGAAGTCTTCGGTGAATTGCGCGTCACGACAACAACGGGTTTTGGCGCGCTTTGGCTGGCACCGCGGCTGTCGAAACTCTATGAAACATATCCCGACTTGAAGGTCGACTTGATGCTGGAAGAGCGGGTTCTTGATCTGCCAATGCGTGAGGCCGATGTCGCAATCCGCATGAAAGAACCCAGCCAGGCGGACTTGGTGCGAAAGAAACTTATGGTTGTCCGAATGGCTCTGTTCGCCAGCGACGCCTACCTGGCCCAACGCGGCATGCCAGAGTCCTTGTCAGACCTCTACAGGCATCGCCTGATTTGCCAAAGCCCCACCTCCACCCAAGTGAGCGCTGGCATGACGCTGACGCAGATGCTTTTGACGCATGAGCCTGGCGGCTTGCTGACTGTGAACAACTACTACGGTGTGTTGCAAGGCGTGTTGAACGGGCTGGGTGTCGGCGCCCTGCCCGACTATGTCGCGATTGAATATCCAGAACTGCGCGCTGTCTTGCCTGACACGCATTCCTCTGAAGTTCCCGTGTTTCTCGCCTATCCAGAGGAACTGCGGCATTCAAAGCGCGTCGGCGCGTTCCGCGACTTTGTCCAAGATGAGATCAGAAACTACCGCCAAAAGGCCCGAGACCTGCACAAAATTTGAGCTATGCGCTAAATGCATAGCAGATTTGACAAAGATTAACGCCGTTCCGCCTTGATTGCGTGCAAGATGCTGCCTACTTCATCACTCGAAGGCTGCGAGCTTTTAGACGCGCCTTCACCTCCCTGTTGGACTTGGCCGGGCCTCGTGCTCGGCCTTTTTTTTGTCGCAGCCCCGAAAAACCTGACGGTCGCTTGCATATGCGGCTTGCTCGACTGCACAGCGTGACGCATTTTGCGCGAAAGCATCAGCACCGTGGGGACTGCAGAATGGCGACATTGGTACAACAGCTTTGGCGCGTGACTGTTTTTCTGTGCCTTTGGACCTCTGCGCTGGCCGCGCAAAGTTTGGTGCCATCAACTGGGATCAGCACGACTGAAGCTGCCCCAGATCTGAGCGAACCGCTGACCGAAACCGAGGCGCAGGCCCTGATTTCGCGGCTCTCGGATAGCGAAGTCCGCGAAATCCTTCTCGAACAGCTTGGCACCAAGTCAGCCGAGGCGGCGGCGGCCGAGCAAGTGACGTTTTCCGAATTCACCGACACGGCGATCTTCGGTGTTGGGCGTTCTCTGGCGGACGCGGTAAACAAACTTCCCCTCGCGGGCGAAACGTTTGGCCGCGCTTGGGGCGTTTTTGTCGAACGGATGGGCCCGGGCGGATTTGCTTTTGCCTTTCTGGTGCTGGCCATCGCTGTGGGCGCCGCCCTCGCGGTGGAACTGGTGTTCCGGCGACTGATCCGCAACTGGGTTGAAAGCCGCGAGGTGTCGGACGAGCCCGGCCTGCGCGACACTTTAATGTTCTTAATCAAACGCCTGACGGGCGATGTTGTTGCGGTTTTCATCTTCTTTGTTGCGGCGAACCTGATTGCCATTTTGGCCGCGATGCTTATTGGACCGATCTTTTTGCAATCACGCGAACAAGGCATGATTGTGACGGAGTATATGGGGCCGATCTGGGTCAATCTGATCGTGCTCCCCCGTCTGGCTGGTGCGATTGGCCGTTTCTTGTTGGCGCCCCAACGCCCCGAGTTTCGGATCGTGTTCACCGATGACGCGACGGCCATACGGCTCTTTTGGCATCAAATCGGCTTGGTATTCCTGTTGGGCCTGACCTTCTGGGTGCCGCGCTTCCTAGAGATGAACGGAGAGCAGTTTGGCTCGTCACGGATCGGATTTTGGCTGAACCTGTCACTGCACATCTATTTCATTTGGATCGCTTGGCGCTTTCGCAAGGGCTTGGAGTTGATGATGCGTGGGCCTGATCCCGACGTCACGCCGGGCGAGGCCTGGGCGTCGCGCGCCTACCCGATCATGTTGGTCGTGATGGGGCTCTTGACGCTCTGGATCGTCGAGATCCTCGCGGGTTTAGGTCTTTTCGACATCTTGCGGGGCATGCCGCATATTCAAATGCTGTCGCTTTTGGCCTTCGCCCCGGCGATGGACACGGTTGTGCGCAGCCTTGTGCGCCACCTCATGCCGCCGATGCAAGGCGAAGGCCCGGTCGCCGAACGCGCACATGAATCCTCGCAACGCAGCTATATCCGCATCGGGCGCGTGATCGTGTTTGCGACCGCTATTCTGCTGATTGCGCAGATTTGGCATATCGACCTGACGAACTTGGCGGCGGCTGGCATTGGCGCTCAGCTTGCTGGCCGTATGATCGAGTTTTTGATCATCCTTTCGATTGGCTATCTGATCTTCGAGCTCGTCTCGCTCTACATCAACCGCAAGCTGGCCGACGAAATGACCGCCGCCGGGTATGACCCAAACAACGAGGACTTCGGCGGCGATGGCGGCGGCGCGGGTGGCTCGCGCCTGTCGACGGTCTTGCCCTTGATCCTGGCCGTGGCCCAAGTGACGATTGTTGTCGTCTTTGTTCTATTGGGGCTGTCGAACTTGGGCGTTGATACCACGCCCCTTCTCGCAGGTGCCGGTATTATCGGTCTGGCCGTCGGTTTTGGTGCGCAAAAGCTGGTAACAGATGTGGTCTCAGGCATCTTCTTTCTGGTCGATGATGCGTTCCGCACCGGTGAATATGTCGAGGTCGAAGGCACGGTGGGCACGGTCGAGAAAATCTCGATCCGCTCGATGCAGCTGCGCCACCATAAAGGGCCTGTGCACACGATCCCATATGGGGAGATCCCCAAGATCACCAACTATTCGCGCGATTGGGTGATCATGAAGCTGCGCTTTACCGTGCCCTTCGACACGGATCCCAACAAGGTCAAGAAAATCTTCAAGAAGATCGGGGCCGAGATGTTGGACCACGAGGTGCTGGGCCAAGATTTCTTGCAGCCCTTCAAATCGCAAGGCGTGCTGGAGATTGACGACGTCGGCATGGTGATCCGGGGCAAGTTCATGGCCAAACCCGGCAAGCAGTTCATGATCCGCAAAGAAATCTTTAACCGCGTCTCAGCCGAATTTGGCGAGGCGGGTATCGACTTTGCCCGCCGCGAAGTGCGCGTGGCCATCCCAGGCATGGAAAACAAAGAAGAGCTGACCGAAGAGGATAAAGCCGCCATCGCCGCCGCCGCCAGCCAAGCCGCCGAAACGGCACAAGCAGATCAAGCGCAAAGCCAAGACGACCGCTAATGTCTGTCGCGGACCCGTCTGACCGCATCGTTGCGCAAGCGCGCGCGGTTCTGGCGGATGGGCGGACCGGATCATCGAAGATGATCGCACGCAGCAAGCGCGCTTTGACATAATTGGCGGCTTGCACATCGCGCGCCCTCACCTCTGCGTGACACCCCCCTGAAATTCTTTTCAAACAATGCCACCTCTTGGGCATACCGAGACCCAGGAGTTTACCCATGCTGAAACAAATCGCACTTATCGCCGCGTTGACCGTCGGCGCCACCTCTGCCGCCTTCGCGGATGTCTCTGCCAGTGACGTGACCCGCGGCACGCCCGTCGTCAGTTCGGATGGCGGCCTGTTGGGCGCCGTACGCACCAGCCCCCGCTTTAACGGCGACACGGTCCGTCTTTACGTTCGTGCCGGAAGCGGGTCGATCCTGCTTGGCAAAGTCCGCCAGGACGTGATCGTTGATGTGCCGCAAAGCAAAATTAACAAAACAAGTGCGGGCCTTGTGCTCGATGCGACGGCGCAAACGGTCGTGCGCCGCGTCGACTTTCACCCCACAGAAAATCGCCGCGCCCGCATTCGCATCCGCTAATCCCCCCTGGGGGCTGGGGCTGCATATGGCGGCCCTGGCCCTTTGGGTGTTGCAAACCGCCGCCCCGGCCCCATCGCAGGGCTTTTCGGTGCCTGCCCTCTTTCCCCTTACAGCGCGGCCCTGTAAGACACCGCGACATTGGGGAAAACCGGGGGGCGCCATCACGTGACCGAGCCAGATATCACGCCAGAGCTGATCGCGGCCCATGGGCTCACGCCCGAGGAATATGCCAACATCTTGCGCATTCTGAACCGCGATCCCAGTTTTACCGAACTGGGGATTTTCTCGGCCATGTGGAACGAGCATTGCTCGTACAAATCCTCTAAAATCCACCTTAAGAAGCTGCCCACAACGGGCCCGCAGGTTATCTGCGGCCCTGGCGAGAATGCGGGCGTGGTTGATATTGGCGACGGGCAAGCCGTTGTTTTTAAGATGGAAAGCCACAACCACCCCTCGTATATCGAGCCCTATCAAGGGGCGGCGACAGGCGTAGGTGGGATCTTGCGCGATGTGTTCACGATGGGCGCGCGGCCTATCGCCACGATGAACAGCCTAAGCTTCGGCGAACCCGACCACCCCAAGACCCGGTCGCTGGTTCATGGCGTGGTGGCGGGCGTTGGCGGCTACGGCAACTGCTTTGGCGTGCCCTGCGCGGGCGGCGAGGTGCGCTTTGACCCGGCTTACAGTGGCAACTGTTTGGTCAACGCCTTTGCCGCAGGCTTGGCCGACGCGGATAAGATCTTTTATTCGGCAGCCTCCGGTGTTGGCATGCCTGTTGTCTATCTTGGAGCCAAGACCGGCCGTGACGGCGTTGGCGGCGCGACCATGGCCTCCGCCGAATTTGACGACAGCATCGAAGAAAAGCGCCCCACGGTGCAGGTTGGCGACCCGTTCACCGAAAAGCGCCTGATGGAGGCGTGTTTGGAACTGATGGAGACCGGCGCGGTGATCTCGATCCAGGATATGGGGGCGGCAGGCCTGACCTGTTCCGCCGTTGAGATGGGCGACAAAGGCGGCCTGGGCATACGGCTTGATCTCGATGCCGTGCCGCTGCGCGAAACCGGCATGACCGCCTACGAGATGATGCTTTCAGAGAGCCAAGAGCGCATGTTGATGGTTCTGCGCCCAGAGCTGGAGGCCGAAGCCAAAGCGGTGTTTGACAAATGGGACCTCGACTTTGCGATTGTCGGTGAGACGATTGCCGAAGACCGGTTCCTGATCCAGTTGGGCGGCGTGACAATGGCGGATTTGCCCTTGTCCAAGCTGGCCTCCTCCGCGCCGGAATATGACCGCCCCTGGGTGCCGACGCCGCAATGCGATCCGCTGGGCGAGGTGCCCCAGATTGATCCCATCGACGGGCTCAAGGCACTTCTAGGTGCGCCCAATTACACCTCTAAGGCCTGGGTGTTCGAGCAATATGACACCATGGTGATGGCCGACACGGCGCGCGGCCCCTCAATCGGCGCTGGCGTGATCCGCGTCCATGGCACTGACAAGGCCTTGGCGTTCACGTCGGATGTGACGCCCCGCTATGTCGAGGCAAACCCGGTTGAAGGCGGCAAGCAGGCCGTGGCCGAAGCCTATCGCAACCTCACGGCGGTTGGAGCCAAACCGCTCGCGACGACTGATAATCTGAACTTCGGAAATCCAGAAAAGCCCAATATTATGGGCCAGTTCGTCGGCGCTCTTGATGGGATAGGTCAGGCTTGTCTTGCGCTGGACATGCCTATCGTGTCGGGCAACGTGTCGCTCTACAATGAAACGGACGGTCAAGCGATCTTACCGACGCCCACAATTGGCGCCGTGGGTCTTATTCCAACGCCAGAGGATATGATTGGTTGCGAAGTGCGCGATGGCCATGTGGCGCTCGTTCTGGGCGAGACGCTGGGGCATTTGGGTCAATCGGCTTTGCTGGCGGAGGTGTTCAACCGCGCCGAAGGCGACGCGCCGCCGGTGGATTTGGCGGCAGAGGCGGCGCATGGGGATTTCATCCGCGCCAACCGCGACCTGATCAAGGCCTGCACCGATCTGTCGGATGGTGGCCTGGCTTTGGCGGCGTTCGAACTGGCCGAAGCGGGCGATGTGGGCGTGCAGCTCTTTGAAGACGACATGTGCCAGCTTTTTGGCGAGGATCAAGCGCGCTATCTCATCGCGTGCAACTTTGATCAGGCCGAAGCGCTGATGGTTGCCGCGTCGCAAGCAGGGCTAACGATTGCAAGCGTTGGGCGTTTTACCGGCACATCCGTGCGCATGGGCCGTTCTGAGGCGCCTTTGGACGAGTTGCGCGCGCTTTATCGCGACAGTTTTGCAGAGACCTTCGCCTGACACCGCCCCCCCCGCGTAAGGTGCGGCACCGCCCGCACCGCCCGTTACAGCATCGCCATCAGGCGCGCCTTTTCGCCCTGATCACTCCGAACCGAGATCGCTGCGGCCAGTTCCTCTAGTGAGGCTATGGAATGACCTGCGCGAAAGCTGTCCACATGCGGCAGCATCGCCGCGATGCCGCTGGCCTTGGGCGCAAACCCATCCCAACGCAAAAGGGGGTTCAGCCAAATCAAGCGCCGGGCCGACAAGTGCAAACGCTGCATCTGCGCCGCCAGCGCCTCGGGCGCGCCCCGATCTAGCCCATCCGTGATCAAAAGTACCACAGCGCCCTGCCCCAACACGCGCCGCGACCAGTCGCGATTGAACGCGGTCAGGCAGTCGCCAATCCGCGTGCCGCCTTCCCAATCCTGCGCCTCGGCCCCCGCCGACTTGAGCGCGGCATCCACATCCCGTTGCCCCAAGTGCCGCGTGATGTTGGTCAGCCGCGTGCCGAACGTAAAGGCATGGACCTTGGCCCAGCCCTGCCCTTTGGCATTGGCCACCGCGTGCAAGAAATGCAGAACCACGCGGCTGTACTGGCTCATCGACCCCGAGATATCGCACAGCACGACCAGGTTCGGCCAGCGGTCACGCTGGGCTTTCCAAGCCACATCGCGCAACTCACCGCCTTGGCGCATAGACCGGCGTAAAGGCGCGGCCGGATCGACCGTGGCGCGCGCCCGGCTGCGTTGCATGCGGCGCGACGCCAACGGCTCCACCGGCAGCGTCAGCCGCGCCAACATGCGCTTTGCCTGGGCCATCTCATCGGTGCTCATCTGCTCGAAATCGAGCGTCTTGAGCTTTTCCTCCTGGCTGATCGTCAGCGAGGCATCAATTTCAATCTCGGTCCCGCCTTCTTCTGGCGCATCGAAGTCGTCCGGCGCGTCGCCCATCCCATCCAAAAGCGCTTGGGCCGCGCGCTTTTCGGCCGCCTCCGTCACCCGCTCCTCCGCCACACCACGCACGGCGGGGATCATGTAGGACATCATATGTTCCAAATAGCGCGGATCGCGCCAATAGAGCCGAAAGACCTGGCCAAAAACCCGCCGCTCTTCCGGCTTGCGCACAAAACACGCTTGTAATGTGTAGTAGAAGTCCTGCTTTTCGGTGAACCCCGCCGCCTCCACCGCGCGGATGGCGTCAATCACCCGTCCCGGCCCAATCGGCAGCCCAGCCCGCCGCAAAGCACGTGCGAAATGCGTGATGTTGCCCGCCAGTTTCGGATTTTCGGGTATTTCAAGCGGGACGTATTCAGGCATCGGCTTACTGGCGCGGTTCAACCGAAATCTCGTAGTTGCGCCAAAACGCACTATGCGATCCGTTCCCGATCTGGATCAGCACCTTGGGCGTCGGATGTTCTTCAAGGCTGAAATACTCCACGCCAGACCCGGTCGCCATACGTCCAAGCTTAACTTCGCGCGCATCGAAAACATTGGCCGTGATGGTGCTTCCAAGAACATGCCGCAGTTTGACCTCGTAGCCTGTTGACGATGACGCGCCAAAGTTGACTTCATACCAGTCTTGGTCGCCATCCTTTGCGAATTTGCCCTCGGCAACCTGGCCAGGGGCCAATTGGAGCGCATCGCGGAAACTGTTGTTAGGCTCGATCTCTTTGATCAGGGCTGCACCGAGCGCAGGGCTGGCAGGCGCGGGTGTGGGCGGCGTCACCGCCGTCTGAGTGTCGCCCGAAGGCTGCGGCAGCAGTGATGGTTGCGCAGGCGCCGCACGCGCAGGTGGAGCTTCCTCTGGGGCAACTTCCGGCACAAAGAGCGGCACAGACAAAAATCCAGCCCCAACAATAAAGACCAAGAGCCCGACCGAGGAGCTTTCGAATTTGAGCCCAAAGAGTTCGACCTTTGCGGCCCCCTCGGGCCGCGGGCGCAACATCATATAAAGACCCGCGAGCGAAAAGACCCCACCCGCAACCATCAGTGCGACCATACGCGTGGCGGAGATCGCCTCAAATTCCATTAGGCAGGTTCCAAGCTGGCGCGGGCTTCGTCGAGGATGCGTTTGGCCTCGGACCCTTGCAGTTTTTGTATATCGTCCTGGTACTTAAGGATCGCACCTAATGTATCGGCGATGACTTCTGGGCTTAGATTGATCATGTCGAGCGCCAAGAGGCACTTGGCCCAATCAATCGTCTCCGCGACACCGGGCCGCTTGAACAGATCTTCGGTCCGCAGCTTTTGTACAAAGGCCACGACCTCGCGAGAGAGCGCCGCACTGGCCTCGGGCGCGCGCGCCTGCAAGATCGCCATCTCGCGGTCGAAGTTGGGGTAATCGACCCAATGGTAAAGGCAGCGGCGCTTGAGCGCATCGTGCACTTCGCGGGTTCTGTTGGAGGTTAGGATGACGATGGGCGGCTCGGGGGCTTTGATGGTCCCCAGCTCTGGGATTGTGACCTGAAAATCGCTTAACGCCTCCAATAAGAAGGCCTCAAACGGTTCGTCGGTCCGGTCCAACTCGTCAATCAACAGAACCGGCGCACCCGCTGGATCAGGCCGCATCGCCTCCAGCAAAGGCCGCGCGATTAGGTACTCTTCGCTGAAAAGCTCCGCTTGCAGCGCCCCGCGCTCTGCGCCACCGGCCGCTTCTGCGGTACGAATGGCCACCATCTGTGCAGGGAAGTTCCATTCATAGACTGCGGTCGCCGCATCCAGCCCCTCGTAACACTGCAGCCGGATCAACCGACGCCCCAAAGACGCCGCCAACGCCTTTGCGATCTCTGTTTTGCCGACACCTGCCTCGCCCTCCAAAAACAAAGGCCGCCCAAGGCGCAGGGACAAAAACACCACGGTCGCCAGATCACGACCACAGACATAGCCCGCGTCCCCTAAGGTCTGCATCACGTCATCGATTGAGTTAAACCCTGCCATCGCGTGCCTTTCATCTTGGCCTAACCCTGCACCGCAGCGGGCCGCGGTCAACCGCCCAGCGGGAAAAAATCCGTGCGCAGCCACCGCAAAATCGCCTTAGAATTGACCACAAACGGCAACCGTGGCACTCTAAATGAAATTTAAAGAGGCCAGGTCGTAGAACCAGGTCCAGAGGCAAGATGCGTATGAAAACGAGCTGGGCACCCAAAACGAGGGGGCACGCGTTGTGAAGATCACGGCCGTGACCTGCGTCAAAAACGAAGGTCCGTTCCTTCTGGAATGGATCGCGTTTAACCGTTTGATCGGTGTGACCGACTTTCTGATCTATTCCAACGATTGCACCGACGGGACGGACACGCTCTTGGACGCGCTGGCCGCGCGCGGGATCGTGCATCACCTGCCCAACCCCGCCCAGGGGCGGAACTACCAGATGGAAGCGCTGAAAGACGCCCGGCTGCAGGATGTCGTCACGCAGGCCGATTGGGTCTGGGTGTCGGATGTGGATGAGTTTTTGAACATTCACGTGGGCGACCGGACCTTGCCCGCGCTGATCGAGGCCTGCGGCAACCCGCAGGCGATTTCCGTGTCTTTCCAATTCTTTGCCAATAATGGTGTCGAAGACTATGCCGACAAACCGATTATTGAGCAGTTCCAGTGGTCACATAACCCGGATATCTGGTGCGGCGAGACCGCGATTGAGGTTAAATCCCTCATCCGGCACGATTTTCCGCTGCAGTATTATGGCGCCCATCGCCCGTTCATCAGCCCCAATGCCGGTCGCCGGGCAAAGCCCAGTTGGACAGATGGATCAGGGCGTAAAGTGCCGCCACGCTTCCTGAACGCGGCAAATCCCCGCCGCATTCGCCGCTTTCCAGCGCAGGGCGCACGGGCCTTTGCGACGCTGAATCACTATGCGCTGCGCTCGCTTGACAGTTACTTGGTCAAAATTGACCGCCGTGACGTAAATCGCGAAGGCCGCGCCTTTGATGACACCTATTGGCGCGAGCGCAACGATGCCTCTTTCAAGGATCCGTCCATCTTGGGCTACCTGCCTAAGCTGAAGGCCGAGATAAAAGCGCTGAAAACAGACCCAGACATCAAAACGCTTCATGCCGCCGCAGTGGCAAAGCACAAAGACATCTGTGCGGAGTTGTTGAGCCAATCCTCTTACCAAGCGATGCGAGAAACACTGCGCACGGCGTCCCAGCTCCCCCCGCAAGAGGAAGACTTGCTGCGCCGCCTTGGCCTGATGGATGCAGCAGAATGAGCCACCCTGTTAAACCCTGCGTCGTCAACCTTGGACTGCCCAAAACGGGCACCACAACACTGGCACATGCGCTGCGGTTGTCGGGGTACAATACGGTCGATCACCGGATCCGTCCGGCACAGACTATGGATCCGGACTTGGCCCGCGCCTTTGTCGGCGAGGTGGTCTATCGGGGTTATTTTCAAACTGGCGATCCGTTGGCCAAGCTTTCCGGTTTTGATGCGGTGTCCGAGATGTCCTGCCTGCACAAGGCGCAGTCTTATTGGCCACAAACCGACTTTGCCGTCATCGACGCGATGCGTCGGTTGCACCCAGACCTTAAGTTTGTCGCGACCTGGCGCGACACGTGGGAGGTTTCGCAATCTATGTTGGCATGGTCGAATCTTGGAACCGACCGGCTGCCCGCCAGTGCGATCCCTGGGCTGCCCAATGGCTTTGGCGATACCAGCAAAGAGCGGCAAACTTGGATCGAGGGCCATTACAAGCACCTTCAGATCATCTTCGCGGGCGATCCAAATTTTATGATCCTGGACGTGGCCGATCCTAAGGCCATAGGCCTGTTGGGCGCGCATTTGGGCGCGGATATCGCCTGGTGGGGCCGCGCAAACCGCAACAAAGACTGGGCCGCCTAATGCGCATAGAACTTCATATCGGGTTGGCGCATTGCGGCGCGACACGGATTCAAAGCGTTTTGGCGGATAAGCGCGATCAGCTAAGTGCCAAAGGCATCCGTTTTGCCAAAAGCCCGGGCAACAAGAACCACACACGGCTCTGGATGGCAGTCACTGATCCGGACCATGTGGATCCCTTGCGCTTTAACCGAGGGTATCTACTGCCCGAGAAACAGGCGCAACTGCACGCAAATCTTATCGAAGACCTGCAAAAAGAAGTCGCGACCCATGCACCTGAGGTGTTAATCCTTTCGGCTTCACAACTTTGCTGGTTAAGCTCGCCGTCCGAACTTTCCAGACTGCACAAAATGTTGCGCAAATTGTCTGACGATATCCATATCACAGCACATTTGGATGCGCCTGCCCGCGTTCTGTCTCGGGTCTATGGCGCGCAGGTGATGGAAGGGCGCGCGGCCCCGCTAAGCCGCGAATTACACATGACCGAAGCTGAGAATTGGTGGCAGAGCGCGCGCGATACCTCGAACTCGATTGATCCACAAATTGGAATATTTGCAGAATCCCAAGGGGCACCGTTCTGGTTGGACTATACGGCCCTGCAATCGTTTTGGGAGGGGGAGTTTGGGTCAGGAACAGTGCGTTTTCGCAGTTATGACGAGGCCGGATTCGCGTCTCCTGAGGTCACGGAAGAAATAGCGCACGCTTTCGGCCTTGACGTGAGTTTTGGAAAAACGGGTGCCGAACAGAAACCACAGCCCATGTCAGACGCCTGGTTGGCGCGTGGTCGCCAGTTCAACGCGCTCCTCTTGCAGGTTTTGGCACAGCGCGACTACGTGCTGCCACGTCAGGCCTGGCGGATGTTTCTGAATGAAATCAGAGTTCCAGGCGACCCACTTGATGTTGCAAGCTTGTCGCCGATCACGAAGTATTTTGCGAAAGACCTCGCAGCTTTGGCCAAGGCGCACCCTGGCCTCTCGCCACAGACCTTCAAAACGCCGCGCGCCAAAGCCGCCTGGCAAGAGGCCGACCCAACACTTGGGTTTCGGGCCTCGCAATATCTCTTGGCCTTTATGTGGCGGATCGAAAACGCCTCGAAAGCCGAAGCGAAAGCCAAAGGCGCCGACTTGGCGGCACATGGCGCGCAACAGATGCAGACCACACACGATGCGCCCGAACCAGACGCGCGGCCCAACACGCAGATGCCACCACGCGCCATCGAAAACTACCACAAGCTGCGCAATTCTCCCTTTGCTCCCCATAACCGTTTGGGTGCGGTTAACGAAGAAGAGCTTGCCGCTGCCTATTCGCCCGCGCCGCGTCGCGACTTGGCCGACGGGCGCACCGGCAATGTCATCGTGGGCTGCATGAAGAACGAAGCGCCCTACATCCTGGAATGGGTGGCGCATCACCGCGCCATCGGTGTCGACAATTTCCTGATTTACACCAATGGCTGCGAAGACGGCACATCGGAGATGCTGGACCGGTTGCAAGCCATGGGCCTTCTGCAGCATCGGCTTAACGACGATTGGCAAGGCAATTCACCGCAGCAATGGGCACTGAACTCGGCGCTAGAAGAGCCGGTGATCCAGAGTGCAGATTGGATCATCCATATCGACGTTGACGAGTTCATGAATATTCGCTGCGGCAACGGCACGCTGGACGATTTCTTTGCCGAAGTGCCGGATGCCACCAACGTGGCCATGACCTGGCGGCTATTTGGCCATAGCGGTGTTACCAAGCTGGAAGACAAGCTGGTCATCGACCAATTTGACCGCTGCGCGCCGAAATACTGCCCCAAGCCGCATACAGTTTGGGGCTTTAAGACCATGTTCCAAAACATTGGAGCTTATGAGAAAATCTCGTGCCACCGACCCAACAAGCTGACCCCCGGCATGGAAGAACGCGTGCGATGGGCCAATGGGTCGGGCCGCGATATGACGGGCGAGGCGATCAAAAACGGCTGGCGCAACTCCAAGAAATCCATCGGCTATGACCTTATTCAGCTCAACCATTATGCCCTGCGCTCGGCCGAGAGTTTCTTGATCAAGCGCCAACGCGGGCGCGCGCTGCATGTGGACCGGTCGATTGGGCTCAACTACTGGATCCGGATGGACTGGAACGATCACCGAGACATCACGATCAAACGGAACATTCCACGCGTGACGGCCGAGCGAGATCGTCTGCTACAAGATCCCGAACTGGCGCGGCTGCATGCCCAGGCTTTGGATTGGCACCGCGCAAAAGCCGACGAACTCCATGCAATGGACGAGTTCCAGGACCTTTACCGCCAGGCGCTTGATGTGAGATTGACCGAGATGGAACGCGTGGCTTACGCGCTCGCCCTGGACATGGAAAGCTGAACCACCGCCATGGATGCGCTCGCCGTTTTGACCGTCCGCAACGAAGCGGCTTTCCTTTTGGAGTGGCTTGCGCATCACCAAGCAGTTGGTTTTTCAAACTTTCTGGTTTTTTCGAATGATTGCCAGGATGGCACAGATGTCATGCTCGACCGTTTGGCAGAGTTGGGCCACCTCACGCATGTCCGCAATGCCGGTCCCTATGATCAGGGGGGCATTCAGTTCACGGCCTTAAAGGCGGCGGCCAAGATGGACATCGTGCGCAAGGCAGAATGGCTTCTGCCACTGGATGTCGATGAGTTTGTAAATATCCACGTCGGCGACGGTACACTGAGCGCGCTGCACGCAGCCCTGCCCGAGGCAACCGCGATCACGCTGACCTGGCGGCTTTTTGGCAGCTCCGATCAGATCCGCTACCAAGACACACCGATTACCGACACGTTTCAAAAGTGCGCCCCGGTTGAGATGTATTGGCCTTGGCGGTCAGCGATGTTCAAAACGCTTTATCTGAACGATGGGACCTATGGAAAACTCGGCGTGCACCGCCCCCGCGAGCCCAACCGGTTCAAGGTCGACGACACGCGATGGTTTGATGGCGAAGGCCGCGAGTTAGAGCGGCAGTTCAAAACGCGGCGCATTTTTTCCCAGTACGGGCGGTCCAACTATAAGCTTGCGCAGTTGAACCACTATCCGTTGGGCTCGATGGAAAGCTATCTGCTGAAATGCGATCGCGGGCGGGCCGTTCATTCCGAACATATGCTGGGCCTCGACTACTGGACTGAACGCAATTGGAACATCGACAAAGACACCAGTATTGCGCGCTACCGCGACGCGCGCGCGGCACGTTGTACGGAGTTTATGACTGACGATATCCTTGCCACGACACACAGAGCTGCTGTGGCCTGGCGCCAAAAAAGGTTTGAGGACCTGATGGTGCAAGAACCGTTCCGGGCCCTCTTTGGACGTCTTTTGATGGCGCCACCTGCGCGGCCGGTATCGCCTCAAGCCGCCCGTTTCATGGCCAGTTTCGCCAATCAGGCCCGAAAAAAGGACCCGGGCGACGCAGACCAGTCCTAATTTCGCCTCAGTTCCTCTTTAGGGTGTTTGACAAAGTTGCCGTCAGAATGCAGCGATGTTTGAGGCTTGGAGCGTGGGTATGCAGGACTCGCCAAATATGTTTGATGAACCGCTCGCCGGGCTGAGCCTTGGCGACTGGGTGATCCGTCTGTCTGAAATCACCCAAGAGCATGGCGCCTTCGAGCAATTGGACGACGATCATTTTGCCGCCAGCATCGAACGTGAGAATAGTTCAACACTGATCGTGACATTTGAGACCATCCAAGGGATCCGCGCGTTGGATGAAGCTGCGCAGCCCCTGGGTTGGGAAATGGTGAAATCGACAGATTGGTCCCACATCGCATTCGTGTCGCGCGGCGACACTTGGTTTCGGTCGAAGGCCATGTACGACTACGTCGATTTGCTGATTGATGAGGGGTATTTCGACGCCTACGAGACTGTCTTGTTTTACGGCGCTGGCCCGTGCGGTTATGCTGCTGCCGCGTTTTCCGTGGCGGCCCCAGGGTCGACTGTTGTCGCCGTGCAACCGCAGGCCACCTTGGACCCAGAAGTCACCGAATGGGATGACAGGTTCTACGAAGAGCGGCGGCGGGACTTTCGAACACGTTACGGCTACGCCCCCGACATGATCGACGCAGCAGCGCAGGGCTTCGTCGTCTATGATCCGTCGGTCTCGCTCGATGCGATGCATGCCGCGCTATTCACACGGCCCAACGTCACCAAACTTCCGTGCCGCCATATGGGCGCAACAGTTCAGACCCATTTGATGGAAATGGGCATCTTGCATACGATTTTGACGCTTGCGGGCACGGGACGTCTAAGCCGCCTCAACTTTGCAAAAGCGATGCGAGCGCGACGTGACTATCCCCCCTATTTGCGCAACTTGTTGACACGGCTCGACCTTGAAGAGCGGACCGATCTCATTGAGATCCTGTGCAAAAACGTCACCCAACGTATGCGCGCGCCGAAGTTTGCGCGCAGGTTGCGCGAGCTGGAACCCAGCGAGGGCTAGAATCCCACCCGTTGCCCGTGCTAGCTCGGCCAGCATGACATCATTGACGATCCTTCGACCCGACGACTGGCACCTCCATCTGCGCGACGGAGACGTGCTGCGGGCGGTATTGCCAGCCACGGCCGCACATTTCGCCCGAGCGATTATCATGCCGAACCTCGTGCCGCCGGTATTGACGGCGAAAGACGCAGCAAGCTACCGCGACCGCATTCTTGCGGCTTTGCCAGACGGCACAGAGTTTACGCCATTGATGACTCTGTACCTGACAGAAGATACCGACCCAGAGGACATGGCTGCAGCTTACGCGGACAGCGTGATTACCGCCGTAAAACTCTACCCGGCGGGCGCAACAACCAACTCTGCGTCTGGCGTGAAGGACTTCAAGTCTATTCGCAAAACTCTTGAAAAGATGTCTGAAATTGGGTTGCCGCTCTGTGTCCATGGCGAGGTCACGGATCGAGATATCGATATTTTCGATCGCGAAGCCGTTTTTATCGACCGTATCCTTGATCCGCTGCGAAAAGATCATCCAGGCTTGCGCGTCGTCATGGAGCACATCACCACCTCCGATGCGGTGGCCTATGCCGAGGCCCAAGACGACACACTGGGGGCCACGATTACCGTCCAGCACCTGATGCTTGACCGTAATGACATGCTGGTCGGTGGCATTCGACCGCACTACTACTGCCTACCGATCCTGAAACGCGGCAGCCACCGCGCGGACTTGGTGCGCGCCGCAACTTCGGGCGACCCGCGGTTCTTTTTGGGCACGGATAGTGCTCCGCATACCACGCAAACCAAAGAAGCGCCTTGCGGGTGTGCGGGCTGCTTTACGGCACCGGTTGCGCTTGCCTGCCTCGCCGAAGTTTTTGAAGACGCAGGTGCGCTAGACCGGTTGGAGGGCTTTACCTCGCGGCACGGCCCTGCCTTTTATGGCCTGCCTCCAAACTCGGACCACATCACATTGACCAAAGCGGCAGGGACGCCAATTCCTGCGCCAATCGCTGCGGGAGCGGACACCATCACAGTGTTTGATCCGGGACGTCAACTGAATTGGTCTGTCGCATGAGACGCACCCTCCTCGCTCCGCCAAAACTGCTGGACCCAGCCGAAAGCACCGCTGCATGATCCCAAGTTCTTTTCCCCCGGCCGCCGACATCGCCCGCCTGTCCGCGCGCATGCTCCTTGAGATAGACGCCGTCCACCTAAACGCCGAAACGCCCTTTACCCTGGCGTCTGGGCTCCCATCCCCGACCTATATCGACTGCCGTAAGCTGATCTCGTACCCGCGAATTCGGTCGACCCTAATGGACTTTCTGGTGGTCACCGTCATGCGCAATGCCGGGTTTGAAGCTTTCGATAACATTGCAGGCGGCGAAACGGCAGGCATCCCCTTTGCGGCATATGTGGCAGAGCGGATGAGCCTGCCCATGACCTATGTGCGCAAAAAGCCAAAGGGATATGGACGGAACGCACGCATCGAAGGCGTCATGGCGGAAGGACAGCGCGTATTACTCGTCGAGGACCTCACAACAGACGGTGGATCCAAGATTTCCTTCGTCGATGCGATTCGCGACACTGGCGCCATCTGCCAACACACTGCGGTCATCTTCTCCTATGGCATTTTCCCCGAGACAGAGACGATCTTGGGCGAGCATGACGTCACATTGCATCACTTGTGTACATGGTGGGATGTTCTGGCCGAAGCAAAGGCGTCACAAAAGTTCACAGAGGTGACGCTCAATGGGGTCGAAACCTTCTTGAACGACCCGCGCGGGTGGCAAGAGGCGCGCCGCACAACCTAAAAGGTAACGCCGCCTTTACCCGGGGATAAAACACGCGAATCTGTGGATTGGGCGGTTGTGGACCGCCTGTGGACCGTCACGATTCTTTAACACTAGGCGTCGAGATGTAGAGGTGCTATGCTGCAATGACACTATATCTTCCGCAGACTTTGGGACTGGACAGGCTTTCCCACAGGGAAGTCCCCTGACTTACTCTAGGGTTTACTTACAGCCCAGGTGTGAGAAACAGAGCCTCACCAGCAGGTACAGCGGACCCGATAAAGTGGTCCGGCACGAACGACGGGGCGACAGCAGTGAACGAGATAACCAGCTTTCAGGCCGGGCAAACCGCCGAGCAGTCCGCGGATATAATGCCGCATTCTATCGAGGCTGAACAACAGCTTCTGGGCGCGATCCTGACGAACAATGATGTTTACGACAGGGTCGCGTCGATTATCTCGGACAAGCATTTCTACGACCCAGTGCATGCGCGGATTTTCGAATTGGCCGCAGTACGCATCACGAAAAACCAGCTTGCGTCACCGGTCACGCTGAAGGCGTTCATGGAGGACGACGAAGGTCTGAAGGAACTTGGCGGGCCCGCCTACCTTGCACGCCTTGCAGGCGCCGCTGTTTCAGCCTTTGCGGTCCGCGACTACGCGCAGATGGTGTACGATCTTGCCGTGCGTCGGGACCTTATTCGGTTGGGCAAAGATATCTCGGCCAAAGCCAGCAAAGTAGAGGTCACGTCCGAGCCCAAAGAACAGATCGTAGAGGCAGAACAAGCGCTCTACCAACTTGCGGAACAGGGGCAGACCGAAGGCGGGTTTCAAAGCTTTCTCAGCGCCGTAACCGACGCCGTTAATGTCGCAAACGCGGCTTATCAACGCGACGGCGGACTGGCAGGCGTTTCCACAGGTCTTGTCGATATGGACAAAAAGCTGGGCGGGCTTCACCGGTCGGACCTGTTGATCCTCGCGGGGCGTCCTTCGATGGGCAAAACCTCGCTGGCCACAAATATTGCCTTTAACATCGCGAAAACCTACCGCAAAGGCACCCGCCCAGACGGCAGCGAGGGCGCTGTTAATGGCGGTGTCGTGGGCTTTTTCAGCCTCGAAATGAGCGCCGAGCAACTGGCAGCACGGGTCCTGTCCGAAGCTGCCGAGATCCCGTCAGAGCAGATCCGGCGCGGCGACATGACAGAGGCAGAGTTTCGGCGCTTTGTTGAGGCTGCAAAACAGCTGGAAGCCTGCCCGCTCTATATTGATGACACACCCTCAATTCACATCGGGACGATCGCCGCACGTGCGCGACGTTTGAAGCGCACCCACGGCCTTGACCTGCTGATCGTCGACTACATCCAGCTGGCGCGCGGCTCCTCCGACAATCGGGTGCAGGAGATTGGCGAAATTTCGATGGGCCTGAAAGCGATTGCGAAAGAGCTGGATATACCGGTTATTGGCCTGTCACAGCTGTCCCGGCAGGTGGAGAACCGCGAAGACAAGCGGCCTCAACTCGCGGATCTACGGGAATCTGGCTCGATTGAGCAGGACGCAGATGTGGTTATGTTTGTGTTTCGTGAAGAATATTATGCCGAACGCGAAAAACCCTCCGACGACAATTTGGAGGACATGGCCAAGTGGCAAGAGCGTATGGAGCGTCTGCACGGCCGGGCGGAAGTTATCATTGGCAAGCAACGACACGGCCCCATCGGGTCCGTCGATCTAAGCTTTGAAGGTCGTTTCACACGTTTTGGAAACCTCGCGCGCCCCGGATATCCGACCGACCAGGATTTCTAAGGATGGACGCGATTCCAGTGATCGACGTCTCCCCCGCGTTGTCGGGGAATGATCCAAGTGAAACTGTCGCGGCGTTTCGCGCGGCCTACGGCACGGTCGGGTTTGGTTACATCACGGGCCATGGCATTGATCGCGCGTTGATCGATGCCGTGTTTGAGCAGTCCCGCACGTTTCACGCCTTGCCTTTGGCCGAAAAAATGAAGCTCGCCGCCGGTAAGGCGCATCGCGGCTACATCCCGATGGCCGCATCGACTGACCGAACTTCGACCCTTGCCGAGGTGACCAAGCCGAACCAAGCCGCGTCATTCATGATCATGCAGGACAGCCCGCCTGGCGCGACTTACTACCTTTCCGGCGTGAATTGTTGGCCAGAACTGGATGCATTTCGCGACACAATGAATGCATATCGCGCCAAAATGAGCGATTTGGCGCTGAAGATGGTGAAAATTGCGCTCTGGGCAGCGGAGGTCGACGATCTCGCGATCCTTTCGTCCTTTGAACACCCCACAACGTGGTTGCGGCTTTTGCACTACCCGCCGCGCCCCGCTGCGGCACCTGATGACCTCTATGGCGCAGCACCTCACACAGATTTCGGCGCCCTGACCCTTTTGGCCCAAGACCCTGTCGGTGGTTTGGAGGTCATGACGCCGGAGGGCGCGTGGATCGCGGTGCCATATCGACCTGATGCGTTCGTGGTAAATGTTGGCGACATGCTGCACCGCATGACAAATGGGCGTCTTCGCTCTACGCCGCACCGTGTGATAAACCGGTCGGGCCAAGAACGCTACTCCTGTCCCTTCTTCTTTGATCCGCATGTTGAAACGACCATAGCGCCTTTGCCCGGAACCGGCACACCGCTGTATCCGCCACTACGGTTCGACGCATTTTTGCGCGCCGAATTGGAGGCCAGCTACGATGCCCATCAGACCGACAACTTGTGATTGGACACCGCGCGCAGGCTCTGTCCACATACTGTTATGCGACACTGGATCTGCGTTTTACTGCTTTTCATCTTTGGCACAGCGACCCAATTTGGCACGGCTGTCGCCCAAACCGTGCGAGAAGTTGATCTAGAGCTCTTTCTTGCAGTGGATGTGTCCCGTTCAATGACCCCGGCAGAACTAGAGATACAACGGCGCGGCTACGCGACTGCGCTTGCCTCAGATGATGTTTACGCCGCGATCTCATCCGGTCTCATTGGCGAAATAGCGGTGACATATGTGGAATGGGCCGGTCAGGCGAGCCAAAAAATCGTGGTCCCTTGGACGGTGATTGACAGCCCCGACGTCGCTGACCGCATTGCAAGCCAAATCACTGCGCATTTTGATCCTGGCTTGCGGCGTACATCGATCTCGGGCGCTTTGGATTATGCGCGCCAGTCTATTGCAGAAAACGAACTGCACGGTCTGCGCCGGGTGATCGACATTTCCGGCGACGGCCCAAACAATCAAGGCCCGCTTGTCACATTGGCCCGCGACCGAGCACTGGCCGATGGGATCGTTGTAAATGGCCTGCCCTTGATGACGCGCGATGCGTTTTCGGACCGCTGGGGCATCCCCGATCTTGACGCTTATTACAAAGAATGTGTGGTCGGTGGCCCTGGCGCCTTTGTCGTTCCGGTTCTTGAGTGGGACGACTTCCCAAACGCGATCAAACGCAAGCTCGTCCTTGAAATCGCAGGGAAAACACCGCACGCCGCGCCGCGTGTCTACACAGCACAAACCTATAACTGTCGTATTGGCGAAGAGATTTGGCAGCGCAACAGGTTTCTGTTTTCAGAACCATAAATCGCAGGTGCTCTTGACGCGCGCGCTCGCCGTGGCAGAACGCAGGTATGGGCACCGGTATCCTCACAATCGACTTCGACGCCATAGTGCGAAACTGGCGCAGCTTGGCGGCGTTGTCACAGGCCGAAACGGGCGCTGTGGTCAAAGCGAATGGGTACGGGCTGGGCGCGCCTGCCGTTGCGCGACGCCTCGCGCGGGAGGGGGTGCGCACATTCTACGTCGCGGTGGCTGAAGAAGGGGCAATATTGCGCAGCGCGTTGGGCCCAGGGCCTGAGATCTTTGTGTTCTCTGGCCATATGCATGGCGATACAGACGCAATCCGCGATCACCGCTTATCGCCGATGCTCAACTCGATTGACCAGATGTTGCGGCACTTTGAAAGTCTACCCAATCACCCTTTTGCTGTGCAACTCGACACCGGCATGAATCGTCTCGGGCTCGAACCGGCCGAATGGGCCGCCATCAAGGATATGGTACTCCCGCAAGGTCCGCGCATGATCGCGTCGCATCTGGCGTGCGCGGATGAGCCTGACCACATCATGAACGCGGAACAGTTGCGTGTTTTCAGAAGTATGACGGACGGAGTTGACGTTCCACGGTCCCTGTCGGCGACCGGCGGGATACTTCTTGGCCCGGACTATCACTTTGATCACTGCCGCCCCGGCATTGGACTCTATGGCGGTAAACCCCATCATGATGCTGTCCCAGTCGTGACGCTGGACTTGCCCGTCATCCAATGCCGCGATTTGGAGGAAGGCGAAACCGTAGGATACGGCAATGCCTGGACTGCCAAGCGCCGATCGCGGATCGCCACAGTCTCGACCGGATATGCTGATGGCCTCATCCGGGCGATGGGGGCAAACGGCTACCTGCATGCGGATAACGTGCCCATCCGGATCGCGGGTCGGGTGTCTATGGACCTTGTAACGGCTGATGTGACCGATCTGGGAACTGACCCAGACAGCCTTCAGGTGTTGGGGCAATACCAGTCAATCGATACGGTTGCCCAGTTTGCTGGCACAATTGGTTACGAGATTTTGACATCCTTGGGGGCACGCTACCGTCGTCAGGTCCTCGAATGAAGCCGTTGGCCCTGATCGGGCGCACCGTTCTAAGTGCTTTGGCCGGGTTTGGTCGTGTTACCATCTTCGCAGCCGATGCTGTGACACACATTGTGCGGCCGCCGTTCTATGGGCGTGAGTTTTTCGCTGCTTTGCTGAGCATCGGCTGGCTTTCCCTGCCCGTTGTTGGGTTGACCGCCATTTTCACAGGCGGCGCTTTGGCCCTACAGATCTATGCAGGTGGCGCGCGGTTCAATGCGGAGGCCGTGGTCCCGCAGATCGTCGCCATTGGCATGGTACGCGAATTGGGACCCGTGCTGGTGGGTCTGATGATTGCCGCACGCGTGACGTCGTCCATCGCCGCTGAAATCGCGACGATGAAAGTCACAGAGCAAATTGACGCGCTGGTCACCCTGTCCACCCATCCGATGAAATACCTCACAGTGCCACGCGTTCTGGCAGCGGTGCTGACGGTGCCCTGCCTGGTTGCGGTTGGGGACATCATCGGCATTTTCGGCGGCTACGCGGTAGCGACCGGCACGCTTGGGTTCAACGCCACAACCTACATCAAAAACACGGTCAACTTCCTGGAACCGCTCGACGTCATTTCATCGCTCGTGAAAGGCGCCGTATTCGGCTTCTTGGCGAGTCTCATGGGATGCTACTACGGCATGAATTCAGGTCGCGGCGCCCAAGGTGTGGGCCGCGCCACGAAAGGATCGGTTGAGGCGGCTGCAGTTTTGATCCTCGCCTCCAACTTCGTTCTAACGGGGGTCTTCTTCTCGTTATGATCGAATTGCAGAACGTGAAAAAATCTTTTGGAAGCAAAACAGTGTTGCGCGATGTTACATTAGCCGTTCCACGCGGCTCTTCCATGGTCATCATCGGCGGATCGGGGACCGGCAAGTCGGTGCTGCTGAAATCGGTGCTGGGCCTGGTGACGCCCGATGCGGGCAAGATCCTGGTGGACGGTGCCCCGGCCAATCGTGGCGACCGGGATGCGTTTCTGGCGCGGTTTGGAATGCTCTTTCAGGGGGCGGCGCTCTTTGATTCCCTCAAAGTGTGGGAAAACGTGGCCTTCCGCCTTCTGCGCGGCAGCTTGAAACGCCCCAAAACCGAGGCGCGCGAGATTGCGATCGAGAAACTGCGCCGCGTGGGCCTGACCCCAGACGTGGCCGACCGCTTCCCCGCCGAACTGTCGGGCGGCATGCAAAAACGTGTGGGCCTTGCGCGCGCCATCGCCGCCGAGCCCGAGATTATCTTCTTTGACGAACCGACCACGGGCCTCGACCCGATTATGTCTGGTGTGATCAATGACTTGATCCGCGAGATCGTGGTGGAAATCGGCGCCACGGCGATGACGATCACCCACGACATGACTTCTGTACGGGCCATCGCTGATTCTGTGGCCATGCTGCATGATGGCGTGATCCAGTGGACTGGCCCAGTTGCCGACATGGACGCTGCTGCTGATCCCTATCTGCGCCAATTCATATCCGGCAGCGCAGATGGGCCGATTGAGGCGGTGCGGTAGCCAAGGGGCAATACTTGGCATGTCGTGCGCGCGCCGCGCGCTCAATTTGACAGTCCCATCCTCCAGCGCGATACCGGGTGAAATGCTGAAATACCTCAATCTCTCCCTTTTGGTGCTCTACCCCGTCGCCTGGTTCGCGCCGCTTTTGCGCGCGGGGCTGTTGCCGGTTTTTGGGCTCAGCGAGATTTCGGTGATCTCCGGGCTGCAGTCGCTCTGGCGCACAGATGTGTTTTTGGCCCTCGTTGTCACCGCTTTCGCGCTTTTTGCGCCTTACCTGAAGACCATTGGCCTGGCGCTTTTGCATTTCCGGATGCTCAGCCCGCGCGCCCTGCCCGCGCTGCACCTACTGGGTAAGCTTGCGATGGCGGATATCTTCCTGATCGCGGTCTATGTGACCATCTTTAAGGGGCTCGATATCGGGCGCATCGAAGTGGGCTGGGGGCTTTATCTCTTTACGGCGCTCATTCTTGCCTCGATCCTCATTGGCTGGCAGACCGAGCGGGCGCGGCGCGGATGAGCAAGACGCGGTATACCTGTTCAAGCTGCGGTGCGAGCTACAGCAAATGGTCCGGGCGCTGTGACAGCTGCGGCTCGTGGAACACGCTGTCGGAAGACACCGGCCTCTCCACTGGCTCTGGCAAAGCGTCCCTGGGCGCCAAGCGCGGCACGCCGGTGGCCCTGTCGGACCTCAGCGCTGAAGAGGCACCACCGCCCCGCCAAACTTGCGCCATCGCTGAATTGGACCGGGTCTTGGGCGGAGGGCTGGTGCAGGCCTCGGCCACGCTCTTGGGCGGGGATCCGGGGATCGGGAAGTCGACACTCCTCCTTCAAGCCACATCAGCTTTCGCGCGTAAGGGACTTAAAACGCTTTATATCTCAGGCGAAGAGGCGGCGGCCCAAGTGCGGATGCGCGGCCAACGCCTTGGTTTGCAAGACGCGCCGGTGCAGCTCGCCTCCGAGACCAATCTTCGCGACATTCTCACCACCCTAGAGACCGAAAAACCGCAGCTTGCCGTGATCGATTCGATCCAAACGATGTGGCTCGACACAGTCGAAAGCGCGCCTGGTTCGGTCAGTCAGGTGCGCGCGTCGGCCCATGAGTTGACAACCTTCGCCAAGCGGCGCGGCGTGTCGGTCATTCTGGTGGGTCATGTCACCAAAGAGGGCCAGATCGCAGGCCCCCGCGTTGTTGAGCACATGGTCGACACGGTCCTGTACTTCGAAGGCGAGCGCGGCCACCCGTTCCGTATCCTGCGCGCGGTCAAAAACCGGTTTGGTCCGGCAGATGAAATCGGCGTCTTTGAGATGACCGGTGCGGGGCTTCAAGAGGTGACGAATCCTTCGGCATTGTTCCTATCAGAGCGCGGCACGCCGCAGCCCGGATCCGTTGTCTTTGCCGGGATTGAGGGCACACGGCCTGTGCTCGTTGAGTTCCAAGCGCTGGTGTCGCCGACACCCCATGCGCAACCGCGTCGCTCGGTCGTGGGCTGGGACGGCCAACGTCTTGCGATGATTCTTGCGGTGCTGGAGGCGCGCTGCGGCATCCCCTTTACGGGGCTTGATGTCTATCTGAACGTGGCAGGCGGGCTGAAAGTGACCGAACCTGCTGCCGATTTGGCCGTGGCTGCGGCGATTTTATCGGCCCGCGAGGACGCCGCTTTGCCCGATGGTACGGTTGTCTTTGGGGAAATCAGCCTATCGGGCGCGTTACGCCCCGCCCCGCAGACCGAAAATAGGTTGAAAGAGGCGCAAAAACTTGGTTTCACCGCAGCCATCGCACCGCAAGGCGGCGCGAAGGTATCGGGCGAAGGTCTGAGCCTGCAACACATGTCGGACCTAACCCAGTTTGTCGGTGAGATTTTCGGGGCGGGATAACCGGACAGTAAGAAAGGTGAGGCAAAGGGCCAGACCATGGAAGGGTTCACAGCAATCGACGGCGTGGTCGCGCTGGTTATCATCGTGTCGGCGCTTTTGGCCTATGGCCGGGGGCTTGTGCGCGAAACGATGGCGATCTTGGGATGGATCGCGGCGGCGGTCGTTGCCTTCCTTTTTGCCGGACAAGTCGAACCCCTGGTGCGTGAGATCCCCGTCGTGGGTGATTTCATCGCCGACAGCTGCGAATTGTCGGTTGTGGGCGCCTTTGCCCTTGTCTTTGTCGGTGCCTTGATCGTGGTGTCGATCTTTACGCCACTCTTTTCCGCCCTGGTGCAGCGCTCTGCTTTGGGCGGTGTGGATCAAGCGCTTGGGTTCCTCTTTGGCGTCGTGCGCGGCGTGCTCCTCGTCGCGATTGCCTTCTTTGTCTACGACACGGTGATCACGGGCCAAGAGTTCACAATCGTGGACGAGAGCCGGTCCGCCGCGGTCTTCTCGCAATTCACAGCGCAAATTGCCGAACAGAACCCAGAAGCCGCGCTTGGCTGGTTCGCACAGCAATACGAGACACTGCTGGAAAGCTGTTCGGCGTAAGCCACCGCCGCAAAACCACCCGAATCGCCTTGATTCTGCCGGAAAATGACCCGGCTTTTTTGCCCCTTTTCAAAGCGTTAGGGTAAACAACTTCTTAATTCCGGTGACGGGGTGGCGCCAATGCGGCGTCCCAGGGGCAGATCCCGGCAAAAGTGTGAACAGAGCCGTTTTTTTGACTGTCCCTTGTCAAAATCAGGGCAGATTTGGCCCTTTTCATGTCCTCATACGACAACGCCACAGCAACGGCAGGTCACGGACCTCGGATGCACGCCACGCTTCGACCCGGACAGGCCACAAGACAGAGGACTGACTGACATGTTTACCCGCCACAAGAAAGACTTTGCAGACGTAACAACGACCCTGGCCGTTCCAGGGGCGATGGTGACTCTATGCGACGACACCATGGTCGAAACACAGCGCGGCTGGCGCGCAGTGCGCGACCTGATTGCCGGCGACCAGATCGCAACGCTCGACGGCGGCTTTGCGACCGTGGCCTTCTTGGGCCAAACCAAAGCCTGTCCCGACAGCATCACGATTGCAGCACACGCCTTTGGCAACTGCTCGGATGTTGCGATGCCCCTCGATACAAAAATTGGTTTTGAAGCCCCGCTGGGCTTTGAGACAGCGACCGATCATGTCTCCTTCTCGGCAGATGCCCTCTCTGGCTTGCCTGGGATCACACGATCCAGCGCGCCGCATCAGATGCGCGTGCTCGGCTTCGAAGAGGAAGAGATGATTTGGACGCAAACCGGCCTCCTTGTGCATGCCCGCCCCATGGGAGAGGCCTTTTTTGAGACCTTGAGCTTTGCCGATGCGCGCGCCCTCCTCGCGCTGCAAGCTTCTGGTCACTTCGCAGACGCTGTGGCGGCGTAAGGTCCAACCAACAGGTGCTTTTGGGTGACGATCCAAAGGTGACTATTGTGATAGTTGGATGACAGTCTGGGCGTGAGTTGGTACATCCATCTCACGCCCTTACTGAGTCGGAGCTGCCGCCCTTGACCGAAGCCGCCTTCCCGCCCGCACATCCGTTCGATGATGACAAATTGAAGGAAGAGTGCGGCGTCTTTGGCGTGATCGGCGCGCAAGACGCAGCAAGCTTTGTGGCCCTGGGCCTTCACGCGCTTCAGCACCGCGGCCAAGAAGCTGGCGGCATTGTCGCGCACCACCCCGAACACGGCTTCAACTCGGCGCGCCGCTTTGGCTATGTGCGCGACACGTTTACCTCGTCAGATGTGATGGACACCCTACCCGGCCCGCTGGCCATCGGGCATGTCCGGTATTCCACCGCAGGGTCCAAAGGGCACACCGCCATCCGCGATGTGCAGCCTTTCTTTGGCGAATTTTCGATGGGCGGCGCGGCGATTGCGCATAATGGTAACATTACCAATGCCAACGCCCTGCGGCGTGAGTTGATCGAGCGCGGCTCGATCTTTCAAAGCTCCTCCGACAGCGAATGCATCATCCATCTGATGGCGCGCTCCCTGCAACGCAACATCCCCGAACGCATGGAAGACGCGCTGCGGCGGGTCGAAGGCGCGTTTTCCGTTGTCGCCATGACGCGCACCAAGCTGATTGGTGTACGCGATCCATTGGGTGTGCGCCCGCTTGTGTTGGGCCGTTTGGGCGACGGATACGTGCTGAGCTCGGAGACCTGCGCACTCGACATTATTGGCGCGGACTTTGAGCGCGAGATTGAACCGGGCGAGATGGTGGTCATCACCGAAAACGGCCTGGAAAGCCATCGCCCGTTCCGCCCCGCCGCCCCACGGTCCTGCATTTTTGAGCATGTCTACTTCTCGCGCCCCGACTCGATCCTGGGCGGCCGCTCGGTCTATACGACACGCGAAAACATCGGGCGCGAGTTGGCCAAGGAAAGCCCGGTTGAGGCAGACCTGGTTTGCCCCGTGCCCGACAGTGGAACACCTGCCGCCATCGGCTTTGCCGCAGAATCGGGCATCCCGTTCGCGATGGGCATTGTGCGTAACCAATACATGGGCCGAACCTTCATCGAGCCGACAGAACACATTCGAAACATGGGCGTACGGCTCAAACTTAATGTAAACCGCGCGCTGATCCGAGGCAAACGCGTGGTGCTTGTGGACGATTCTGTGGTGCGCGGCACGACCTCGCGCAAGATCAAGGAAATGATTCTGGACGCCGGGGCTGCCGAGGTCCATTTCCGCATCGCGTCGCCGCCCACCGCCTGGCCCTGCTTTTACGGGGTGGACACGCCCCAACGCGAAAAACTGCTTGCCGCGACGATGTCCGAAGAAGAGATGCGGCAGCATTTGCACGTGGACAGTTTGAAATTCATCTCGCTCGACGGGCTCTACCGCGCCGTGGGCGAGGCAGAAGGCCGAGACAACTCTTGCCCGCAATACTGCGATGCCTGTTTTTCGGGCGAATACCCGGTTGAGCCAGCCGACCAAATCGAAAAAGGCTTTGTTCTGAAGACGGCTGCCGAATAGCCCTGCGCGCGTAAAGCGCCACGCGCGGGCCGCCGTGCTTGTGGCGCAACCAAGGACCCCTTTGAGACGATGCAAAGACGCGATGCTATTCTGACAGGGGGTGCGTTTGGTGTGATGACACTGACCGGAGGAGCGCAGGCACAGGCTTGGGACGGGTTCTTTGTACCCGCTGAAGAGGCCCCGCACGCGCAGACATTCATGCAATGGCCCAACACGCGGCGCGTCTACCGCGACGCGATCTATCTTGAAATGGTGCAGCAGACGATTGCCGATATTGCCAATGCCATCGCAGAGTTCGAGCCTGTCACTCTGTTGGCGGCTGGTGACTTGCATGGGGCGGCCAGGCGGCGGCTCTCTTCTAGCGTCACGCTTTTGGATATCGCGACCGAGGATCTGTGGTGTCGCGATTCAGGACCTGTTTTCGTGACCAACGCGGCGGGTGACCTCGCCGTGCGGCAGATTCAGTTCAACGGATGGGGCGCGCGCCAAGTGCACAAACAGGATGCGCGCATCGCCCAGCGGGTGGCGGCCCATCTTGGCGTGCCGTTTCTGGCCACAGACATCGTCGGCGAGGCCGGTGGCATCGAACAAGACGGGCACGGGCTGCTGATGGCGCATGAAAGCAGTTGGGTGAACCCCAACCGCAACCCGGGGCTTTCACGTAACACGATAGAGGCTATGCTGCTGGACGCTTATGGGGCAGAGCGGATGATCTGGGCACCGGGCGTCTGGGGCGAAGACATTACAGACTATCACATCGACAGCCTTGCGCGGTTTACCGGGCCGGGGCGCGTCTTGATCAACCTGCCCGACAGCCCGGATCTGGACGATCCGTTCCACCGCGCGGCCCTTGAAACGCATGACATATTGGTGGACGCAGGTCTGAGCGTCGAGGTCATCCCGGAACCGGTGACCCGACGTGTGCGCAGCCTGGAGTTTGTCGCCTCATACGCCAATTACTACGTCTGCAACGGCGCTGTGATCGCTGCGGAATTTGGCGATCCGGACACAGATGCCCTTGCCCGCGACGCGCTCGCACGCCACTATCCGGGCCGCGAAATTGTGACGCTGAACGTGGACCCGTTGGGCGAGTTGGGCGGCGGCATCCATTGTGCCACGCAACAAATGCCCCGCGCCTAGCACCAGGACCCTAAAACACCCGGTTAAGCCTCGAGTTCGGCATCCCAGTACAGGAAGTCCATCCAGCTTTCGTGCAGGTAGTTGGGCGGGAATTTCCGCCCCATGTTCCGCAATTCTTCCGCCGCCGGTTGGCGGGGCGGTTTGCGCAAGGACATATTCGCGCGATGCAGCGATTTGGACCCCTTTTTGAGGTTACAGGGCGAACAGGCTGCGACGACGTTCTGCCAACTGGTGACACCGCCCGCGGACCGCGGCACCACATGGTCAAAGGTCAGGTTCCCCTTGGCCCCACAATACTGGCACTGAAATTCGTCCCGCAGAAATAAATTAAAGCGCGTGAAGGCCACGCGCTTTTGAGGTTTCACATAGTCTTTCAGAACCACGACCGACGGTATTCGGACCACGGTACTGGGACTTCTGACAACCTCATCATATTCGGCCACAATGTCGACCCGGTCCAGCCAGGCGGCTTTGACAGCCTCCTGCCAAGGCCACAGCGACAACGGGTAATACGACAGTGGCCGATAATCCGCGTTGAGCACCAAAGCCGGATGATGCTTCAACGCGGCGGGACTTCGGGTGAAATCCGTCCTGAAATCTGTATGACTGATGTCCATCGCTATAGGTCCCCTGCCCAATCTGCTCATTTATAAAGCATCAGGCACGGGGGCGGCGCGTGATCCCCCCGGACCCGGCTCTTGATATGACTATATCTCGTGGTGAAAGCGTGGCAAGCCTTCATGAAGCCACTAGATGTCGCAGCTGAGTTACAATGCTCACATGACAGCATTGTGACAGTTATCCACAGCTTCTCAATACACTCTACCTTTACGAGAAGGTCTGGAATCCCTCACTGTACCCAACGTCACAAAAGGCGCATCATCTGCATGTAAGGTGAAAGTGACACGATTTTTCCCGCACTGTTCGTTTCGACGCCGTTAACTGTATTTCGATATCACCCCGTAACTCGGAGAGGTTTTTATGTCCCTTTGGTTCCGCCCATCTAAACGCGCCCAGAATAGCGCATTGCAATTGCTGGTTGGCGCACGTGATGGCGTTGACGTCGAGACGCTGCAACGGGTTGAGACAAAGGCTGCAACCGTTTGGTATGACCCAGAAAACTGCGAAACGAAGGGCACGGCAAAAGCGTTTCGCGCAGTGACGGAAACCGGCGCCTTGGGCTGGTTTGTGATGCGCGCCGACGACGTACCGGGTATCTTCTCGCCAGCAAAATCCTGGAACGAAGCCGTGGTCGACACCGAAACTGGCGCAAGCGCGTTGCAGGCGGAGTGGCTGGGCTTCACTGAGCCGCGCAAGAACCGACGCCCTGTCGAAGGTTACGAAGCCATCTGCTGATCTTGGGGACTAGAGCCCGAGCTTATCACGCATAAAGGCCAAAGCTACGCTGAGCCCATCTGGTGCGATTCCGTGCCCAGTGCCTTTCATTACGTGGGCATAGACATCCTTCCACCCGGCCTCTTGCAAAGCTTCGGCCGCTTCAGGCAAGGACTGCGGCGGCACAACGTCGTCCGCGTCACCGTGGATCAACAGCACCGGCGGGCGCGAGACCACGTCATCGGCCAGAAGTTCGGGGCGCAAAAGTCGCCCTGAAAAGGCTACGATTCCAGCAAACGGGTCCTCACGGCGCGGTCCGACGTGAAGCGACATCATCGTACCTTGCGAAAACCCAAACAAAACAACTTGTTCCGGCAGAACATCTTCGTCCACCATCAACGCATCAAGAAAAGCGTTCAGATCGTCCGTCGCGGCCATTAGCCCCCGTTCTGCGGCCTCTTCCGAAGAGCCATCGAGCCAAGGAATGGGAAACCACTGGTACCCCGTCGGCATGCCTGGAATAGATTCCGGAGCATCAGGCGCCACAAACAGTGTGTCTGGCAGGTGTTCCCCTAAAGGATCGGCCAGGCCCAGCAAATCGGCACCGTTGGCCCCGTAGCCGTGCAGAAAGACCACGACCGACCTGGTCTCGCCGGACAGCGGAGGCGTCCGCCCGGCTGTAAGTACGCGTGTCACCTAATTCCCTCCCGGTTATTCACGTAACGGTAGTATGCCCAAAGCACACGGGCTGCAACTGACCGCCAGGGCGACCAAGCTTCAGCTAAGGTTCGAAGCTCTTTCTCTCTTGGGCGGTCTGGCAATTCAAACAGGTGGCGGGCCGCCTCTTGCAAGGCTAAGTCCCCTGGTGCGAAGACATCTGCGTGTCCCAGCGAAAACATGGCGTAAATTTCAGCCGTCCAAGACCCAATGCCGGGGACTTGAGTAAGTGTTTTGATGACTTCGCCGGGTGGCAGTTCGCGCAAGGCCGAAAAGTCTATATCGGCGTCAGCCAGGGCCCGCGCATAGCGCATCTTTTGCCGAGACAGCCCTACATCACGCAGATCCGCGTCGGTTGCGGCACGGATCTGCACCGCTTCAGAGAGCTTTGCGGCCTCCATCCGAGCCCAAATCGCCGCAGCTGAAGCGGTTGAAACTTGTTGTGAGACGATAGCGCTAAGAAGTTGCGCAAAGCCGTCCGGTCGCAACCGCAACGGCAGAGGACCACACGCCGCAATGGCAGCCTCCCATTTTGGATCTTGGGCCGCCAGCCAGTCTGCACCTTTCGTAACATCCGCATCGCATGTGATTATGAACAAAAGAATTTCCCGATTTTGCAAAGCGCTGCAGTCGAGTTTGCAAACGTTTTGCAAAGCGCCCTGTCATATGTGTTCAGTCTATCGGCTTGTGGCCCACTGGCAAGCGGTCTAAGCACGGCACGACATGACTGCTTTGGTTGATGATACCCGCGCACGGCGCAATGTCGTGGTCCTGATCTGCGCGCAGGCGTTTTTGGGAAGCCAAATGCCCATGATTTTCGTTGTCGGCGGTCTCGCGGGGCAACAAATCACACCCTTCATCTGTCTGGCGACCTTACCCATCTCACTGATTGTCTTTGGGTCGATGACCACCGCGCCTTGGCTATCGGCTGTCATGCAGACAATGGGCCGCCGTATAGGATTTCTGGTCGGGGCGATGGGAGGCATGGCGGGTGCATTGATCTGCGCCTATGCGCTGACGATCCCGAATTTCTGGCTCTTCCTTGGTGGCAGCTATCTGACGGGTATCTATATGTCAGCGCAGGGTTTTTACCGCTTTGCGGCGACCGATACCGCCTCTGCCAGCTATCGCCCCAAGGCGATTTCCTATGTGATGGCGGGCGGGCTTTTGTCGGCGATTATAGGCCCCCGGCTTGCAACCTATCTTTCGGACGGGTCCGGCGTGGCCAATCACGAGCGCTACATCCCTGTTTACTTGGCCGTGGCGGTGTTGAACGTGGTGGGCATGGGCATCATTGCGCTGGTGGACATCCCAAAACCATCGAAGTCCAGCGACACGGCCGGTCCCGTGCGCAGTCGGATGGAGCTTTTGCGCCAACCGAAGATCCTTGTGGCCGTTATTTGCGCCGCCGTCTCTTACGCGTTGATGAACCTTGTCATGACCTCGACCCCGCTGGCGGTCGTTGGCTGCGGCTTTAGCGAAGTGTCTGCCGGTCACGTCGTCACAGTGCATGTTTTGGCAATGTTTGCACCGTCGTTTTTCACGGGCCACTTGATCAATCGCTTCGGTGTGGAGTGGATCATGGGCCTGGGCCTGGCCATTCTGGCGGGTGCCGGCATCGTGGGACTTGCAGGCGTCGAACTGGGTAACTTCTTTGTGGCGCTGTTCCTGCTTGGGCTGGGGTGGAACTTTGGCTTTATTGGCGCGACCACCCTCCTGGCTTCGGCGCATACCCCGCAAGAGCGCGGACGGATGCAGGGCCTTAACGACTTGATTGTCTTCGGGTCTGTGACGCTGGCATCCTTGGCCTCAGGTGGTTTGATGAACTGCGCGGGCACCGATCCGGTCAGCGGTTGGAGCGCCGTGAACGTCGCTATGGTGCCGTTCCTGCTAACCGCCTTTGTTGCTCTAATTTGGATGATGCTGCGCGACCGGTCGGAACCGGCGTAAGCGTTACCAACGCCCAAAAGTGGCGGCAAGTGCCAGCTTAAATCGGCTGGGCTCCGGTAGCCTGCCTGCGGCCACGCGGTCCGGTGTGGTCAGGGCTGCCTTAAGAACCTCAGTTGCACCTATTGCGGGCCAAATCGCAGGTAATGCGGATTTTGCAAACCTGCCTCGCGCACTTTGCAAACTTTGCAAACCCGATTCTGCAAGTTTGCAAACGCCTGCATGCGTCCCATCCACCATGGGAACACGCTTTTGCGACTCAAGCGCCGGGACCGCGCGCAACCAGTTCGCGACCCCGACACCAAACCCAATGGCTTCCGCCCGTGCAGCGTCGCCCGCCAAAAGACGCACCGCGACAGACATCAAAGTCCCAGACGTATCCCGCAGATATGAAATCTGCTGCGCCATATCTTCGAACGGGTCTTTGTAACAATCCCACCGACGCGCCCCGACCACGGCATCAAGCCGACGCGCGTCTTCGGGACTGAGGTGCGCGGCCAAAGGTGTGACCACGGAATGGCGGCGCACTTGGCCGCCCTCGGAGATCTCTTCAAGCGCATCCCGCCACCATTGCAGCCGCATCTCGGCGATCATCGGCTCTGCGGTGACCCAAGGCGCGCGCGAAACCTCAACATTGAAGGCATAGAGCGGAAAGAGCACACGGCGCGCGGCCACCGGCGCCACCATCACGGTGCGAAACCGCCAAGGGTCTCCCTTTTCGACCAAGGCTGCACAGGCATTCAGATCATCATCGAATGTCACTGGGTGTCCCGAACAAGCTTCCAGCGGATTGCGTCCAAGAGCGCCTCGAACGAGGCA
>CAWUIP010000013.1:0-46742 GCA_963922415.1 uncultured Aliishimia sp. | reverse complement strand
TCACGCCCGAAGATCTCGGCACCATCGAAAAGAAGATGAAAGAGATCATCAACAAGCATGAACCGGTCCGGACCGAGATCTGGGACCGGGCCCGCGCGATCCAGCATTACAAGGACAATGGCGAGCCCTTTAAGGTCGAATTGATCGAGGCAATCCCGGGCGATGAGCCCTTGCGCATGTATTGGCATGGAGATTGGCAAGATCTGTGCCGGGGCCCGCATCTGCAGCACACCGGCCAAGTTCCCGGCGATGCGTTCCGGCTGATGTCCATCGCAGGCGCTTACTGGCGCGGCGACTCCAACCGTGAGCAGTTGCAACGCATCTATGGCGTTGCCTTCACCGGCAAGGAAAAGCTCAAAGCGCATTTGACCATGCTCGAAGAGGCCGCCAAACGCGACCATCGCAAGTTGGGCCGCGAAATGGACCTGTTTCATCTGCAAGAGGAGGCCACTGGTCAGATCTTTTGGCACCCAAACGGCTGGACTATCTACACCACGCTGATGGATTACATGCGCCGGATGCAGACCCGCGACGGGTATCGTGAGGTGAACACACCCGAAGTCGTCGACCGCAAGCTGTGGGAGGCCTCGGGGCACTGGGACAAGTACCAAGAAAACATGTTCATCGTTGAGGTGGACGAAAGCAATTCGGGCGACAACAAACCCCCAGCAGAAATGCGTCTGACTGGTCCCAACACACGCATCAACGCGCTCAAGCCCATGAACTGCCCGGGGCATGTACAAGTCTACAACCAAGGGCTCAAATCTTATCGCGACCTGCCCATGCGGTTCTGCGAGTTTGGGTCTTGCCACCGGTATGAGCCATCGGGTGCCCTGCATGGAATCATGCGTGTGAGGGGCTTTACCCAAGATGACGGCCATATCTTCTGCGCAATGGATCAGATTGAAACGGAAAGCAAAAAGTTCATTGCCTTCCTGGCCAAAGTCTACGCTGATCTCGGATTCGACGGCTGGACTGTGAAGCTGTCAACGCGGCCTGAAAAGCGCATTGGCAGTGATGAAACCTGGGACATTCTGGAGAAGTCGCTGGGCGATGCGTGCCGCGCGGCGGGCTACGATTACGAATTGCTGCCCGGCGAAGGGGCGTTTTATGGCCCGAAGCTTGAATTCACTCTGACGGATGCCATCGGGCGGAATTGGCAATGTGGAACACTGCAGGTCGACACCAATATGCCAGAACGTTTGGGTGCCAATTTTGTGGCCCGCGACGGTACCAAGCAGACGCCGGTAATGTTACATCGTGCATGCCTAGGGTCGTTTGAGCGGTTTATAGGCATCTTGATCGAGGAACACGCCGGCAAGCTACCTTTCTGGCTAGCACCGCGGCAAGTTGTTGTGGCCTCGATCACCTCAGACGCGGATCCTTATGTAGACGATGTGGTCGAAGCGCTTTTGGCCGCGGGCGTGCGCGTCGAGCGCGATATTCGCAACGAAAAGATCAACTATAAGGTCCGCGAGCACTCGCTGTCGAAGGTGCCGGTGATCTTAGCCGTTGGGCACCGCGAAGTCGACGAGCGGACCGTTTCAGTGCGGCGACTTGGGGAAAAGCAAACCAGCGTTGTGGGTTTGGACGAGATTGTTACAGAACTCAGCCAAGCGGCCCTGCCACCGGACCGCGCGACAGCAGCGGTGTAGACAAATTCGCCTGTGACAGGCCGGAATGTTTCGGATCAGTCCTACTGATCCGAGCAAAAACTTGCGCGTAACAGCGGCGATCATGCGTGCCCGTCGATGGGGCCGCCTAACTAACCCGTTCATTTTCAATACCTTACTAAAGACTTTGGAAAATGGCGAGGCAATGACGCGGCGGGGGCTTCGTGACGCATTTTTCACACACGTGTGACACACAGGCGTGTGAGTGGTATTTCATTAAGGATCAGCCACATAAGACAGCATACGAACCACACTTCGTCTTTTCTGGAGGAACTGAACATGACGACACCTGTTAAAACACTCGCCATCGCATCTGCCGTCGCTGCAGCATTTGCCGCGCAAGCGCCAACCGCTGCAGAAGCCGCCAGCAAAGAAAAATGCTATGGCATCTCACTGGCCGGTGAAAACGACTGCGCAGCGGGCCCCGGCACGACATGCGCGGGTACATCGACAGTGGATTACCAAGGCAACGCCTGGACTTTGGTTGACGCGGGCACTTGCACCGATATCGACCTGCCAGCGCTCGCCGATGGCACAGCACGCGAAGGTTCGCTGGAGCCATTGGACCGCGACATCCCTGCATAAGTCCCCCTGCGGACGGGCAGGGTTTTGCGCCCTGCCCGACCCAAGTTTGGATCTGCGCTATGCTTGACCAATTCCTGCCCCATGACCCCCTGCCCAGCGCGCCCGGCGTTGGATACAAGCCGCAGCACTTTGCGGATATACAAGCGGGCGATGGACCGGTTAAGTGGCTGGAGATTCACGCAGAAAACTATATGGGGGATGGCGGGCGTCCTTTGGCGCAGCTGCGCGCCCTGGCCGAGCGCTTTCCGATCTCAGTGCATGGCGTGGGCCTCTCCATCGGCGGCGAGGGCCGTCTCGACCCCGACCATCTGGCGCGCCTCAAGCACCTTTGCGATTGGCTGCAGCCTGCGAGCTTTTCCGAACACCTGGCCTGGTCCACGCATGGCGCGGAGTTTTTGAACGACCTGTTGCCCCTGCCCTATACCGCCGAAACCCTGTCGCGCGTTGCCGACCATATCGACGAGGTGCAACAGACGCTGGGCCGCGAGATGCTGTTGGAAAACCCATCAAGCTATCTGGCCTTCGCCGAAAGTACGATGGAAGAAACCGCGTTCTTGGCCGAGCTGGCGCGTCGTACGGGCTGTGGCCTTTTGCTCGACGTCAATAACGTGTTTGTCTCGGCCACGAATTTGGGCTTGAGCCCGACAGATTACATCGACGCCTATCCGCTGGATGCCGTGGGTGAAATTCACCTTGGCGGCCACGACGAAGATACCGACGACGCTGGTCGCGCCTTGCTTATCGACAGTCACGGCGCCGCCGTTGTCGACCCGGTTTGGGCACTTCTTGACTATGTTTTGGACCGGTCCGGACCACTGCCTGTCTTAGTCGAGTGGGACACAGACGTCCCGGACTGGTCGATCCTCGCGGCTGAAGCCGATCGTGCCGCCGCCGCACTCGACCGTTTGCCTATCATGTAATCACAAAATGACTGAAACGGACCAAACCCACTTTCGCGCAGCACTTTTGGATGCCGTGCGCCCGGTGCCCCCTGGCCTTTTGGACGGTCACGGCGCGCCCGCGGGTCGCAGGTTTTCGGTCTACCGCAACAATGTCGCGGTATCCTTGACCGAAGCACTGCGCACCGGGTTTCCGGTTCTGCAAAAGCTTCTTGGCGCGGGAAACTTCGACCAGTTGGCTGGCCTGTTCCTGCGCGCACATCCGCCAAGCTCGCCCTTGATGATGCATTACGGCGCAGAGATGCCGCACTTTCTTGAAGCGTTCGCGCCACTGCAGCATATCGGCTATCTCGCGGATGTTGCGCGGCTGGAGCTCGCATTGCGTCGCAGCTATCACGCGGCAGACGCCGCACCGCTGGACCCTGCAAAACTGGCAAGCCTTCCGCCTGCAGACATTCCAAACGCGCGGCTTGCGTTCGCGCCCGCGACACAACTGATTGTAAGCTCTTGGCCGCTTTATGATATTTGGCGCTTCAACACCGAAGACGACGCACCAAAGCCACAAGCGGTCGCACAATCCGTCCTAGTGGCGCGCCCCGAATTTGATCCACAGCGACACGCGCTGTCCCCGGCAGATGCTGCCTTTTGCGCCGCCGCCATGTCCGGTCAAACAATCGGCCATGCTGTCGCCGCAGCAGAGGCGGAAGATGCTGCCTTTGATCTGACCCCACTTCTGGGACTGCTATTGTCACAGCACGTCCTCACGCGATTGACGCCTTGAAAGGAGACCCGCAATGCGCACCCTCACCTCGATTTATGACGCAATTGTCGGTCCAATTGACCGCGCAGACTGGCTTTTGCCGACTCTGGCCAGGGTCGTCTTCTTGCTGGTCTTCTTTTACTACTTCCTGAATTCCGCAGGCACGAAGATCGAGGGCTCGATCTTTTCGCCGTCGGCAGGCGCCTTCGGGCAGATTTTCCCCAAAGCGGCAGAGGCGGTTTTATGGGATGTCACGCAACTGACCTTCATTCAACGGATCATCATTTTCGCCGGAACGGTGGCGGAATATGTGCTGCCAGTATTGATTGTCCTGGGCGCGTTCACCCGCCTTGCGGCTTTGGCCATGGTCGGCTTCGTGATAGTGCAAACGCTTGTCGATGTGACCGGCCACGGTGCGACGCTGGGCAGCTGGCTGAACAATGCACCGGAACTTATCGATCAGCGGACCTTGTGGGTCTTCCTTCTGCTTGTCTTGGTCGTCAAAGGCGCTGGCCCGCTGTCCGTTGACCAACTGGCGCGCACGGTTCTGCGTGGTCGGGAACAGCCAGCCTAAGCAACGCCTAGGGCGGCTTGGGTTTTCGCATCCCAACCCAGAGTTAAAGACCCGTCCTGCGTTGCGATCAGGGGACGCTTCATCAAAGTCGGATGGGCGCGCAGCAAGTCAAGCGCGCCCATTCTGCGCGTTTCGTCGTCCAAGCCCCTCCACGTGGTCGATCGGGTGTTCAAAACTTTGTCACCGAAAGTTTCAAGCGCCTGGCTCAAAAGCTCTGCTGGCATTGGTTCTGCGCGAATGTCCACAAAACGCGCCTCAGGAAGCGCTTTTCGTGCTTTTCGGCACGTATCGCAGCTTTGAATTCCGTAAATCTTCATATTTTTCACCCTTTTTTGCGCACCATTGCATACCGGGGCTCAGGCGATAAATCCTTGAATTCGCCAGCATCCGCACAATCTTAACACCTATGGCAACGTGCTGCACTACAGCGTGCGGCGTGCGGCCAACGGCAAACTTCGCTGTACGACGTGCAGCACTACAAGACCTAGTTCAAGGAGCACGGATCAGATGCCAAATGGCACCGTGAAGTGGTTTAACACCACAAAAGGATATGGCTTCATTGCACCCGAGGGCGGCGGCAAGGACGTCTTTGTTCACATATCAGCCGTCGAGCGGTCCGGCCTGACCGGTCTCGCAGACGATCAAAAGGTCAGCTTCGAGATGTCCGAGGGACGCGACGGTCGAACAATGGCGACGGATTTAAAGGCGCTATAGCCACAACAGCTCAGCGCGGTTTGAAAAGAAACGCGCTGTCACTGGGTGCGGCAGGCCGTTTTCTAGGAACAGCCCTTGGTGCCCAGAGCACAATTAGGTTTGGGTCGAGACATTTGACCCACATGCCGCTTTGCCGCACCGTGGCGCATCATGGCCTGATAACTCATCGACTGGTTTGGCTTACCACAACAAATCTTTCCGTCCATCGTGACCGGCTGCAAGCCCGACGGGCAGAAGTTCTCAGCCGCGTGGTACGGGTAAATCTTGGTCTCTGCGGCAAGGCCGCTGGCGCCAAATACAAGGCAAGTTGCAGCTGCCTGTACGATCGTCGCTATACGCATATCTTGTCTCTCGCTTGAATTGATCCACAATTGGCTGTGGACAGCCTGACCGTACCGAGCCGCAAAGTCCAGTTATTTTGGCCTTTCATCAAAAGCGAGACCGGATGCTGGGCGGCTACAACGTGGCAAAGCACCCAGCCAGACGCGCGAGTTCGTCGCGCAAGCCATAGGGCGGGCGAAGCACATAGAGGCCGGAACCAACCATCCCGTGCCCAGGACGGGCTGGTGGAAAGCGTACCTCGTGGCAAAAGCTGTCTTCCGAAAGTGTCAGAAGGGCACTGCACATCTCTTTATGTGCTGGATTTGCAAGAATGGGATACCACAGCAGCACGGTCCCCACGTTCCACGCGCGGTGCAGCTTTGCGATATGGCGGGGAATGTCGCTATAGTCGCTCCGCAGTTCATAGGGTGGATCTATCAACAGTAACCCCCGTCGCGGCGTAGGCGGGCAAAGCGCATGCGCCAGCGCGAAGCCGTCTTGTTTGTAAACCTTGGCCCGGCGTCCTGCCCAGGCGCTCAGCGCTGCATGCTCGCCGCGGTGCAACTCCGCAAGGTGCACCGTGTCGGAAGCACGCAACAAATGCAGTGCGATCGCGGGCGATCCGGGATAGAGTGGTGCGGTGGCGTTGCGCGCCAGCGTCAGTGGATGGTCTGCTGGGAACCAACTGGCATGTGCGCCAATCCCCTGCGCTGCTTCGCCCGTTTTGGTCGCTTCCGGCCCCGTTAGATCATAGATACCGCGCCCTGCATGGGTCTCGATGTAACTGAGTGGTTTCTCCTTGCGGGTGAGATAGGCCAGCGTCCAGGCCAAGGCGCCGTGCTTGTGCATGTCAGCCAGATTGCCCGCATGGTAACTGTGTTGGTAACTGAGCATGGTCGAAAAAAGATCGCTCAGCCGCGATCACGTGTCTCCAAGACGCGCCCACCTGCTTGCCGCACGACAAGGCTCGCATCCATTGCCGTCGCCAAAGACGCAAGGCGCGCTGCGGCCACTTCACCATAAAGTGGCGCCGCTGCGGGGCTTAGTTTAAGCTCCAAAATCCGCTTTTTGGGTTGCCACTGGAACG
The DNA here is from genome assembly GCA_963922415.1 of uncultured Aliishimia sp. Lineage (GTDB taxonomy): Bacteria > Pseudomonadota > Alphaproteobacteria > Rhodobacterales > Rhodobacteraceae > Aliishimia. The sequence goes on along the minus strand of CAWUIP010000013.1, from coordinate 40,129 downwards.
CCATGAGATCCGCAGGAGATTGCATCCACAGCATTGCGCCAAACCGCATGGCCTTCCCCAAAACCTCGGCTTCTTGCTGAAGATCCGGTGATATGAGGTCGTAAAGGTGCTCAAACCGCGTGCCTTCGCGCTTGTTCGAGTACCGGTGCAGCAGCGCAAGCCCCAGATAGATCCGCTCGCCATGCTTTAGACCGCCCAGATTTGCGCGCGTTGCATTGTCGAAACAGACTTCGGCCCGGTAGTCTGGATGCGCCCGCCAACTGACATCATGCAGCAGACAGGCGGCCTTGATGATCCGATGACGCGCGGCCGGGACAGAGCGAAACAGGGGCCGCAAAAGGTGATAAAGCTGTTTGCCAAACCCAGGAAGGCGCGCGTCTTTCGCCTCCGCAAAACGACAGGCTTCTATCAGCGGGTCACGATCACGCAGCTTTTGCGGCATTTGTTCGTAGAGCATGCCTTCTCGAATGCCGTATGACGAGATCGCGATATCCTTGGGGGCAAAAACCCTGACGACGCGACGCAACACCTCGGCGGCATAGGGCACCAGCTCCATGCGCGCGCTCGACACATCTGCCATCTGGCGCAAGCCTTCAAAGTCCTGCGCGGCAATGAAATCGGCCGTAGCGCGTACATCCGACGCGCGCATGCGGTATTCGTGAAGGACCTGGAGCGGATAATCGCGCCGGACCATATCGATCTTTGCGATCGCCCGCCACGATCCCCCCACCAAGAACAGGCGGTCCCGCTGCTCACCCAGTTGCATCCGCGCGTTTTCCACCGCGTGGCGAATATGCGCGTGGCGATGTTTTCGCCCTTTCGGCAGATCCCGCAACTTCAACGGACCAAGAGAGAGACTGAGGCGCCGCCCCACCCGGCCCTGAGAAATCTCAGCCAACTCCATGGAGGACCCACCGATATCGCAGACTAAGCCATAAGAGCCCGGCCAGCCCAATAGCACCCCTTGAGCCGATAAACGTGCCTCTTCTTCACCATCGATGATCCAGATATCCAGTCCAGTCTCGCGGGCAACTTCCGCACGGAACGCAGGCCCATCGCTGGCTTCGCGCATGGCTGCGGTCGCGACGACCGTTAATGGCGGGATCCCCATACCTTCTGCGAGGCTCTTGAAGCGTTTCAAAGCGGCTAACGCACGAACACGCCCTTCCGGATTTAAACGCCCGGTCTGGCTAAGACCCGCGCCAAGGCCGCACATGATCTTTTCGTTATAGAAATATGCCGGGCTACGGGCTGCACCGTCAAAAACAACCAGACGGACGGAGTTCGATCCGACATCCACCACCCCCACGCGCGACAAGGCGCGTGCTTCTGGATCTTCAAAGAGCGGTCGCCCAAATGGACCCCACTCCTCTACCGGGTTATTGCCCTGCACATTCATCGCCGCACATCCCCCCGCGCTGCTCGCACCATGGCGCAAGACGACTACGCCGGTCAATGGGGCGAAAAGCGCTTTAGGACAAAGAGTTAAGCCAAGCGCACGCCTTAAAGGCGCAGTGTTTCGACGAGATTCCCGCTGATATAGATATCGATCTCGTTGCTGGTCGTGAGAACGTTGATGTCGCGACGCAAGTCGACGAACACTTTTTGGCCACGCCATAAGCCCTCGAAAGCGATGCGCGACCGCGTCGTCGGCTCAGATACGGCTTGGACGACCGGATTGCCATTGATGAAGAGCTTGAATTCGACATCAAGCGGCCGATTGAGCACTTCCGCTTGGAACTGCAACCTCTCGTTCATATACGGTGATGTGATGGGAGCGGTCGTTTGCGAACACCCCATAACAGTCAACATAGCCAGAAAAAATACGCCTAAACGCATGATAAACACCCCAAACCCGACACATTTCACCCGAGGCTTGGATAGCTCAAAAGGCTTAAGAAGATCCCAACGTTCGTAAGGTGCGGCCCCGCCCGCACCCTGGCGCCTGCCTCAATCTTCGGTATGCGTCAGCTTTGGCACGTCGGCCGCACCAGCGGTGCCCCGTCCCGAAAGCGAAGGGTTTTCCATAAAAAACCGGTGGCAGCTAAACGCAAACGTACCTTCGGCAATCTCCGGGCGCGAAAACCGCCCGTCCGGCGCCATGATCCAGCTTTGCGCAACGTCTGCCAAATTGGCCGCCATAACCTGGCTGACAATCTGCGCTTTAACAGTGTCGTTCTCAATCTCGACCAAAGTCTCAACCCGCCGGTTGAGGTTGCGCCCCATCCAATCCGCCGACGAAATAAAGACCCGCGCTGACTTATGCGGAAGACCCTTGCCATTGCCAAAACACACGATCCGAGAATGTTCCAAAAAGCGCCCCACGATGGACTTCACCCGGATGTTCTCACTCAGCCCCTTGATCCCGGGGCGCAGCCCGCAAATCCCACGAATGACCAGGCTGATTTTCACGCCCGCTTGGCTCGCTGCATAAAGCGCGTCGATCACTTCGGGCTCGATGAGCGAGTTCATCTTTGCCCAAATTTGCGCAGGCTTGCCGTTGCGCGCATGCTCCGCCTCTGCGGCGATCAATTCCAAGAGACGCGGTTTCAGAGTTGTTGGCGAAATCGCCAAGTTTTCCAGGCTGTCGGGCTGTGCGTAGCCTGACAAGAAATTGAATATCTTCGTGGCATCCCGGCCCAGGCGCGCATCGCATGTAAAAAGGCTCAAGTCCGTATAAATCCGCGCCGTAATTGGATGATAGTTCCCTGTGCCGTAATGCGTATAGGTGACCAGCTTGTCGCCCTCGCGGCGCACCACGGTCGAGATTTTGGCGTGAGTCTTTAGGTCCATGAAACCATAGACAACATGTGCGCCGGCGCGTTCCAACCGGCGCGACTGACGAATATTGGCGGCCTCATCAAACCGCGCCTTGAGTTCTACCAGTGCCGTTACCGACTTCCCGTCTTCAGCCGCTTCACACAGCGCCTCGACAATAGGCGAGTTTTTGGACGTGCGGTAAAGCGTCTGCTTGATCGCCACCACATCCGGATCGCGTGCGGCTTGTTGCAAGAACCGCACCACCATATCGAAAGTTTCGTACGGGTGGTGCAGCAGCATATCTTTTTGCCGTATAGCCGAGAACATGTCGCCATCAAAGTCGCTTACGCGCTCGGGGACACGCGGCGTAAAGGACGGCCACAAATGATCTGGGCGGCTGTCCAATACCAGTTCGCCCAAATCCGCCAGACCAAGCATACCTTCGAGTTCTGAAAGCTCCTCATCGCCTGCGCCGAGTTCCTGCATCACTTTGTCTCGCAACGCGACCGGCGCTCCAGCCGACAAAGTCAGATGCACCACTTCACCACGGCGTCGCCGCTTCAGCGCGACCTCGAATTCACGGACCAGGTCTTCGGCCTCTTCTTCGACCTCCAGATCGCTGTCGCGCAGGACGCGGAACGAGAAATGAGACTTCAGGCGGTACCCGGGAAAGAGCCGGTCGATCTTTGTCAGCAGCAGGTCTTCCAGCGTCAAAAACCGGTCCTGGCCATCCACACTCGGCAATTTGACAAATCGGTCGATTTTGCCAGGGATCGGCAGCAACGCCTCCAAGGAGCGCTTATCGCGCTTGCGCTGCAATTCGAGTGCAAGGCAAAACCCTGTGTTCGGGATAAACGGAAAGGGGTGCGCCGGGTCAATCGCCAGCGGTGACAGGACCGGAAAGACTTGCGACAGGAAGACGTCTTCCAAAAACGCGGCGTCTTCCGCTGTAAGGTTCTCAGCGGTCAGCACCGAGATCCCGGTCTCTTCCATTTCCGCCAAAATCGCAGTGAGCGTGGTCTGTTGCCGGTCCGACAAGCGCCGCGCGTCTTCATTGATCAGTGTCAATTGCTCTGCGGGGGAGAGACCGTCGGCCGCCGGTGTCGTATTGCCTGCATGGGCCAGCTCGCGCAGGCCAGCGACGCGCACAGTATAAAACTCATCTAGATTGTTGGCCGAGATCGACAAAAAGCGCAGCCGCTCCAAAAGGGGCACACGCGGGTTTTCCGCCTCTTCCAAAACGCGCCAATTGAAGCCAAGCCAACTCAGTTCCCGGTTCCAAAAGCGGGAAGGGCTTTGCGGATCGAACTCTTCCAAGCTTTGCGCATCGGGAAAGTCGGCATTCAAAAAGTCTGTCTTGCTCATATCTTGCGCTCTAGGCTTCGGGTGTGACGATGGCATGACGGCCATGCGATAACGTGCCGAGGGTTTTCGCAACCTTCAAGGGAGAATCCCAGAAAACTCTGGATTTGCCGAAGGTTAGGCAGCTTCCCGCAGACAACATTTGGGGATTACAGATCGATCGTGCCCTCTTCAGGCGTGTCTTGTGGCGCGGTCGGCACACGTTTGCGCAGAATAATGTCACCGTTGGGCAGGATCTCGGGCGGATGATACGCCGACCAATCTTTGACGTGCGCCATCAAGTCTTGCAGTGCAGGTCCCATTTCCTCGGCGAACTGGCGCAAGCCCGGGCCAACGTCTGCGAGCCCATCCAATGCAGGCTCCAATTCTTTCATCAGCCCTTCCAAAAACAGCTGAGTTCCGCGTTCAATCAAGGATTGCCCGGTACTGGGGGCCTCTTCGGCGTGGCTTGGCACGGCGGCACATGCGGCGATGATGGCGGCAGCGTAAAGGTGTCTCATAAATATGATATAGTCACAGCGGCGCATGTTTTTATCCCTAAATGTCGATATCAACCGTGACAGGGAAATGATCCGACGCCGTAACGAGGGCGTCGCGCAAGCCTGGGCGCGTCCAGCATTCAGGGTCGTCCATCGGGTGCCAAATGCGCCAGCTGGGGCGTTTGGCCACCAAATCGGGCGACAGCATGATGTAGTCGAGCAATGCTTGTAGGTAACGGTTTTCGTGCCGGATCCAAAACCGCGCCGTCGTGGGAACGGCCTCAAACCGTCGTCCCAACGCACGGCGCGCATGCGGATCAAACATGTCATCGCCTAAGATGATCTCGACCGAGGATCGCCCAAAGAGGTGCTCGTATTCATCAAGGCCCGGTCCATCATTTAGATCCCCAAGCAAGACCAGCGGATCGCCTGCCTCCAGATGCTGCGTCACCCGCCGCCGAAGCCATATCGCCTGCGCCAGTTGCTTGCGGCGATTGGCGATGGAAATCCGCATGGCATCCGCGTCGGACTTGGCGCCATGCGGGGCCTTCGATTTCAAATGCGCGCCGATCATGCGCAATGACGTGCCGGTCGCGGTCTTTAGAACCAATTCAAGCGGTGGCTTGGAAAAGGTGACACGATCCCGGGTCGCATCAATGTCGAGATCGATCTTGAAGACCTCGTCAAACCGCGGGGCGTCGCCCTGGGTTGACCCAACGGGATCATGCCGCGCCGTGATACGGTCAGGATCATAGAGCAGCGCAATCTCCTGTTGCGTGTCATTGGCAAAGCCCATCGCCGCGCGTCGGGTGCGCAGATCAAAGGCCTGTGCAAACGTCTCTAGGGCGGGCACTGTGTCACGCTTGCGCGACGTGTCTGGCGCCTCGACAACCAAAACGGCATCCGCATCCATCGCCTTAAAGACAAGCGCAAGCGCTTCAGTCTGATCTGCACGCGTGACATCCCAACGTGCCGACCATTCCGCGTCATCTAAAAGCTGCCCGTCATCGTCAAAGAGTGCATTGAACCATTCCACATTGTATGTGGCGATGCGCATCAGGCCGCTTTTCCCGAAATCACTTCCCAAGCGCGATTGATGTCTTTCATGCGCTTTTCCGCCATCTTCTGCGCTTCTTCGGGCACGCCCCGGGCAATCAAGGAGTCTGGGTGGTTGTGCCGGACCAGACTGCGCCACGCCGCGCGCACTTCTTCGGTTGTCGCATTTGGCGGCACACCCAAGACCGCATACGGATCTGGTTCTGCCCCCGGAATGAACCGAGCCCGAAGGGCCCTGTACTCTTGTGGCGGCAGATCAAATATCTCAGCCACCCGGTCCAGATACGCATCTTCGTTGGGGTGATAGTCACCATCTGCAACAGCAATATGGAAAAGACCCTCGACCAGATCGGTGAGCGTTTGCGTATGGCCGTTAAACATTGCGCGGATCCGCGCCGCGTAGTCCTCAAAGCCAGCAACGTCTTGGCGTGCTAAGTTGAAAACGCGCGCGGCCCCGGCCTCATCTTGGCGCGCAATGTGAAAGACTTCGCGAAATGCAGTCACCTCGTCACGTGTGACAAGCCCATCCGCCTTGGCCATCTTTGCCCCAAGCGCGATGACCGCAATTGTGAAAGCGATCGAGCGTTCGGGGGGCGTGCGCAATCGCTCAAAGATCGCCGAGAGGCTTTCGCCGTGCGCCAGTGCAGAAAGCGCACTCAGGATACGGGTCCAAATTGACATGAGGAGAGTCTATCGCGTTAGGCCGCAGGTGTCAGGGCGTCGCGTCCAGGTTTTTCTGCATAAGCACAAGATCGTATCGATTTCCGAATTTTGCACCAAGGCCCGGCAATCGACCGACCTCACGAAAGCCTAGTGCTGCGTGAAACATGTATGCGGCCTCATTCTCGCCGCCGATACCACCGATGAGCGTGTCAATTCCGTGGTCCTGTGCAGTTTGCTCCAAAGTTGCCATCAAGCGACGCCCAAGACCCTGCCCTTGCGCCTCGGGCGCTAAGTATATCGTATGTTCCGCAACATAGCGGTATCCTGGGCCTGCACGAAAAGGGCCATAGCTCGCAAAGCCCACGGCCATTGCATTGTGATCAGCAACGATGACAGGTCGTGTGTCTATAAGTTCGGCAACCGTCTGCTTGGATTTCGGTTCAGAGGTAAATGTCGCAGATGAGCTCGCGATAACATCGTTCCAGATTGCCTGTATTTGGTCGGCATCGCCAGCATCGGCAAAGCGTATCATGCTTCCAAATGACGCGGACCATGCGGCGTCTCAAATTCAGCCGATAAACCAGCGTCACCGACGTCAAACGCCAGCCGATCGTCCCCCAGATACGGCGTCAACGCGCGCTGCAGTGCGGCGACATCCGGGTGGCGGATTGTCAAGCGCCGCAAGCGTACGCCACGATGCGTCAAACGTTGGGCCGGATGGATGCCCGCGGACCAGGAAATCACCGCAGGTGCGCAGTTCTGGTAAGGTAAGTGGCCTGACGCCGGAACCGCCATGTGCCAGCGCAAATCCCCGCGCTTCAATGCAACGGGTTCGCCGAGAGGCAAGTCAATTTCCGCTAAAATTTCAGTAATTTGCGTGGTTCTACAAATCCAATTTGTCAACCGTGGCGCGCCCGAGAATGCATCCAGAGCGAACCAGCGTGGGCGGTCGGGCGTCGGTGCATCGGGATCGATAGCAATCGCCTCAAGATAAAGACCGTCTTCAAGTCCAAGGAGCGCGTTATGCGTGTGAAAAACAGCGTGCTTCCCACCTGTCTGCATTGGAACACCCAACGCCGCTTCGACGTAAGCCTGTGCGTCGGTCAGCGTCTCTCCGGATACAGCAATGTGATCAAGTTCAAGCATGCGCGCATCCTGTTGCGAAAATTGACGGAACTGAAGGAATTATTGTGCAGAATTGCGTTGATATTTCTCGGGTCTGCCCCATGTCAAAGGTCACTATTCCTGACAATTTCGGAGAGGTTTAATGCTGCTCAGGGCGATCGACAAGTTTTTCAGTCACGAAGCTTCGGGTGGTATTCTGCTGATGCTGTCAGCCGTTGCGGCAATGATCGTCGCCAATTCCGCGCTGGCTCCGCTCTACGAGGGGACATTGGGCACGTACGTCTCCGTCCTTTGGGATGGCGAAGGCCTGTCTAAACCATTGATTCTTTGGATCAATGACGGGCTTATGGCGATTTTCTTCTTTCTGATCGGGCTTGAGCTGAAGCGAGAATTGTTGGAAGGAAAGTTGAAAAATCCGGCTGACGTCATCCTTCCTGGTGTCGCCGCAGTCGGTGGCATGGCGCTGCCCGCCTTGGTCTTTGTGCTCATCAATTGGGATTATGCGGTCAATCTGACCGGTTGGGCGATCCCTGCGGCAACGGATATCGCTTTTGCCCTGGGCATTTTGGCCCTTGTTGGCTCGCGCGCGCCGGCGTCGTTAAAGGTGTTCCTGCTCACGCTCGCTATCCTCGATGATCTTGGTGCGATCATCATCATCGCGCTGTTCTACACGGCGGAACTCAAAGTCGATTACCTGTTCTTGGCCCTTTTACCGCTCGGCGGGCTGATTTGGCTGAACGTAAAAGGCGCGCATCGGATTGCACCAGCGATCTTGCTTGGTGTTATCATGTGGTACTTTGTGTTGAAGTCCGGGGTGCATGCGACCCTGGCGGGCGTTGTGACGGCGTTTTGTATTCCGCTCAAAGACAAATGGGGCAAGTCGCCACTGCACTCGCTCGAACATGGGTTAACACCTTACGTTCTTTACATGATCATCCCCATCTTTGCATTTGCGAATGCGGGCGTCGTCCTTAAGGGCATGACGTTCGCCGATCTTCTGGCGCCCTTGCCGCTTGGGATCGCATTGGGTCTGTTGATCGGCAAACAGGTCGGCGTTTTTGGACTGACCATGGCGATGGTAAAACTGGGCCTTGCGCGCATGCCACATGGCGCAACAGCGCTCCACATCTATGGCATCGCCTGTTTGGCAGGTGTTGGTTTCACCATGTCGCTGTTTATTGGGTCACTCAGCTTCGCGGATCCGGCGATGATGAACGAGGTGCGCTTGGGCGTCCTGTCCGGTTCGGTCGTGTCTGGTATTATCGGGTACGCTGCACTGATGCTCGCGTCGTCGCGTAGCGCCGACAAGTCGGAAGACGCAGCGCAACCGGCACCGGCAGAGTAAGCGCCCACCTGCGTAGGGTGCGGCATCGCCCGCACCCTGCCTTTGTCGCGTCAGCTGCGCGCCGCTTGAATGAGCTTTAGAATATCTTGAGCCGCTTCAGGGATATTGGTCCCAGGTCCAAAGATCGCTTTGACGCCACTATTGTACAGAAATTCATAGTCTTGCTGCGGGATCACGCCGCCACAGATCACGATAATCTCCCCTGCATCCGCTTCCTGCAATGCGGCCACAAGTTGCGGCGCCAAAGTTTTATGGCCAGCAGCCTGGCTTGAAATCCCAACGACATGCACATCGTTGTCGACCGCATCCTGCGCTGCCTCCGCGGGCGTCTGGAAAAGGGGCCCAACGTCTACATCAAACCCTATATCCGCAAAGGCCGTGGCAATGACCTTTGCCCCCCGATCGTGGCCATCTTGACCCATCTTGACAACCAACATCCGCGGACGGCGCCCTTCTGCTTCAGCGAATATGTCAACCGCAGCCTGGATGGCCGCAAAGCCTTCGTCCCCTTCGTAGGCCGCACCATAGACGCCCGCCAAAGTCTTCACTTCGGCCCGATGACGCCCAAACACTTTCTCCATTGCCATTGAAATCTCTCCCACCGAAGCCCGCGCCCGTGCCGCGTCCACCGCAGCGGCCAACAGGTTGCCACCATCCGCCGCACAACGCTCTACCTCTGCCAGCGCTGCATCACAGGCAACTTGATCACGCACAGTTTTGATCTGGTCCAGCCGCGCCACCTGTGAGGCCCGAACGGCCATGTTATCCACATCAAGGATATCCACGTCCTGCTTGGACTCAGGCACATATTTGTTAACGCCCACAACCACCTCTTCGCCTCGGTCGATCATCGCCTGGCGCTTGGCCGCGGCTTCTTCGATGCGCAGCTTCGGCATGCCGGACGCGACCGCCTTGGTCATGCCCCCCATCTCTTCGACCTCTTCCATCAAGGTCCAGGCGGCCTCGGCTAAATCATGGGTCAGCTTTTCCACATAGTACGATCCCGCCAGCGGATCCACGACATTCGTAACCCCCGTTTCTTCCTGCAAAATCAACTGTGTGTTGCGTGCAATGCGTGCGGAGAAGTCTGTGGGCAACGCAATCGCCTCATCCAATGCATTGGTGTGCAAAGACTGCGTGCCGCCCAAGACAGCCGCCATCGCCTCGTAGGCTGTGCGCACCACGTTGTTGTACGGATCCTGCTCTTGCAGACTTACACCAGAAGTTTGGCAATGGGTTCTAAGCATCGAAGATTTCGGGTTTTTCGGCGAAAACTCTGACATTACTCGGTGCCAAAGCAGCCGGGCCGCCCGCAGCTTTGCAGCCTCCATAAAGAAATTCATCCCAATCGCGAAAAAGAAGCTCAGACGCCCGGCGAACTTGTCCACATCCATGCCGCGCGCAATTGCGGCGCGCACATATTCTCGCCCGTCGGCAAGAGTGAAGGCCAGCTCTTGCACAAGGTCCGCGCCCGCTTCCTGCATGTGATAGCCCGAGATCGAGATCGAGTTGAATTTGGGCATCTCGGCAGCGGTGTATTCGATGATATCCGCCACCAGCCGCATTGAGGCCTCGGGCGGGTAAATATAGGTGTTGCGCACCATAAACTCTTTCAGAATGTCATTCTGAATGGTTCCCGCAAGAAGCGATTTGTCGACGCCCTGCTCCTCGCCCGCGACGATGAAATTCGCAAGGATCGGGATCACCGCACCGTTCATCGTCATCGACACACTAACCTTGTCGAGCGGGATACCGTCGAACAGGATCTTCATATCCTCGACAGAATCGATGGCCACCCCCGCCTTGCCCACATCGCCCTCGACACGCGGGTGGTCACTATCATAGCCACGATGTGTGGCGAGATCGAAAGCGACCGACACCCCCTGCTGCCCGGCGGCCAAGTTGCGCCGGTAAAACGCATTGGACTCTTCGGCCGTGGAAAACCCGGCATACTGACGGATTGTCCAAGGGCGGCCCGCATACATCGTGGCCTTCACACCGCGCGTAAAGGGCGCTTGCCCGGGAATGCCGTCCAAATGCGGCAGCCCGTCGGTGTCCTCGGCGGTGTAGACCGGCGCGATTTCCAACCCTTCGAGGGTCTTCCAAGTCAAATCTTCCAGCGGGCGGCCCCTTAACTCGGCCTCAGCCAGCGACTTCCAGCTGTCCTTCTTGGTCATAGTCATGTCCTCGCAAATGCGCAGCATGTCGCGTCTTATGGCTTCTTTCTGCTGCAAAAATATCCTCTGTCAGGTTGGCTAACCCGCCTGCGCCCTGCGCAAGCCACAAAAGATCGTCCATATAGGCTTCTGTCATCTCTGCGACCTGCAGATCGGAAAACGGCTGCCAAGGCCCATGGCCACGCGGCAAGTTACCTGGGTCTTCGCCACGCTCGACCAACGCCGCTCGCAATCCGTTCAAGTCAGGCGCACGGTTCAACCACTCTTCGGCGCCCATATGCGGCACAGCGATGCCCGCGCCAAACTGCACCACGGATACAGGATTGCCGCACGACACTTCGAAAGGGGCCACCCAAATTTCGGTCTCTGGCAACGCGCAGGCCAAATCCGTGATCACATCGCGCCACATCCGCGGAGACGCCGCAACTGCGGCAAGCGCCGCGTCATCCGGAACCGGGTGGCCTTGGCGCACCTTGAAGGCCAGAACAGACGCCCAATACCGCGCGGGATTGCGAATGGTTAGAACCACCCGGTCGACACCGTCGCCAAAGGCTGTTCCGAAGCGCACCATGCGTTCACCAATGGCCGGGTAAAGGCTTTGATGGGCCAGGTTTTGGCGCATCCCACCGATGAGGTTTTCGTCACTTACCAGCAATTGCTGGAAACCATCGTTTGCCAACTTCCGTAGTCGGAGTTGCAGGCGCCCCTGCGCGCGCTCTGCCGCCGCAGACCGGTCTAGAAGGCGCACGCCCCCCGGCACGATGCCGTCCAAAAGGCCCGACCGCGTCGTCCCGGGCCCCCAATAGGCGACCCGCAGGTCTTCAAGATCGCCGCGTCGCGCGCGCAAATAGGACTGACAAGAGGTGGTCCCGGTTCGGTGAACCCCCAGGTGAAGCGTGATTTTCATGGCAGGCGGAGCCTTTGCTGATGCGCCGCCCCACACGGCTGAAAGTGATAAGAATACCCTAACATGACCGGGCACCCGTTACCGGCAGCTTAACAGACATGGAGAATGGATTAACGGTCGCAATCGGAAAATGGCCGCTTATATTGAACCCCATGACACTGCTGTACCGCCTGACCTTAGCTCTTGTAATCGCACCGCTTTTCGCACCCGCTTTGTGGGCGGCGGACAGCACTTTGCAGCCTGAAGAGACGCTGATCCAGCCCGCCGGCGACAGCGATTTGAGCGAATTTGTCTGGAAAAAGCGGCCCATACTGGTTTTTGCCGACAGCCCGTCCGACCCCGCCTTTATCGAACAGATGACACAGATCGAGGCACGCGCAGAGGCGTTGCGGGAACGTGACGTGGTCGTTCTGACCGATACCGACCCGGATGTGCTCTCTCCGCTGCGCAAAAAGCTGCGTCCGCGCGGCTTTATGTTGGTGATCCTGTCCAAAGAAGGGGCTGTGCAGCTACGCAAGCCCTTTCCATGGAGCGTGCGCGAAATCTCACGCTCCATCGACAAACTGCCAATCCGCCAGCAAGAGATCAGAGACCGCCGAAACGGAAGCTGATCTGTCTTTTGCGTGCGAATTGGGGGGCGCATCTTTGCGTTTGGCGCACGACCCCGCACCAGCCCAGGGGCCGTCTTCACCGCGCCCAGAGGCGCGTGCAGATGGAACCAGACCGGGTGGTTCATGGGTTATTCGAACTCCATGATGACATCGTCCACGGCAAGGCTGTCGCCAGATGCTGCGTTGATTTTGGACACTTTGCCTTTGCGTTCGGCGCGCAGGATGTTTTCCATCTTCATCGCCTCGACGGTGCACAGCGCCTGACCCTCTTGCACCTCGTCGCCCACGGCCACATCGACCTTTACGATCAGCCCTGGCATGGGGCACAGCAGCATTTTCGACGTATCGGGCGGCAGCTTTTCGGGCATTAGTGCGGCCAACTCGGCCTGGCGCCGTGTGCGAATGTGCACTTTCAGCTCTGCCCCGCGCGTACGCACGCGGAAGCCTTGCGGAATCCGGTCCACTTTCAGGACGAGCAGGCGGTCTTGCACATATCCCATGGCAAGCGGTGCGCCGGGCTGCCAGCCGCTGACGACACGCACAGTCTCGCCATCCGCGGCAAACAGCACATCTGCGCCGTCTGTGTCGGGCGTGATGTCGATGTCGAAACTTTGGCCTTGCAGGCTAACAACCCAATCGTTGCCGACACGGCGTTCATGGTTGCCCATTCGGCCCGAGATGCGGGCGCGGCGCACTTCTTCGACCCGGTGCATCGCGCCGACCATGGCCGCAACGCGTTTGAGCTCACCCTCGGACAGGCTCACGCCCTCAAACCCGTCGGGATATTCTTCGGCGATAAAGGCCGTCGTCATATCGCCCGAGATAAATTTGGGGTGATCCATGACCGCCGCAACAAACGGCAAGTTATGGCCGATCCCTTCAACTTCGAACCGGTCGAGCGCCAGCCGCATCGCCTCAATCGCGGCCTCACGCGTTTCGCCCCAAGTACACAGCTTGGCGATCATCGGGTCGTAATACATTGAAATCTCGCCACCTTCATAGACGCCGGTGTCGTTGCGCACCGCCGTCTCACCGCGTGGCGCGTCGCCATGCCAAGTACCTGCGGCGGCCATCGGACCGGCGGCGACCTCTTGCGGCGGACGGTAGCGCGTCAGCCGGCCAATCGAGGGCAGGAAGTTGCGGTAAGGATCTTCGGCATAAAGACGGTTCTCAATCGCCCAGCCGGTGAGCTTCACGTCCTCTTGCGTGATCGAGAGTGTCTCGCCCGCCGCCACGCGGATCATCTGCTCCACCAGATCGACGCCAGTGATCAGTTCCGTCACCGGATGTTCCACCTGAAGCCGTGTATTCATCTCGAGGAAATAGAAGTTCTTCTCGCCATCAACGATGAATTCCACGGTGCCCGCGCTGGCATATCCCACCGCTTGCGCGAGCGCGCAGGCCTGTTCGCCCATCGCTTTGCGGGTGGCCTCGTCGAGGAACGGCGACGGAGCCTCCTCGACCACTTTTTGGTTCCGCCGCTGGATCGAGCACTCACGCTCGCCCAAGTAGATGCAGTTGCCATGGGTGTCCGCCAGCACCTGGATTTCGATGTGCCGGGGCTGGGTTACAAATTTTTCGATGAAGATCCGGTCATCGCCGAACGAGTTTGCGGCTTCGTTCTTGGACGATTGAAAGCCTTCGCGCGCTTCCTGGTCGTCCCAAGCGATCCGCATGCCCTTACCGCCGCCCCCGGCCGACGCTTTGATCATCACCGGGTAGCCGATTTCGTTCGAAATCCGGACCGCCTCTTCAGCGTCCTCGATCAAGCCCATATAGCCAGGCACGGTCGACACGCCCGCCTCTTGTGCGATCTTTTTGGAGGTGATCTTGTCCCCCATGCTCTCAATTGCGCCTTTGGGTGGGCCGATGAAAGCCACGCCTGCCGCGTCCAATGCCTCGGCAAACTTGGCATTTTCGCTCAGAAAACCGTAGCCGGGATGTACCGCTTGCGCGCCGCTGTCTTTGATCGCCTGCATGACCTTATCGATCACGATGTAGGATTGGTTGGCAGGCGCTGGCCCGATATGGATCGCCTCATCCGCCATCTCGACATGCAGCGCCGCGCGATCCGCGTCAGAGTAGATCGCAACCGTGTCTATGCCCAGCTTGCGGGCCGTTTTTATGACGCGGCAGGCAATCTCGCCCCGGTTTGCGATCAGTATCTTGTTGAACACGAGTTTGTTCCCCCAAAGCTTATTGGTCGCGCGAAGCCGAAGCTGCAGCTTGCACGCGGTGTTTGATGGTCAGAGATGCGGAGAGCGCGCACGCGCATACGGGCCGTGCGGCAGCCGGCCCGCTGGAGACACTCAGATGATGAGCGCCACGTTCTTACTGGGGTTGGTCGTCCCAGAAGTCTGGTGCGGCATCGATAGGTGCCAACATATTCAAATGTCCCCGGCTGGAGACGTCGAGAACCGGCGGCGCGCACGCGGCCATGGTCAATATAACGACCAGCGCACCGGCCCGAACCAGTGTAAGGTGAAGTGTCATCTGCTGTGCCTCGTGTGTCGGTCTTTTCCGCCGAACTATTTGCACAATGTAGCACAGCCACAGCGACCGCGTCATCCCTAGAACTGGCCGCCACCGGATCCGGTGCGGCAATGTCACATAGGCGTGGCGCGTCAGTTACATTTGCCCGGGTTGGTTTGGCAGTAGACCAAGTTGCCCGCAGCGCCGACAACCGCGCCGGTGAACGGAGAACCGTCCAGCACAACCGCCGTCGCAGCTCCCGCCCCTGCGCCCAAGAGGCTTTGTTCCGGGAATGTCTCACCGCAGCCTGCCAAAGCCGCTGACATGGTAACCAAAAGCAAAGTGATCGGTTTACGCATCGCCCAATTCCTGTGTGCTCGATTTGGTGGTCTGATGCGGTTCCTGACAGAATAGGCGCAAGGTTCAAGACACGAAAAAGCGATAAGCACATTCCGGCAAAAGCCCGCTGTAACAACGGCTTACCGAAATAAATCGCGGGCGACTTCAAACTGGGGATAAGAAGCCGCCCGCTAGGGGAAGGGGTACGGAAATACGGTGCCGCGCGAGTTGAAAATCTGGGGTCTCGCTCGACACACCTTAATGTCACCCAATTCGTTAAGATTTCAAACACCAAAACGCTCGCATTGCGGGAATTAGCCGCTCTGTGCCGGATTTGTGGATAAATCGGCGGATTCATGCCGATTGTTCCCCGAATATGTCAGGAAACGAAGCCCGCGCCGCCACCGCATCCACCTGCAAAAGGGCCTCATAGCTCTCTGGATCGAAGGGATCCTCTGCGGGAATCACTTCACGGTTGAAAAGCCAACTTAAACGACCTGCGTCTAAGTTCCCGCGTTCAAACGGTTCATCGCCGAAATTCTGCCACAACGCCTCTAAGAACGCCGCATCGGCGCGCTTATCCAACGGCTTGCGGTCGCGGAAACGTTCACGCGCTTTAAGTGGCGTGACCCCTTTGGGGTTCGGGCGTCGGATTGTGAATTGATAGTCCGTACCAGGCAGTCGGCCTGGAAAGCCGCGGTGTTTCAGCATGGCTGCCTCCACCGGGCGAAAGGCGGGACGGGCCCGTTCGCCCGTCCCTGTGTCATAGACGCAAGCTTACTTGAATTTACCCGTGTAAACGGGTTCTTGCGAGATCGGCTCTGGGTCGACCACGACGAATTCTTCTTCCTGCTCACGTGCACACGCGGCGGCAAGGACAACAAGGCCCAGCACGCCAAGGATTTTGATGCTCTGCGACATCTCTTTCTCCTGTTAAGGTTTCGGCCGCTTGGCACGCCGAAACGCCCCAAACCGACCGGTCTCGAGGTAAGGATCTCGACCGAGGCCCTCAGCCTGAAGATACCTGGAGAACGTGGCAAAAGATAGAAGATGCGGTCTAGGCGCGAAAGCTGTGGCGGAAAATACCCACATAGAAATCCACATAAAGGGTGCCCCGCAACATATTGTGGATACGTCATAAAGCCTCCCAGATGCAGTCACCGTTTTCCAGCCGAAACAGCTCGAAATACTGGGTCGCGTCAGGGTCGGTCGTGCCGAACTCCACGACCCGGTCGCTCAGAGAGATCGCGATTTTGTCGGGGGAAAGCGCGTATTCGGTCAGATATGGCAGCGCCAATGCGCGGCAGAGGATCGGGAAATCCGCCTCTAGCGCGAAGTAGTCGGGGGCCTCGGGCCGCCCGCGCGCAATCTCGGGCGCGAGCAGGCGAAACCGCGCCCAGCTTTCGGCGTTGACTTCGTCGATCAACACTTCGTGCAGCTCTGGCATCAACCCCGATGGCAGGCCGAGGTCCTCTGCCCCCAGCGCCGTGCCGCAGGCCAAAAGGGATATGCACAGCGCCCGCATCGCTTAAACCGTCTCATCCGCTGTGGCGAAATCAGCCGGCGATGTGATCTCGATCAGCTCCATGTCGTCGGAGTGCCGCACCTCGCGATGCTTGATCCCAGGCGGCTGCAGGACGCAGGACCCGGCCCGCAGCATGTGCTCGCCCGTCTCCTCGTATTCAAAAACCACCCAGCCTTGCGTGACGTAGACCATCTGGAAGTCGAGATCGTGCGAATGCCAGCCGCCAGGGCTCTCCATCCCGGGTACCGCGCGGATCACATGCGCGCCAAATTTGCCTTGGGTCGCCTCTTTGATCCCCAACTGGCGGTATTCGAAGAAGGGGCGCAGCCCTGCGCCTTCGAACTTGCCGTCATCGGCATGCGCGATGGTGAAGGCTTGGTTTTTCCACAGCGTCATCGGCGTCTCCTTTGGGCATGGGTGATCCAGCGAATGCGCAGCGCCGGGTCGGCGAGAAGCGTGGCGATTTGGTCCGTGATCCCGGGCGCAGGACGCGCGACGCGGCCCCCTGCCTCGACCCGCCATCCGCCTGTGCTGGGCGTCAGGCGCACCACGGGCGAGAACCCCCGCACCGATTGCAGCGCGCGCCACATGTCTTGGCGGATTTGGTGGGCATAGCGCGTGGCGGAGCCTTCGGGCAGCTGCCCTTCCGCCATCACGTCAAAGCGCGGCGGCAGGTGACGGCAAAGCGTCACCGCGCCGCCTTCTTCGACCATATGCCAACCCCGCCCGCTCATGGTCGTTTCGCCACACAGTCGATTTCAACAAGCGCCCCCACGGCGAGCGCGGTGACGCCCACGGTCGTGCGCGCGGGCCGCCGGTCTTCGGGGAAATAGCTGGCATAGGTGTCGTTGAACGCCGCGTAGTCGCGGGCGAACTCTGTGAGGTAGGCGCGCATCTGCACCACATGGCTCAGATCCAGGCCCACGCCGTGCAGCACAATCTCAAGGTTCCGCATCACCGCCCGTGTCTGCGCCTCCACCCCGTCCGGCAAGGGCGCATCAGGTGCCCCCGGATCCGTCGGCATCTGCCCCGTGAGGATCACCCACCCGTCCGCCTCTACAGCGTGGGAAAACGGTGCCACAGGCCGCGGGCCGCCAGGGATCATATGGAAGACGGCGTCAGACATCTACAGTGACCCTCAAAGCTTAACCTCCGCCGCTTGACCACACTCTTCCGACGCCACCGGCACATCCCAAGTCAGGGCGCGCGACGCACGAAACAACCCGCTCCCAGCGCCCGCTTCGGCTGCGATCCGGATCGTCTCCAATCGACGAAATGCTTCTAGATGCTCACCCAAAATCTGAGGCAAATCAAAGAACGCCGCGCGGCACGCCAGCGCTAGATCCAGTGAATTTAGCGGCGCGTCCGCAGTCCGGCGGAACACCACTTTGAAACCGTCTAGATCAGCGTTGTCCGCCTTCCATTCGAACAACACCCAATCTGGTGCAAGCCCTGGATACGACAGCATAAAACGACCAGCATCTACATGCGCTTCGCACCGACCGTCGACGATATTTGCGATGACGTCTGGGATCTGTCCGTCTCTCTCCAACGCCGGGAGCAATGCGCGGACGCGAAACACCTCGTTTCTATGGCCGACGGGGGCATCTTTTGGAAGCGAAGTTAACACAGCACCGCAAAACGCGTTTGCAACCTCGACTTCTGATCCAGGAAGTTTGCCACTTCCACGAACAGGGTGCGCTTCAAACTTCAACGCGTATAGGCCCTCGGCCTTACGCCACTCAATTTTTTTCATTTCCCAAACAACGCCAAACGCGTTGAATAGGCTATGCGTTTTCGTCGACTTTTCTTCGTCTGTGGATGCCAAAAGCAAACCCGCAAAAACGACGATGACAGCGATCATGGCCCCAATCAAACCCAGAGTTTTCTGGCGCGAGATATCAGAGTGGAATATTGTCATGCTTCTTCCACGGCATCTTCTGCTGCTTGTTGCGCAGCGAGGCGAAGGCGCGGGCGACGCGTTTGCGGGTGGATTGGGGCATGATCACCTCGTCGATGAACCCCCGCTCGGCGGCGACAAACGGATTGGCGAAGCGGTCTTCATAATCCTTGGTGTGCTGCGCGGTCTTTTCGGCGTCGCCCAGATCGGCGCGGTGCAGGATCTCGGTGGCCCCCTTCGCGCCCATCACCGCCACTTCCGCTGTGGGCCAGGCATAGTTAAAGTCTGCGCGCATGTGCTTCGATGCCATCACCACATAGGCCCCGCCATAGGCCTTGCGCGTGATCACGGTGACCTTCGGTACCGTCGCCTCGCCATAGGCAAAGAGCAGTTTTGCCCCATGCTTGATCACGCCCTGATACTCTTGGCTCGTCCCCGGCAGGAAGCCCGGCACATCCACCAGGCTGAGGATCGGGATTTCGAAACAGTCGCAGAACCGTACGAACCGCGCGGCCTTGCGCGCGCTGTCGATGTCCAGCACACCTGCCAGCACCATCGGCTGGTTTGCCACGACGCCCACGGTCTGCCCTTCCAGCCGGATAAAGCCTGTCAGGATGTTGCCCGCAAAATCGGCCTGGATCTCGTAAAAGTCGCCCTCGTCCGCGATCTTCAGGATCAGCTCTTTCATGTCGTAAGGCTGGTTGGGATTGTCCGGCACCAGCGTGTCGAGCGAGGATTCGATCCGTGCGGGATCGTCAAAAAACGGGCGCACGGGCGGCTTTTCGCGGTTGGAGGACGGCAGGAAGTCAACGAGACGGCGCACTTCCGACAGCGCCTCTACATCGTTTTCAAACGCGCCATCGGCCACCGAAGACTTGCGCGTGTGGGTCGAGGCACCGCCCAACTCCTCCGCCGTCACCTGTTCATTGGTGACGGTTTTGACCACGTCCGGCCCGGTGACGAACATGTAAGAGCTGTCTTTGACCATAAAGATGAAGTCGGTCATCGCAGGCGAATAGACCGCGCCGCCCGCGCAGGGCCCCATGATCACCGAGATCTGCGGCACCACGCCCGAAGCCATGATGTTGCGCTGAAAGACCTCGCCATAGCCCGCCAGACTGTCGACACCCTCTTGGATGCGCGCGCCACCGGAATCGTTGATCCCGATCACCGGCGCGCCGTTTTCCATGGCCATATCCATGATCTTGCAGATCTTCATCGCGTGCGTGGCCGAGACGGACCCGCCCAGCACAGTGAAATCCTGGCTGAAGACATAGACCTGACGGCCGTTGATCGTGCCCCAGCCGGTGACCACCCCGTCGCCTGCGGGTTTGGAATTTTCCATCCCGAAGTCCGTGCAGCGGTGGGTGACGAACATGTCGAACTCTTCAAACGAGCCTTCATCCAGCAAAAGATCCAACCGTTCACGCGCGGTTAACTTGCCGCGTCCATGCTGTGCGTCGATCCGGTGTTGACCGCCACCAAGCCGGGCCGCGTCGCGGCGGGCTTCAAGCTCGTTCAAGATATCTTTCATCGGGTGTCCTCTGCTAGCCTTCTGGGATGCATAGGGCGGAGCGCACGGTTCGGACAGTTAAAAATGGCAAATTTGCAAAGTATTTGCAGAACGGGCTTTGCTAATTGCAAATATGCAAAGCACACGGTTCCCTGCGCCACCGCACAGCCGCTTTCGATGGACAGCCCCCCGATCGCGACTTAGGTGCATAGCATGGCTGCCCCCGCAGATACCAAATTTCTCGACAGAACGTCGCCCCCGCATATCAGCACGCTCATCTTAATGGCGGGCCTGTCGGCGATGGTGATGAATATCTTTCTGCCGTCGCTGTCGGGCATGGCGCAGTATTTTGGGGTGGAATACTGGGTCATGCAGATGTCGGTGACCATTTACCTCGCCACCTCCGCCGGGCTGCAATTGGTGATTGGCCCCATCTCGGACCAAATCGGGCGCAGGCCGGTTCTGCTTTGGGGCGCGTTTCTGTTCATGCTGTCCACGTTGGGATGCATTTTCGCGCCCAATGCCGTTGTGTTTTTGATCTTTCGCACCCTGCAAGCGGTTATGGCGACGGGGCTTGTGCTGAGCCGCGCCGTGGTGCGGGACATGTATCCCCAGGACAAAGCGGCCTCGATGATTGGTTACGTGACCATGGGCATGGCCGTCGTGCCGATGATCGCCCCGATGATTGGCGGCGCGCTCGACGAATTCATCGGCTGGCAAGCCAGTTTTTGGCTTCTGTTCTTGCTTGGCGCAGCGACATGGGTGATCTGTTGGCGCGACATGGGTGAAACCAAGACCGCCTCTGGACTGACGTTGGGCGAACAGTTCCGGCAGTATCCTGAGCTTTTCGCATCGCAACGTTTTTGGGGGTACGCGCTCACAGCGACATTCGCGTCAGGGGCCTTCTTTTCATACCTTGGCGGGGCGTCATTTGTGGGCACGGAGGTCTTCGGCATGGCGCCCGCGGTGTTGGGGATCTACTTCGGCACACCCGCGGTCGGGTACTTCTTTGGCAACTTTTTGACCGGCCAATACGCAGCGCAATATGGCGTCAACCGCCTGGTCTTGCTCGGGTCTGTCATCAATGCAGTTGGCGTCGGTCTATCCTTGATCGTGTTCCTGTTGGGGTTCGGCACAGCGCTGTCGTTCTTTGCGTTCATGACATTTGTTGGCATCGGCAACGGGCTTGTCATCGCCAATGCAACAGCCGGAATGCTGTCAGTTCGGCCGCATCTTGCGGGCACTGCGTCTGGCCTTGGAGGCGCCATCATGCTGGGCGGCGGCGCGATTCTTGGTGCGCTGGCGGGCGTGGTGTTGGGGCCAGGAACCGGGGCCGAACCTTTGCTTTGGATCATGTTCATCACCTCCGCGCTTGCGGTGCTGTCGGTCATGTTCACAATCCGACGCGAAAAACAGCTGGGCCTCTAGGACTTTCCCAAGACAGTTAACGCGCGATTAACCATGAACCGCCAAGCTTGCATCGGGCGGTTTGCAAACTTAGCCTGAACATCTGCAAAGCTGCAAACTCCAGGGCGGGGGTATGGGGACATGGCCACTCAAAAACTCTATGTGGGCGCAAAGCTGCGCGAGGTGCGCCAGCGTATCGGACTGACGCAAAAAGACTTTTCGGCCAAGCTGGGTGTCTCCCTGCCCTATCTGAACCAGATGGAGAATAACGCGCGGCCCGTATCCTCGACCGTGATCCTGGCCCTGGCAAGCGAGTTTGGCTTGGACGTGACCGAGCTTTCGACGAGCGACAGCGAGCGCGTGATATCGGATATGCGCGAGGCGCTGGCAGACCCCGTCTTTGCGGGCGAGGCCCCGCCGCTGGCGGATCTGCGATTGACGGCCTCAAACGCCCCCGGCCTGGCACGCGCCTTTCTCAGCCTCCACCGCGCATACCGCGATGGGCAAGAGCGTTTGGCGTCCCTGGATGAGGCGTTGGGGCGCGCAGATGCGCAAGCCAAGCCCAGCGCCTGGGACGAGGTGCGCGATTTCTTTCACTACTGCGACAACTATATCGACGCGGTTGACCGTGCCGCCGAACATTTTGCCAGCAAAGACGGTGGGTTAAAGAACATCCGCGTCGCTGCTGTGGCGCGTCTGGGCAATCACGGCGTCAAGGTCCGGTTTGAAGAGGCCGACATGCTGCGCCGCTTTGATGCTGAGAATAAAATCCTGACCCTCTCGGCCCTCTCCGCCCCGGAAACGCAGACGTTTCAGTTGCTCCTGCAGGTGGCTTTGCTGACCCAGGACAAGCTTCTTGAGGCGACGCTTGATCTCGCGCGGTTCCAAAGCAGTGAGGCCCGCGCCATCGCAAAGATCGGGCTGGCGAATTACTTCGCGGGCGCAGCCCTGATGCCCTATGGTGAGTTCCAAGAGGCTGCGTTGGAAACCCGCCACGATCTGGAGGCACTCTCAAGCCGGTTTGGCGCATCGATTGAACAAGTGGCCCACCGCTTGTCGACGCTCCAGCGTCCTGGCGCCAAGGGCGTGCCCTTCTTCTTTGTGCGCGTGGATCAGGCGGGCACGATCACCAAACGCCACTCTGCCACACGGCTGCAATTTGCCCGCTTTGGCGGCGCGTGCCCGTTGTGGAACGTGCACCGTGCCTTCGAGATGCCCGGGCAATTCCTGCGCCAATTGGCCGAAACGCCCGACGGCGTGCGCTATGTCTCAATCGCGCGCGATGTGACGAAATCCGCTGGGCGCTACGGCGCGCCGGTGCGGCGCTATGCGATCGCTTTGGGCTGCGAGGTCGCCCATGCGGGCGCGCTCGTCTACGCGGATGGACTTGACGTCACGCGGCCCGAAGCCTTCGAACCTATTGGCATCTCTTGCCGCATTTGCGAGCGCAGCCGCTGTCATCAACGCTCTGTCCCGCCGGTGGAGCGGCCCTTGGACGTCGATCACGACCAACGCGACGTGCTGCCCTACCGCGTCGGATAGGCTTTAGCGCTGCGTAGTTTCCCAGTCGGGATGCACCCAAGGCTCTGCGTTTGAGGGCGGCAGCGGGGTACGGTCCAAGATGTGATCCGCCATCTTCTCGCCCGTCATGATCGACGGGCCATTGAGATTGCCATTGGTGATGCGCGGAAAGACCGAACTGTCGACCACACGCAAACGCGACACACCGATCACTTGCCCAGTCGAGTCCACAACCGCATCTGGGTCGTCAGCCCGACCCATCCGGCAAGTGCCGCAGGGGTGATAGGCGCTTTCCACATGCTCTTTGATCGCCGCGTTGAGCGCCTCTTCGGATTGCACGTCTTCGCCCGGCTGGATCTCGTGCCGCACGAATGGCTTGAACGCGTCCTGGGCAAAAATCTCTCGGGTAAGGCGAATGCACGTGCGGAAATCCTCCCAATCTTGGGAGTGCGACATGTAGTTGAAGAGGATCTTGGGTGCGTCGGCGGGGTTGGCGGATCTCAGCGACACGCGCCCGCGGCTTTGGCTGCGCATCGGCCCCACATGAGCCTGAAACCCGTGCCCTTCTGCCGCCGCTTGCCCGTCATAGCGCACGGCAATGGGCAGGAAATGGTATTGGATATCCGGATACTGCACGCCCGCGCGCGACCGGATGAAGGCGGCACTCTCAAACTGGTTCGACGCGCCCAGGCCCGTCCGCGTGAAGAGCCACTGCGCGCCGATCATCGCTTTGCCCAGCAGATTCCAATGCTTATACAGCGTGATCGGCTGCGAGGCCGCCATCTGGATATACATCTCCAGGTGATCTTGCAGGTTACCGCCCACGCCGGGCCGATCCGCCACAACCTCGATCCCATGCTCGGCCAGGTGCGCGGCGGGACCGATCCCCGACAGCATCAGGATCTTGGGCGAATTGATCGAGGACGCGGCCAAGATCACCTCTGTGCGCGCCATCACCGTCTTGCCGCCTGCCAATTGCACGCCCCTGGCTTGGCCGTCTTCCAAGATCACGCGCTGCACCAAGCCCCGGATCAATTCGCAGTTGGCACGCCGCAACGCAGGCTTGAGATAGGCATTGGCCGCTGACCAGCGCTGCCCGCGCCGCACGGTTTGCTCCATCGGGCCAAAGCCCTCTTGCTGCTGCCCGTTATAGTCGCCGGTGACTTGGTACCCTGCCTGCGCGCCTGCCTGCACGAAAGCGTCAAAGAGCGGGTTGTCGCGTTTGCCCCGTGTGACATGAAGCGGGCCGTTGCTGCCGCGCCAGTCGGCATCGCCACCATGGCCACCGCTGTCCCAGCTTTCCATGCGCTTGAAGTAGGGCAACACATCCGCATAACACCACCCGTCAGCGCCACTTTCGGCCCAATGGTCATAATCCAGCGCATGCCCGCGCACGTAGACCATGCCGTTGATCGACGAAGAACCGCCGATGACCTTGCCGCGCGGACAAGCCAACCGCCGCCCGCCCAAATGCGGCTCGGGCTCGCTTTGATAGCCCCAATCATAGCGCGACATGTTCATCGGATAACTCAGCGCGGCTGGCATCTGGATCAGCGGTCCGCGATCCGTGCCCCCATGCTCGATCACCAGAACCGACTTGCCCACCTCTGCCAAACGATAGGCAACAGCACAGCCCGCCGAGCCGGCACCAACGATGACATAATCCGCCTCAGGCATTCAGATACCCAACAAGCAAAGAGATAAAGGCGCCCACATGCACCACCATAATCGCACGGTCCTTCCACATCACGCCGACCGCAAACCACAAAACGATGCCTGCGAAGAAGGCATAGACGTTCCAGGGCGTGACGTTCAATCCGGTCAGGCCATAGCCAACCAGTTGAATAACCGTTGCAATCCATTTCACTGTGTCGACAGTTGACCAAGGCGCAGGGCTTGAAGACTGATCCGTCACTGTTGCACCTCCATATGGTTCGTCGGAACTCTCAAAGCTGTCATAGCTTTGTCGCCGGGCCGGGCGGTGTCACGGGGCGGCGGTTCAGGACAGCTTCGCGCCATGTAATGAAGCTGACAGCGCTCAAAATAATACCCCCGCCCACAAAGACCCATACATCGACCGGCTCTGCAAAGACCAAAGCGCCCAAGAGCATGGCCCAAACCAACTGTAAAAACGTCACGGGCTGGGTCACTGCAACGGGTGCTGCCGCAAAGGCCAATGTCATCGTGTAGTGACCCGCCGTCGCAAAGCACGCCACTGCGAACAAGAGGCCAAGTTCCGTCCACGTCGGCGGCACCCAAACGGCCAGCGCGAAGGGCGTCAGAAACACCGTTACAAAGACCGACAGCATAAAGACGATGACCGCAGCCGGGACCTCATCCGCCAAAATCTTGGTGGTCAGGTACCCGCCCGCGAACACAATCGCGCATAGCAGCATGGCCAAGTGCCCGTCATCGACCTCACGAAAGCCGGGGCGCAGGATGATGATCGTCCCCACTAAGGCCGCAAGAACCGCCAGAATGCGCCGCGCCGCCAACCGCTCGCCCAACACGAAAACCGCGCCCACAGTGACGTAAACCGGCGCCAGGTAGTTGAGCGCTGTAACTTCCGCGATCGGAATTTGGGTCATCGAAAAGAACCAAAGAATGACGCCTGCTGAATGGCACGCGCCGCGCAGTGTGAAGAGCTTCCATAGTCGCGGCGTCAGCTTCACCTGCATCATCGGGCGCAACATCGGCACGAGAAAGACCAGCCCCAGCACATAGCGCAGAAAGGCAGCCTCCGCCGGTGGGATCCTGTCGCCCATGAACTTCACAAGCGCGGTCACCGCGACAAAGCAGATACCGGTGACAAGCATCCAGAAGATGCCGATGAGAGGACGCTGCGGTTGGCTCATGCGGCCCACAAGGCGCCAAAGTTGCGGCCATGTCCAGCGCTCAATGCGACCATAAAAGCCCCGCCGCGATGCTCCACATGGTCAGCGCAATTAGCGCATCAAGAATTTGCCAGGACCGGGGCTTGCGGAAGAGCGGCGCGAGCGCACGCGCGCCATACCCCAGGGCAAAGAAGAAAGACAAAGACCCCAAAACCGCCCCCAACCCAAAGGGCCAGCGCGGATCATACTGCGCCGAAATTGACCCAATCAGCACGACGGTGTCCAAGTAGACATGCGGGTTGAGCCATGTGATCGCCGCAAGCGTTGCCAAAGCTGGACCCAGGGCCGTTGCCCCGGCGCCTTCGGTGTCCAGAACAGCCCCACCGCGCCACGCCGAGCGCGCGTTTTTCCAGCCGTACCAGATCAGAAAAGCCGCGCCGCCATAGCGCATCGCCGTTTCAAACCACGGCACAGCTTCCGCCAGTGAGCCAAAACCCGCAACGCCCGCCGCAATCAGAATGGCATCGCTGACCCCGCAGAACAAACTGACCGCAAAGACATGCTGACGCAGCAGGCCCTGCCGCAGAACAAATGCGTTTTGCGCGCCAATGGCCAGGATCAGCGACAGGCTAAGCAGGTATCCAGAAACGAAGGGCGGCATGGTGGACTCGCAAAAACTGGCCGACGCAGAGGCCGACTGACGGTTAGTCACCGCACGCGCCAGATGCAAACTGTTTCCAAGCAGTAAAAAGAGCTTCCCCACAAGAGAAATAGCGTGCTCTCTGTGTGTCACAAAGCCGTGCTCTTCGGGCGGCGCCTTGCAATAATTCCGGCAATTTAACTCATAGTCGCACGGACGGCGGATGCCTCATTGCGACGCAAGCCGGCAGTTGCCGCGGCAGTGCTTATCCAAGTCAGAAAAATTTAGTTATTTAAAAACAATGTGATAACAAAGATCCCTCACGATGCACGCACAGCTAAACCGCATAGCAAGGACTGGTGCGTCACTCAATTCGTCCAATTCAGATGTGTTTCACCGCTGCGCAAGTGCTGTCAATTTTTGTCATGAGCCGCAGGTGATCCAGATTACGGATATTGGCGTACCCCCTTGCAGACCCCATATACTGAACCGAAGAGTTCATTTCGGATGCTTAACATGATGACAGATAAACTCAGCGTCGACTTGACCCCGCAGCAGTTCGCTGTGATCGAAGCAGCTTTGCATACACAAGAAAAGATCCTGTCCGTTCAATCCTTGGCCGGGCAAGACCGTGTGGCTGCCAACAAATTGTCGGAGCTTAAAACTGTGCTGAAGTCCCTGCGCCGGCAAAGCCCGGCACCGTCGGATCGTCCTTCCATGTTTGGGAACCTGACCCGCGCGCTCTTTGAATAGGGTGCACCAGAGACGCCTTAGAACGATGGCGGCAGGCGAACACGTTGGGGCAGGCCCCTAATCCCTGCCTCATTGCCGCACGTAGGCGATATCGACCACCAAACCCGCGTGGTTGGACCCTAGGTCTGCGCCAAATCGGGCAATCTTCTGAACGCGGGCGCCACCGTGCACCAAGACTTGATCGATCGGAACACCAAGCCACCCCGCATTGGCTGGCCAAGTGGAGAGAGGCCGGCGCAGTGCCCGAAAGCCCGTTCTCTCCAAAAGGCGCCGCATTGAATATGTCCAAGGCGCGGCGTTGAAGTCACCAACGACGACAACGTCGCCCGGCAGCCAATCGTACTGCGCGCCCAGCTTGCCAATCTCTGACCCACTGATGCCGTCGAACCACGGCTTGACCAAGTGATTGCCAACAATGAAGCGCGGCGCATGAAACCGCCCGGCGAGCTCGGTTACAACGTATCGACCTTCCCAAACGGGGTTCAAAGTCAGCTGCCACCAGCGCGCAACCTCGGGACGCGCCAATACAAGGAAATCGCACATCTCAAAGGCACATGGTGTGAGGACCTGATAGTGCTCTGACAAGCGCGGCAAGGCGGGATAGGTTGCATCGGCTTCAGCAATGATCGCCACATCCGGATCCGCGGCGCGCAAGGCAGTGGCAATCCGGTCTGCCGCGGCAGCGTTTTCGTGCAACGCATTGAAAAAGACGATGCGCAGCTCAGGCGTAAGATCTGGCTGAACAGGCAGGCTCAACGCGCGGTGATCGGCAACAAAATGCGCCGCCGCCGCAACAGCGAGCAGCGCAATTCCCCCGCCAATGCGTCGCGCGCCCAATACCGCACAGAGTACTGCGAGCAGAAAGCCGCATCCTAAAATTTGCGGGGCCAAGCTATCGATTAGGCGAAAGGGTGTTGAAAGCGCGCCGGAGTCAGGCACGAAGCGCGCGAGTGCCCCGAGCCCGACGAGACAGGTTGCCAAGACTGCAAGGCTGCCCGTTAGAAAAGTGCGCAGCCACATCACGCCGCGGCTCTGTTAGAGCTGCGCCAACACCTCGTCGGTCGCTTCAAAATTGGTCGTCACCCGCTGCACGTCGTCGTCATCTTCCAGAGCGTCGACGAGTTTCATCAACTTTTGCATGTTGTCCAAGTCGAGCTCGGTCGTGGTCGTTGGTTTCCAGACGAGTTTTGTCGACTCGGATTCGCCCAGCGCCGTCTCGAGTGCCGATGAGACATCGTTCAGGTCCGTATCCGCGCACCAGATGATGTGGCCTTCGTCCGAGCTTTCAACATCTTCTGCGCCGGCCTCGATGGCGGCTTCCATAACAGCATCCATATCCCCGACTTCGGCGGAGTATGTCACTTCGCCCTTGCGCTCGAACATGAAACCCACGGACCCCGTCTCGCCCAAGTTCCCTCCGTTTTTCGAGAAGGTGGACCGCACATTCGACGCCGTGCGATTTTTGTTGTCGGTCATCGCTTCAACAATAACTGCGACACCGTTGGGCCCATACCCCTCATAGCGGATTTCGTCGTAATTCTCCGCATCGCCGCCTTGTGACTTTTTGATCGCGCGGTCGATCACGTCCTTTGGGACCGACTGAGATTTCGCCTCTTTCACCGCAAGCCGCAGGCGGGGGTTCTTATCCGGGTCCGGGTCGCCCATTTTGGCAGCCACGGTTATTTCTTTGGCGAGTTTGGAAAAGAGCTTTGAGCGTGCCGCATCCTGGCGCCCTTTGCGGTGCTGGATGTTTGCCCATTTTGAG
This sequence comes from uncultured Aliishimia sp., assembly GCA_963922415.1. GTDB lineage: Bacteria > Pseudomonadota > Alphaproteobacteria > Rhodobacterales > Rhodobacteraceae > Aliishimia. The sequence continues at coordinate 10,975 of CAWUIP010000013.1, read as the reverse complement.
TGGCCTGCCATGTCGATCTCCTCAAGTCTTCGCGCCGGTGCGCGCAACCAGTTGTCGCCGTATAAGGCCTGATCAGGTGGAGGATCAACCGCGGGTGCGTACGGTGACGCACCTTACGGGATTTGCGCCACAGGTCCCAAGACGCGCAGAAGTTCATCAATCGCGCGGATGTCGCTAGTTTGGGGACCAAATTTGCGGCCCGACGTTGTGCGCCCGCCCGGCCAACCATGGCCACCGCCCAGGATCTGAACGTGGCTTATGACAGCCCGGCAGCTTTCGTATTGCCGAATAACCACGGATGTCTTGTCCGCACGGTTTGGGTCCACGCGCCGCACGCGGATATCGCTCCCACACCGATTCCGCGCAGCCCAAAGCGCCACTGTCTCAGAGGCGGAAAGGGTCGTCTGGCTGCCATCGTGGGGCAAAACCGGATCTGCGGTGCCATGGAGAAAAAGCGTAGGAAGAGCGCGCCCAGTCCGACACGGGTAGGTCCGCAACAGTTTGCCTGACACAACCCCAACGCCCGCCACCAGGTCCGGCGCATCACAGGCCATGCGCAGCGCCATCGCCCCGCCCTGCCCGTGACCGATCACGAGCACTGGACGCTCCGCCACTTGAGGGTTCGCCTGCAAGACGCGGATCACACGCGACAGGTAAGCCACGTCGGAGCGGTCTTGCGGGACCTGCCCGGCCTGCCACGCAGCGCCTGTGGCCTGAGGGTAGGCGACGACGGCATCCAAAGCCTCTGCCAGCGTGTCCAAACGCGATGTGCCGCGAAACCGCTTCGGCGTTTCGGTCGCTCCGTGCAGCGCAACGATTAAAGGCCCTGGCGCTGATTTGTCGGTGCGCAGATCTTCAACAATCACGTTACGTCCGTCGATCTCAAGCGCGGCCAGCGGCGCAGCATTAAAGATCGCGACCAGGACAACCAACAACGGTAAGATCTTTCGCATAACGCGCGGCTCCGGTAACGGTTGCGAGGACGCGGCCCCGTTCGTTCTGCGAGTATCATTGCCCATGACCCAAGACCAGATCATCCTGTTCAGCCTTTTCGGGTTGGTCTTTGGATTGCTGCTTTGGGGGCGGTTTCGGTACGACATTGTCGCCTTTTCCGCTCTGATGTTCGGCGTCGTCTTGGGCGTTGTGCCAAGTTCGGAGGCATTTTCAGGCTTCGGCCACCCGGCCACTTTGGTGGTGGCGCTTGTCCTCGTGGTCTCGGCAGGCCTGGTCCGGTCCGGTGCGGTGTTTCTGATCACGCGCACTCTGGTCGACAGTTCACGCGCGCTGGGGGCGCATATCGCGCTCATGGGGGCCGTGGGTGGGGTCTTGTCGGCCTTTATGAACAACGTGGCAGCGCTGGCGCTGCTGATGCCCGTGGACATGCAGACCGCACGCAAAGCGGGACGCTCGGCAGGCCTAAGCCTGATGCCGCTGTCATTTGCCACGATCCTCGGCGGTATGGTCACGTTGATCGGCACGCCCCCCAACATCATCATCGCCACAATCCGCGAAGACAGCCTGGGCACGCCTTTCGCGATGTTCGACTTTGCCCCGGTGGGCGGTGTCGCGGCGATTGCGGGCCTTGCCTTTGTCGCCCTGATTGGTTGGCGGCTGATCCCAGCGCGAGCGGATGCTGCGTCCGAGTTGCAGGACCTGTCGAGCTATATCGCAGAACTGACCGTGCCCGAAGGATCCAAGCATATTGGTGCGCGGCTCAGCGACTTAGAGGAGGCCGCCGAGAAAGCCGATGTGGCAATCATTGGCCTGATCCGCGACGGCAGGCGCGTCTATGGCCGGGCGAGCCACTCTGAGCTCAAGGCGGGCGATGCGCTGGTGCTTGAGGCAGCACCCGACGCGCTTGACGAGTTTCGCACGGGAACAGGGCTCGCCGTGGCCGATGCCAAGCGGGAAGAGAGCCTGAAAGCCTCAGGCGAAGGTGTTGAAATCATTGAAGTGGTCGTGACCGAAACCTCGCGGCTTCTGGGGCGGTCGGCGCAAGCGGTGGGGCTGGGATGGCGGCAGGCCACGGTTCTGATGGGCATCTCACGGCAAGGACGGCGCATCACCAAGCAGATACGCAAGACCGAGTTGCGCGCAGGTGATATCCTCCTTCTGCTCGTGCCACGCGACCGGGGCAGCGATGTGACCGCCTGGCTGGGCTGTCTGCCCCTTGCCACCCGCGGCCTTGCGGTGACGGCTGACGAAAAGGTCTGGCTTGCCATCGCCCTCTTTGTCGGCGCTGTCGTGGCGGCGAGCGTTGGGCTTTTGTACCTGCCCATTGCCTTGGGCCTTGTGGTCGTCGCCTACGTGTTGGCGAAAATCGTGCCGCTGTCAGAGCTTTACACGCATATCGAATGGCCTGTGGTGGTCCTTTTGGGCTCGATGATCCCTCTGGGAGCCGCGCTTGAGACCTCGGGCGGGACGGAGTTGATCGCAGGCGCGCTGGTGGGCTGGACCGAAGGCCTGCCTGCTTGGGCCGTGCTGACAGTCCTGATGGTCGTGACAATGACGCTGTCGGATGTGCTGAACAACACCGCCACGACCATCGTCGCAGCCCCAGTTGGTATCCAGATGGCCCAAACGCTTGGGGTCAATCCAGACCCGTTCCTGATGGCTGTGGCCGTCGCCGCTTCTGCCGCGTTCCTGACCCCCATCGGACACAAGAACAACACGCTGATCCTGGGCCCCGGCGGATACCAGTTTGGCGACTATTGGCGGATGGGCCTGCCGCTGGAGATCATCATCATCGCCGTGTCGATCCCCGCAATCTTGGTCTTCTGGCCCCTCTGACGTCTGGTCAGGTGCGCGAAAACCGCTTGATGCGCGGGGATAACGCACCGCATATTCAGCGAAAATAGGGGGGACAGGGATGGACAACAACATCCTGCTGGAAGTGGTTCTGCCGCTGTCGCTGGCGATCATCATGCTGAGCCTGGGCATCGGTCTGACGATTGCCGATTTCGTGCGCGTGTTTCAGCGCGGCTGGGCGTTTGTGATCGGGGCGTTGGCGCAGATCGTCCTAGTGCCGGTTGTGGCTTACGGCATCATCACCGCGTTTGGCATCACCGGCGAGTTGGCGGCGGGCTTTATGCTGCTGAGCTTTTGCCCAGGCGGCGTGACATCGAACATCTTGTCGAAGCTGGCGCGTGCGGATGTGGCCCTGTCAGTGTCGCTGACAGCGGTGATCTCGCTCGTGTCGATCCTAACGGTCCCCTTCCTGGTCGCGTGGTCGGTGGTGCATTTCATGGGCGCCGACGCGCCGCAAATCTCGGCCACTTCGCTCGCCATCAGCATGTTTCTGATCACAGCCGTCCCGGTCGCCATCGGCGTCACGATCCGTGGTCTGGCCCCGGGCGCCGCCGATTGGATTGAGCCGAAGCTGTCTGTGCTCGCGGTCGTGCTTTTCGTGATCATTGTGATGGCCGCTGTGGCCAGCAATTGGGACCTCTTTACGACCAACCTTGCGACCCTTGGGCCTGGCCTGGTCACCATGAACATTATCCTGCTGGCGCTGGGGCTTGGTGTCGCGCTGGTCGCGGGGCTGTCGATGCTCGAGGCGAAGACGATCTCGATCGAGGCGGGCATCCAGAACAGCACCGTCGCGATCACGCTGGCGCCGATCATCATGGGCACGACAGCGGGGTTCACGGCCCTTGCCCTGCCCGCAGGCGTTTACGGCGTGACCATGTATCTGGTCGCCCTGCCCTTTGTCCTTTGGTTCCGGAGCCGCTGAGATGGATCAAGCCGATGCAATCATCGTGGGTGGTGGCCTGTCGGGCCTTGTCGCCGCCGCCGAACTAGGGGACCGGGGCAAGCGCGTGATCATCGTCGACCAGGAAGGGCCGCAGAACCTGGGCGGCCAGGCTCATTGGTCGCTCGGCGGCCTCTTTATGGTCGACACGCCCGAGCAGCGGCGGATGAGCATTCGCGATAGTGCCGAATTGGCGTTGTCGGATTGGATGGGATCGGCGCAGTTTGACCGGCCCGAGGATGCGCTGCCCCGCAAGTGGGCCGAAGCCTATGTCGCGTTTGCGGCGGGCGAGATGCGCCCCTGGCTCCATGCGATGGGTCTGCGCTGGTTTCCGGTGGTCGGCTGGGCGGAGCGCGGCGGATCCTTTGCCAATGGTCATGGCAATTCGGTCCCGCGCTTTCACATCACGTGGGGCACGGGCCCCGGCGTCCTGGAACACTTCGTGCGCCGCTGTAAAGAGCATGAGGCCGCAGGCCGGATCCAGTTCAACTTCCGCCACCAAGTGGACCGGATCGAGATGGAAAATGGCGCGGCCAAAGGGGTCTCGGGCACGCTTTTGGCCGAGGATGCGGCCCCCATCGGCGCGCAAACCAACCGTGACCCGGTGGGCGACTTCCGGATAGACGCGCCTTCGGTCATTGTGACCTCTGGCGGGATCGGCGGCAACTTTGAGATGGTCCGTAAGGTCTGGCCCACTGACCGGCTTGGACCCCCGCCCAAGGACATGGTCGCAGGTGTGCCCGCCCATGTGGACGGGCGCATGATCGGGATTTCTGAGGCCGCAGGCGGTCAGGTGATCAATGGTGACCGGATGTGGCACTACACCGAGGGCGTGAAGAACTGGGACCCGATCTGGCCTGCGCATGGCATCCGCATTCTGCCGGGGCCCTCATCGATGTGGTTCGACGCGACCGGCCAACGTTTTGCCCCGCCCGCCCTGCCCGGCTTTGACAGCGTGTCGACACTGCGCATGATCCTCGAGACCGGGTATGAATACTCTTGGTTCATTCTGACGCAGAAGGTGATCAAGAAGGAATTCGCCCTCTCTGGCTCGGAACAAAACCCCGATTTCACGTCCAAATCCTGGCTGGAAGTGATCAAACAGCGCATCCTAGCGGGGAGCAAAGCGACGGGCCCGGTGGAGGCCTTCAAGGAACGGGGCGAGGATTTCGTGGTGGCGCAAGACCTGCCCAGCCTCGTGCGCGGGATGAACCAGATCGCAGGCGGGGACCTGATCAAGGAAGAGGTGCTGCGCCCGCAGATCGAAGCCCGCGATGCGCAAATCGACAATCCGTTCAGCAAGGATGCGCAGATGATGGCCATCCACGCCGCGCGCAACTATCGCGGCGATAGACTGATCCGCACCGCCAAACCGCACAAGTTCCTCGACCCGGCCAATGGCCCCCTCATCGCGGTAAAGCTGCATATACTGACGCGCAAAACGCTGGGCGGTCTGCACACCGACCTCGACAGTCGGATGCTGGGCGCGAGTGGCACGCCGGTGCCGGGGCTCTTTGCCGCAGGCGAAGTCGCGGGCTTCGGCGGCGGCGGATACCACGGCTATAATGCGCTGGAAGGCACGTTTTTGGGCGGTTGCATCTTTTCAGGACGCAATGCGGGGCGGTCAACGGCCATCGCATAAGGTCTGCGCAGGCCCCTCGGTGGCTGCGGCCGGCAATGAACGAATTGTGTCCTGGGCCATTCCTGCGTACACTTCTAACGAGAATACGCCATGGCCCAAGACCGACCGATGCCAAACACTGACAGCGTTGACCACTACCTGAAACAGGAACTCGACGCGCTTTTTCGCCAAGAGGATGTCTTGGCGCTCCTTGATGACGGCATTCTTGACGGCATCTGGTATTGGGATTTGCAAAATCCCGAACATGAATACATGAGCCCGGGGTTTTGGCGCACGTTCGGATTCGACCCGGACCTTAAGGCGCACCTCGCCTCTGAGTGGCAAAGCCTCATCTTTCCCGAAGATGGCGTTGTCGCGGCCGCGAAGGCCAAAAGCCATATGGCAAACCCAGAGTTTCCCTATGACCAAGTGGTCCGCTACACCACTGCGTCAGGCGCGCCCATAACCATTCGGTGTCGCGGCAAAGCCTTCTGGAAAGACGGCGCGCCGCACCGGATGCTGGGCATCCACACAGTGGTCGCCGACCATAAGCAAACGGCGGTCGAACGGCAGGTCGAGCAGATGATCCAATCGGCCACCTCCGCGATTATCTCGTGGACGGAAGAGACGGGCATTGAGACGTGGAACAACGGGGCCACACAGATGTACGGCACAGGCTTTGCCCAGGCGCATGGCCGCCCGATCTTTGAAACCACCTCTGCCGTCCTGCCCGAACCTTGGGAGGACATCCAAAAGGTCATCAAGGAGACCGGCGAATGGAACGGGATCATCCCGCATAAGTTTCGGGATGGCCGCCAACTTATTACCATGTCCCGGATCATGGCCGCTCCCCTAGAAGATGGCCGCCAACTCTACCTCAAGACCAGCCGCGACGATACCGAGCGGCAGTCTTTGGCCCAGCGCAACGAATTGCTGCTGCGCGAAATGAAGCATCGGGTGCAGAACCTCTTTGCCATCGTGCAGGCTATCATCCGCGTGTCCGCGCGCAAATCGCCCGAGGCGATGGACTATGCGACCGATCTGCAAGCGCGCGTGGGGGCCTTGGCCGCCGCCCATACGGCGAGCCTGGCCTTGGATGCCGTGGGGCCTGTGGACCTGCGCGATCTGGTCTCAACCATTCTTGAGCCGCATCGGCACACGGGCGATGATCTAAAAGTCGTGGGTCCAGAGCTTCTCCTGTCGGTGGAGCGGCTCACCTCTGTCGGGCTGATCTTGCATGAGTTGGCGACAAATTCTGTCAAGCACGGGTCTTGGTCTTTGCCTGGGCATCCGGTCCATTTGCAGTGGGATGTCGAGGTCACAGAAGATCACAAGACCCTGTTGCGGATTGTTTGGCGAGAGGCCCTTGAGGCTGATAAGCTGGTCGCGGCGAAAACTGGCTTGGCCGAGGCGCCCGGGTTTGGATCTGATTTAATACATAATTCGGCGCGGCAGCTTGGTGGGGAGTTCACGCGAGAATTCGAAAAGGACACGATGTGCAGCATCCTAACTTTCCACATTTAGTCCGCTACACCGAGCGCTCCGCGTCGGCGACGGGACAACCACCGCCTGGACGGCTGGGGCTATTTGACGAGCCAACCCGTCCATCAATCCAAGGCTTAAAGAACCTACCGATTTTGCTGGTCGAGGATGAGGTGCTCGTTTCAATGGATATCGAATTTGCATTGGCAGATGCTGGGGCCCAGGTCGTGGGGCCGGCGGGCAGTCTCGAGGCTGCTATAGATGTTTTTGAGGCCCATCCCGAAATCGCAGGCGCAATTCTGGATGTCAGTTTGATCGGCGAGGACGTCTACCCCTTAGCCATACAGCTATCTTCAAAAAGTATCCCAATTGTATTTCACACGGGACACGCCGTCGAAGACGCGCTTTTGGCGCAGTTCCCCGATGCGGCCGTTTGCGTGAAACCGGTGCCTGCGGAAAAGCTTCTTGCCGAACTTGGCGCACTTCTGAAAACACGACAAAGCTAAGGCCGTTCTATTATCCCGGCTTCGGTGACGATCAGGTCCAGGGGTTGGTCCGTCGGCTCTTGCGGCAGGGTGCCCGCCTCTTGCGCGGCGAAGGCAAAGCCGATGGCCAGGGTGGCCCGCGCCGCGCGCAACCGCTCTAGCGTGCGATCATAGAAACCGCCGCCGTACCCCAACCGCCCCCCGGCACGGGTGAAGGCCACCAGCGGCACGATCAAAATCTCGGGCTCAAAGAAATCGTCGCTTTCGGGCACCTGCGCGCCAAAGGGTCCGTCCCGCAACGGGCCGTCTGGCGTCCACCGTGAAAACAAAAGCGGCAGCCCAGTGCCCTGGATCACAGGAACCCCCACCGGCCCGTGCGCCGCCGCCTCGGCCATGGCCGCGCGCGGATCGATCTCTGTCCGGATCGGCAGATAGCCTGACAGGGGAACGCCGCGATAGCCCGCCAGCACTTCGGAGAGGTATCCCGCTTGCGCGTCGTTGGCCGCAGCATGTGCCGCTTTGCGGCGGGCAAAGGCGGCTTTGCGGGCGGCGGCCTTGGCATCTGCGTTGTCGGTCATAGCAGCACCACCGCTGCAAGGCCGAGAAAGGCGAAGAAGCCCACGACATCGGTCACAGTGGTCACAAACGCGCCTGAGGCCAACGCCGGATCGATGCCAAGCCGATCAAGGATCACAGGGATCACCGTGCCCGCCAGGCCCGCGACCACCATGTTCACCACCATCGCCGCGGCGATGACATAACCCAGCGCAGGCGAGCCGAACCAGACGATCCCGACAACGCCCATGACCACTGCAAAGATCAACCCGTTGATCAGCCCCACCAGCACCTCACGCCGGATCACGCGCCAGACATTGGCGCCTGTGAGGTCTTTCGTGGCAATCGCGCGCACGGCCACTGTCAAAGACTGCGTGCCCGCGTTGCCGCCCATAGAGGCCACAATCGGCATCAAGACCGCCAGCGCCACGATCTGCGCAATGGCCGCGTCGAACTGGGCAATGACCAGCGAGGCGAGGATCGAGGTGATCAAGTTGACCGCCAGCCAGGGAAAACGGCGCTTCGTGGTGTCGATCACCCGGTCCGAGAGCGAGCTTTCCTCCTGCACACCCGCAAGGCGCAGAATGTCTTCTTCATGCTCGTCGTCCAGCACCGCCATGGCGTCATCAATGGTGATCACGCCGACAAGCCGCCCCTCGTCGTCCACCACCGGCGCCGAAATCAGGTGATACTGGTTAAAGGCATAGGCCACTTCGCCCTCTTCTTGGGTGGCGGGGATCACCTCGAACGTGCCTTCGGTGATCTCGGCCAGGGGCACGTCGCGCTTGGAGCGCATCAGCGTGCCCAGCGTCACGTTGCCCACCGGGTGCATGCGCGGATCCACCAGCGTGATGTGATAGAAATGCTCGGGCAGGTCTTCGGCGTCCATCGTGCGCAGGTGGTCAATCGCCTCGCCCACCGTCCAAAACTCGGGCGCCATCACCAGTTCCCGCTGCATCAAGCGCCCTGCCGAGTATTCAGGATAGGCCAAGGACTGCTCGACTGCAGCACGGTCCGCCTCGGGCAGCGCCTCAAGGATCACCTCTTGCTGGTCGGCATCCAGGTCTTCGACCAGGTCGACAACATCGTCACTGTCGAGATCGCGCACCGCTTCGGCCAGCGTTTCGGGCCGCAAAACCGCGATCACCTCTTCGCGGATCTTGTCATCGAGTTCGGACAGGATGTCGCCCTCGAAGGCCCGGTCGTAGAGGCGCACAAGACGCGACCGATCATAGGCGTTCATCTGCTCCAGGATGTCGGCGATATCGGCCGCGTGCAGCGGGTCCATCAACTCCAGCAGTTTCTCGCGATCCTCAATGTCGACGGAATAAAGGATCGCGGAGGTCGTCTTGGGATCAAGCGCGTAATCGTCCTTGGGGATCTCCTCTGCCTCGACGATCTCGCTCATATGCGCCTCCTTGATATGCGCGGACCATAGGCAAGCCGATGCATTGGGGCAATGCGGCCCTTTGGGGCTTTTCCCGGCGGTCCGGCGGGGATAGGCGTAGGCCATGAGCGATAGGATCCTGATCACCGGAGAGGTGCTGCAATTTGTGGCCGACCCCTTTACGGTGCCGCCCGAAGAGGCGGTGCGCTGGGATGAGGCGGTGCGGGTCGAAAACGGTCGGATTGCTGCGGTGGGCGCGCGCGACGCACTTGCGACGCCAGGTATCCGAGAGGTGGCTTATCCCGGCCATGTCATCTCGGCAGGCTTGGTCGATACGCATATGCACTATCCTCAGACCGCGATGATCGCCTCTTGGGGCAAGCGGCTGATCGACTGGCTAAACACCTATACCTTCCCCGAAGAAATGCGCTTTGCCGATCCGGGCTATGCCGCCCAGATCGCGGGCCGGACGCTGGATCTGGCGCTGGCCCATGGCACAACGACGCTCACCAGTTTCTGCACGATCCATCCGGGCAGCGTGGATGCGCTCTTTGAGGCGGCTCAGGCGCGCGGCATGGCGGTGCTCGCGGGCAAGACCTGTATGGATCGCAACGCGCCCGAGGGCCTACGCGACACACCCCAATCGGCCTATGATGACAGCAAGGCGCTGCTTGAGCGCTGGCACGGCACGGGCCGCGCCGCCTACGCGATCACGCCGCGCTTTTCGCCGACCTCTACGCCCGCGCAGTTAGAAGCCTTGGGCGCGCTCTGGGCAGAGCATCCCGATTGCCTGATGCAGACGCATTTGAGCGAACAGACCGATGAATTGGCCTGGGTGGCCGAACTCTTCCCGCAGGCGCGCGACTATTTGGATACCTATGAGGCCTTCGGTCTTTTGGGGCCAAACGGCGTCTATGGGCATTCCATCCATCTGACGGAGCGGGAGCGCGCGCGGCTGGCCGAGGTTGGAGCCGCCGTGGCGCATTGCCCGACGTCGAACACCTTTATCGGGTCGGGCCTGTGTGACGTGGTGGGCTTGCAAACCGGCGGTGTGCGGGTCGGGCTTGCAACAGATACCGGCGGCGGGTCGAGCTTTTCAATGCTGCGCACCATGGCCGCCGCCTATGAAGTGGCGCAACTGCGCGGCACCGTGTTGCATCCGGCGCAGATGATGTATCTGGCCACAGAAGGTGCCGCCCGCGCGCTGCATATGGACGGCGAGATCGGCACCCTTGCAGCGGGCTCTGCGGCGGATTTGGTGGTTCTGGATCTGTCCTCCACCCCCGCGATTGCGCAGCGCAGCACGACCGCCACAACGGTTTGGGAGGCGCTCTTTCCAACGCTGATGATGGGCGATGATCGCGCGGTTGCAGCCACGTGGGTCGGCGGTACGGAAGTTGCATCGGGCAGCGACGGGACGCGTCAGGCCGACTGAAACACTCCTGTTGGGTCGCGCGTCAGCACCCCGGCGCGCTCAGCATCATTGTCCAATAGTCGCCAACCCGGCCCAGCCCAACCTCGACCGTGTCCGGATCAAGGAGGTTGCGCCGATGCCCGGGCGAGTTTTGCCAGGCAGTCATAACGGTGGGCAGGTCCTTTTGCCCAAAGGCCACATTCTCGGCGATCCGGCACCAGCCGTGGCCTGCCCGCGTCGCGCGTTGCGCCGCGGTCGATCCGTCGCGGCCTTCGTGGCT